>CAYTDO010000036.1:0-10612 GCA_964436645.1 uncultured Methanosarcinales archaeon | reverse complement strand
CATCCGCCTTTTCCCTTTCCTTCCATTTTTTGCAGCCTCCTTGATTTTTATTTATTGAATGAGTTTATTTTATTATATATAAACATTTGTTTTAATTCATAATTTTACTGTATTTAGAACTAGAATCTACATCTTCTCAAGTACGCCTATCCCCAATAGCTCCAAAGCATTCTTGATTGCCTGCCTTACGCATACTATCAACAGAAGCCTTGCATTCTTTATCTCTTCTTTTTCTTTCAGGATATTGTGGCTATGATAATATTCATTAAACTGCTTTGCCAGCTCATAGGTGTAATTTGCAATGATGCTTGGCCTTAGTTCATCTGCAGCTTTTTCGACAAGATTTGGAAACTCTGCCAGCTTTTTTATCAATTCTGCCTCTTCTTTTGAATTTAAAATGGAAAGGTCAGCTTTTTTAGGAATTATATTTTTGTTCTTTCTTATTATTGAGCTTATCCTTGCGTAAGCGTATTGTATGTAAGGAGCGGTCTCTCCCTCAAAATTCAATGCCTGCTCCATGTTGAATGTAACATTCTTCTCAGGGCCCACTTTCAATATGCCGTATTTAACAGCGCCATAAGCAATCGCTTTTGCAGATTTGATGTCATTTTTTTCATACCTTTTTTTAAGCTCTTTATTAGCTTTCTCAAAAGCTTCTTTCATGAAATCCTCTAATAAAACCACATTGCCTTTCCTTGTTGACATCTTACCTTCTTCCAGCAGCACGAAAGAATAATAAACCGCTTTCCTTGGCCTTTTCCCAAGCATTTTTAATGCCGCATTAATCTGCTCGCTGTACAGTTTTTGATCTTCGCCCCAAACAACTATATTCCTCCCTTTGCCGGACATATCAAGCGCGTAAGCAATATCTCTCAGAGGATACAAAGAAGTTCCATCCCCCCGTGTCAAAACCAGCAAGGGAACTTCTATTCCTAATCCGAATCCTTTTTCATCCAGGATAAACCTATTATCCTTGTCAAAGAAAAACATGCCTGTTTTTTCTAAAAGCTTGAGCGCATCATGTGTTTTTCTGCTCCACAAGTATTCAGACTCATAGTCAAAAATATCATATTTTATGCCAAGCTCAGATAGTATTCCAACTTGGCCTTTGACAGATATGCCTACAATCTTTTTAAAATCCCCGATTATTTTTTTATCCCAGCTTTCAAGCTTGTTTAACATGCCCAAAACTTCTTTTTCAAGTTCCGGATTGCTTTCAACTTTAGCTGCAATATCCATATATATCTTTAACAAATCATTGAATTTTAGGTTTTTTTTATTGCGAGCAGCCAAAACAAGCATTGCTATCTGTTTCCCTATATCATTCACAAAATAATGAACCTCGACCTTATAACCTGTAAATCTCAGAACTCTTGCGAGCGCATCACCTATGATGGCGTTCCTTGCCCTGCCTACATGCGGGCTTGCGTTGGGATTTATCGAGGTGTGCTCAAGGATTATCTTTTCTTTTTTTCCGATTTTAGAGGAGCCGAATTTTTCCCTTTCCTTCAATATTTTTTTAAGTGTCCCTTCATTCAGGAATTTTTTATTGATGAAAAAATTAAGATACGGCCCTAAGGCTTTTATTTCGCTTATGGATTTTGCCTTTTTTATCCTGGAAGCCAGCTCCAGTGCAATTTGAACTGGATTTTTTTTGTAAATTTTTGCCAGGGAAAAGCATGGGAATGCATAATCCCCTAATTCAGGCTTTGGAGGGATTTCGAGAATAATCTCTGCGTCTTTAACTTCTTTTTTTATCAGATTTATTATTTCTTCCTTGAAATTGTCCATATGAGAAATCAAACTGGCATATAATTTAAACTTATTGTTTTATAAATTTAAGATATTAATCAATACTTTCGAATCCAGGATTATCAATCTCTTTAGAATACCCAATAATTAATTCTCCATCCACAGACCTTATAACGTTCTTGAGCTTGTTCTTCATTTCAAATTCTTCAAGCTCATCTTTATATTCCCGCTTATATCTTTTAACATTAAGTTTATGCTTTTCGCTGCTGGTTTTCTCGGACCATGCAGATGTTGGGTGCTCTTCTATAATAAATATTTTCATTTGCGGCTCTTCAACAATATAGGCTGCAGCCTTTGGCGGCTCCGGGCTTTCCATAATAAGACCGATATAGATATAGCTAAACACAAAAACAGCAAGCATAACGCCAAATAAAGTTTTAACTCCCATGGAGTAGTAGGAATGGCTAATATTTATAAAGATTTTGATTAAAATTTAGATTTTGACAGAACAGGGCGTTAATTATAAACAAAACTCTTCTCCTCAATCTTTTCAAAGGGCTTGTTACTTTTGATATATTCCGCTAAATCTTTAATGGAAACAATCTTCATATTATTATGCTTTTTGGAAAATTCAATCAGGTCTGGAAGCTTTGCCATTGTTCCATCATCATTTATGATTTCACATATCACCGCTGCAGGGTACAAGCCCGCTAGCCTTGCTAAGTCAACCGATGCTTCGGTATGGCCATTTCGAGCAAGAACCCCCCCATCCCTGTAGATTAAAGGAAATAAATGGCCGGGCATGGCGAAATCTTCAGGCTTTGAATTTTTGTCAGTCAAAGCTTTTATGGTAGCTGCACGGTCTGCCGGCGATATCCCGGTTGTGGTGCCATGCTTGTAATCAACTGATATGGTGAACATGCACCTATGCAATTCATTGTGCCTTATCATTGGCGGTATTTTTAATTGGGAGACCCTTTCCCCGCTCATCGGCATGCAAACTAATCCTTTTGCATGCGTTATCATATAATTGATATTATCTGCAGTTACTTTTTCAGCTGCAAGAACTAAGTCACCTTCATTTTCCCTGTCTTCATCATCCACCACAATGACAAACTTTCCTTTTTTGATGTCATCAATGGCTTCTTCTATATTGCTCAATACCATGCCATTAAGATAAAATAAAGAGTTTTTATAGTTTTTCTTTTTTATTCCTTATTGAAAATGCAGATTAGCATCACAGATACCCTTCAACTAAAAAGTCCCTTCCTATCCTGCTTGTTGAGATATTCTTTAGCTCTAGAGCTTTGTTGACTTTTTTGATGCCTAGATTCTTTATTGGAGGAAGTCCATTTCCTATAATCTTTGGAGCGGTAAAGACAAGCATTTTATCAACAATTTTGTCCATAAGCGCATTGCCGCTCAGCTGGGCGCCTCCCTCTATCATTATTGAGCCTATTTCGGATTTTGCAAGCTCTTTCATGAGCTCATCGAGATCAACCATGCCTTTTTTTGCCTTAACAATTATTATTCTTACTCCCTTTTGCTGAAATTTTTCTATCTTTGACTTAGGCGCGCTATTTGTTGTTGCCAAAATCACTTTGCTCGGGTCATCTAGAACTTTTGCCTTCTCCGGCATTTTAAGGCTGGAATCCACGATAATCTTAATCGGGTTTTTTCCTTTTATAAGCCTTGAGTCCAGTATCGGGTTGTCCCTGATTATGGTATTTATCCCTACCATGACGGCATCTACATCGTTTCTTATCTGATGTACATACTTCCTGGCCTCCTTGCTTGTTATATATTTTGAATCTCCTGTTGATGTTGCAATATTTCCATCAATACTCATAGCGACTTTAAGAATTACAAATGGCCTCTTTGACTTCATGTATTTAATATAAGCTTCATTAAGCTTTACTGCATCTTCTTTTAATATGCCTATTCGAGTCTTCAAGCCCCTAAATTTGAGCTCCTTGTAGCCATCTACTAAAGGATTAGGATCTTCCATCGCTACTATAACTTCACGTATTCCTGCTTCCACAATTTTTTCCGTGCATGGGCTCGTTTTGCCCCAATGAGAACAAGGCTCTAAGGTGACATACATTGTTGCATTGTTTGACTTTTTGCCTGCTATTCTTAGTGCATTGACTTCTGCATGCTCTTCTCCATACTTCTTGTGGTAGCCCTGGCCTACAATTCTCCCGCGCTTGACAATGACGCAGCCAACCATTGGATTTGGGCTTACGCAGCCCTTTCCCTTTTTAGCCAACTCTAGGGCTATTGCCATATATTTTTTATGCGAAATCATTAAACCCCAACTTTTAGAGCTACAGCCTAAGCTTTATTTAAATTTATTTGTTTTAATCTTCCGATAATGACACTATTTTTGGATAAAAAGCTGAATTTACATTTTTTAATTTTATAATTTATATGGGGATTATATCTATCTGGGCATAAACTTTACAATTTGGCAAGGTAAGCAATACAGAAAACTTTTTAAAGAACCATAAAGAAACTTGAATAAAATGGCAGATGAAGAATATGCGGGGAGTGAGCAGAAAGAAGAGGATAATGTATACAATGAAGAAGGCAGAGAAGAGCTTGTTGACAGCGAAGAGCTGAGCCCTGAAGAAGCAGGATTCATGAAAGGCTACGACGAAGCAGACGAAGAGAAAGAAGAAGATACCGAAGAGAAAAAAGAGGAAGAAGAATAGTTGTTTCTTGATGGTTTTTACTTTGTTTGATAACTTTTAAATAGGGGTATGGGCTATTCAAGCTTATGAAAAAGATACTCAGGCGGAAGGAAACAGCAAACCTGCCGACAAAATACGGCGAATTTGAGGTTGGGGCATACGAATTCGACAAGGGATTGCACCATCTTGCTTTGGTTAAGGGGAATATAAGCAAAAGCAAGCCGGTATTGGTAAGGGTGCATTCTGAATGCCTTACAGGCGATGTGTTCTCATCAATAAGATGTGACTGCAGGCAGCAGCTTGAGAAGTCCCTTGAGATAATCAGCAAAGAGGGTGGCATTATACTTTACTTGAGGCAGGAAGGCAGAGGCATAGGACTGCTGAACAAGATAAAGGCTTATGCATTGCAGGACAAAGGAATGGACACCGTCGAAGCAAATGAAAAGCTTGGCTTCAAGGCAGATGCCCGCGACTATACTGTTGGCGTGCAAATCCTCGCTGATCTTGGTGTAAAGAAAATCAATCTTATGACCAACAATCCAAGAAAGATAGAGGGGATTGAAAAATACGGCATAAAGATTGTAAAAAGAGTCCCATTATTGATAAAGCCGGGCACTAAAAACCTAAAATATCTCAAGGCAAAGAAAGAAAAACTTGGACATTTCTTAGAAGATAAAGGTTTTTGCTCATAGTTTAGCCTTCTTTTCATTTGGATGATGCTTTCTGGTAGGCTTTTCATAAAACCTAAAAGCCCTTAAGATTCTTCTATAAAACCTGAATGCTTTTAGGAATCTCGGCATTCTTGCAATTGGACGTATAAATTGCTCAAAAAGCCTTATCCTACTTGCCTCCCCAATTTTTTCTGCTTCCATAATAATCAACCTCCCTTCTCTTTTGATTTCGACTGCTTCGTGAAGATATGCCTGGGTTTTATCTACATTTGCCAGAGGGATAAACTCCTCGAATAATCTCAAAACTAAAAAGGCAGGGAAAATGGCAATAATCTCAAGCCAGTATTTTCTGAAGAATTTTGGAAAATTCCTAATGTGGATATATTTGAACATCAAGTCTAAAGCAAAGATAAAAACTATAAAACCGTCAAATGCTGAAACAAAAAAATGATAGGACTCCAGTTTTTCTGCATAAAATACCTCTCCAATGATGATAAACAGAAGTAAAATAAGGAGATAGGGTATTATCCTGTCGACCATTACCTCAATTTTGTGCAGCCAAGGCTTCATATGATAAATCTTTATTAAATTCAATATAAACATTTCTAAAAATAGAACAAATGACAATCAAAATCTTAACAATTCCATTACCCTGCTTAGGTCTTTTTCTTCAATAAGAAAGATAGTATCAGTCCACGAGCTTAGAGTGTCAAAGACATTGATTGCATTCTCTCCAAACAAGGAGAACAGGTAAGATACGACGCCTGCAGTCGTTACTATCTCTTTTGGGCTTTTAAGTATGACTTCAACCAGCTGATGGCTTTCCTTGACTATCTTATTCTTAAAGACCTGCCTGGCTTTCTTGCTGAATTCTTCGGATGCTATAACTGTTACTGTGGAAGTCCCCTCAACTATGTGGAATGTCTCAAGAGATTTTTTTGCTTCCTTTTCAATGTCAAACAGATTATTGTAATTGATATCCTTCTCAAATATTATTGAGCTTATCTTATTCCTTATCTCCAGCTTGCTCTCCCTTAATATACCCAAGATTTTTCTCTCGACAGATGCTTCAGTCCGTATCTTTCTATAAAATCGCCTGCATGCTATGAGCACAGCATCAAAATTCTTGTTTAGATTGAGTTCTGTTTCATCGCATATCTGCCTTGCCAATGAAGAGTAATTAATAAGGCCCCTTTTTAGGCAGTCCTTGACAAAAGGATGCGATAAAATATATTCTTCTGTAATCCTAGTTACGTTTACCAAAACTTTACGACCCCCAACAATAATTTACAATAAAATAATCAATCAACTAACCAATAAACTAAACTAATCAGTAAATTAAATTTAATTAGCGAATCAAAATACTTAATAGTTTCTAGGGTTTAATTCCCCGCCCTTTAGGGCGTCGGGAGGAGGTCATTTTTCAGTGATAGATTTGCTTATCTTACTGATAACTGAGGCATTAAGGCATATCTTTCCTGTGTCCATCCACTCTGAAAGATTTTTCTGCATTGACTATGAAGAAAGCCGCGTTTTTGCGGCCTTCAAGGTTTTCATATGGAGCGCGTATGCTTTGCTTCGGTACTCTATAAAGACACACCGCTCAATTATATCCTGCGGTATCTTCTATTTAAATGTTTTGTTTCGGACATTTTTTAATAAAATAAACATTTTGTTTTTTTTGGGTCAAAACCTCATGCAATGGCTATGTCTGAAATAGGACATTTTTGTTTAGTTTGTCCGAAATCGGGCGTTAAGTTTAAAAATAGGCGCCTCTCCTTTGAGAGAATGAAACAGAAAGTTGTTTTGGCATACAGCGGCGGGTTGGACACGTCCGTCATACTTAGCTGGCTTGCGAAGAAAAACTTCGAGGTAATCGCATTCATAGCCGACTTAGGGCAGGAAGATGAATTGAAGGCGGCAAAGGAAAAAGCGCTGAAAATCGGAGCTTCAAAAGTCTATATCGAGGATGTGAAAGAAGAATTTGTAACTGATTTTATTTTTCCTTCGCTAAGGGCAAATGCGCTGTATGAAGGGCGCTATTTAATGGGAACAGCCCTTGCAAGGCCTTTGATAGCAAAAAAACAGATAGAGGTTGCTGAGAAAGAGAAAGCAGAATTTGTAAGCCACGGCGCTACCGGAAAAGGCAATGATCAGGTAAGGTTTGAACTTACTTACTATACCTTGAATCCTGCCATAAAAGTCATTGCGCCGTGGAAAGATGCGGAATTTTTGGCGCAGTTTAAAGGAAGGCCTGATATGATTGAATATGCTGAAAAAAATGATATTCCTGTCAAAGCTACAAAAAGCAAGCCGTATAGCACAGATGCTAATCTGATGCACATAAGCTATGAAGCTGGAATTTTAGAGGACCCTAAGAAAACATTAAGTGATGAAGATTTCCAGCTGACAAAGAGCCCAAAACAAGCTCCTGATAAAGAGACCAATATTGCAATTGAATTCAAGGCAGGAAATCCAGTAAAGGTAAAGAACATGGATGACGGGACAATAAAATCAAAACCCCTGGAGTTATTCCAGTATCTGAATAAAATTGGCGGTGAAAATGGAATTGGAAGGGTAGACATGGTTGAAAATCGCTTTGTCGGGATTAAATCGCGCGGAATATATGAAACGCCTGCAGGAACTATACTCCATATAGCTCACCGCGATATAGAGGGGTTGACTTTAGATCGGGAAGTAGCCCATCTTAAGGATATGCTCATGCCTAAGTTTGCTGAATTAGTGTACTATGGTTTTTGGTATTCGCCAGAGATGAAATTTTTAAAAGCGGCCTTTGACCAAAGCCGGGAGTTTGTGAATGGAACAGTTTACCTAAGCCTATACAAAGGCAATTGCATGGTCAAAGGACGTGAATCAAAGCACTCCCTATATGACCAAAATCTAAGCAGCATGGATATCATTGGAGGATATGACCAAAAGGATGCAATGGGATTCATAAAGCTGAATGCAATCAGGCTTAAGGCTAGTTCTTTGAGGGAAAGAAAGGCAAAATAAAAATTCAAAGACAAAAGAGCAAAAAAATTGTATAATAATTTTGTTTTTATTTTTGAAGATAATCATTACCTGCTAAAATTGTTTAATAAAATATAACTTAAAAATTAAATAATTGAAAAAATGATGTAAAATGAAAAACCTGTTATCATTCCAAGGCTTGAACAAGGGAATTATTGGGGATTTGATTAGCCATGCGGCCAAAATCAAAAAATCCCCGGAAAAATATTTTAATTCATTGAATAACAAAACAATGCTCATGATATTTGAAAAGCCTTCCCTGCGCACGAGGGTTTCCTTTGAGGTTGGAATGACCCAGCTTGGAGGGCATGCAATCTATCTTGATACTAAAGATTCCCCGCTTGGAGAAAAGGAAAGCATAGAAGACACGGCAAAAGTCTCAAGCAGGTATTGCGACATAATAATGGCAAGGATGTTCGAGCATGATAACCTTGAAAAGCTTGCAAAAAACTCAAAAGCTCCGGTCATCAATGGGCTTACCAATGAGTTCCATCCGTGCCAGATACTATCGGATCTTTTCACTATAAAAGAAAAGAAGAAAAAGCTTAAGGGATTAAAGCTTGCGTTTGTTGGAGATGGAAATAATAATATAACCCATTCACTGCTTGAAGGCTGTTCATTGGTTGGCATGGATGTAGCTGTCGGAAGCCCAAAAGCGCATTCGCCTCAGCAATCTGTAGTAAATATAGCTAAGAACAATGCGAAAAAATCAGGCTCAAGAGTGCTGATAACCGAAGATGCAAAGAAAGCAGTTGAAAATGCCGACATAATCTATGCAGATTCTTGGATGAGCTATCATGTTCCGAAAGAGCAAAAAGAGCAAAGGGTAAAGCTCTTTCAGCCTTACCAGGTCAACAAAAAACTCATGGAGCACGCAAAGAAAGATGCGCTATTCATGAACTGCCTGCCTGCGATGCGAGGCTATGAGCAGACTGCAGACATAATTAATGGGAAGCAAAGCATTGTGTTTGACCAGGCAGAGAACAGGCTGCATATGCAAAAAGCGATTATATTAAAGCTGCTTAATAAGATTTAATAATTATAAAACCGAGGCGAGCGATGTGTCAAAAACCAACAAACAGTCTTGAACCGGTTTTTGAGCACGCCGGAAATCGAAGATTTCCGAGCGTGGTAGGGCAGCGAGCCTCGGACTAATGCTCGAACGAAGTTCGGGACCATCTGCGGTGGAATTGCAGAGCATAATAATAAAACTCAATAAACAAACAAAATAAAAGCTACATCCAATAAAAAACACTCATTAAACCCAAAAAAATCAATAATAAAAACCAATAAAAAAATTCAAATAAAAAAATCATAAAAATTACTAAAAAATCAATAAAACTAAACAAAAAACTCTTGAAAAATGAAACTCTGGCAAAAGAACTTCAATGTGGACAAGGAAATTGAGAAATTTACCGTTGGCAATGACTTTTTGCTAGATAAATCGCTGGTGAAATATGATGTATGCGGAAGCATTGCCCATGCAACCATGCTCAATAAGATAGGACTACTGAAAAATGAGGAGCTTAAAAAACTGAAAAAAGCCCTTTTGGAAATCCTGAAGCTGAATGAAAACAACAAATTTGAGATTAAACAGGAGGATGAGGATTGCCATACTGCGATAGAATCTCATCTTACTCAAAAGCTTGGGGACTTGGGCAAAAAGATACACACAGCGCGCTCTCGGAATGACCAGGTGCTTGTGGACATACGCCTTTATTCAAAGGAGAGCCTTTTGGAGACGAGCAAGGCGCTTGCAGGCCTGATTGGTACGATATTGGAATTTGCTGATAAGAATAAAGATGTACCTATTCCAGGATATACTCATACAAGGAAGGCAATGCCTTCTTCAGTTGGATTGTTGTTTGGAGCGTATGCAGAATCCTTGATTGATAACTTTGGATTATTGAAGGCTGCATATAAGCTGAATGACCAGAATCCATTAGGAAGCGCAGCGGGATACGGCATAAATTTGGAAATTGACCGCGAGCTTACAACAAAGCTGCTTGGATTCGAAAAGGTGCAGAATAATTCTGCTTATCCTCAAAACAGCCGCGGAAAGATAGAATCAGTTATAGTCTTTTCATTATCGAAAATAATGGACGACCTTAGTAAAATAGCCTCTGATCTGATACTTTTCAGCATGGATGAGTTTGGCTTTTTTTCATTGCCGGAGAAGCTTACAACAGGAAGCTCATTGATGCCGCACAAGAAAAATCCGGATGTGCTTGAGCTGATAAGGGGGAAAGCAAGTGTTGTGCAATCATACTTGTTTTTGGTAGGGAATATCCCGCCAAAACTCATATCAGGATACCATCGCGACTTTCAGCTTACAAAAGAGCCTTTGATGAAAAGCTTCGGCATAGCTATAGCTTCCTTGAAAATACTTGATTTAACTTTGAGCGAATTGAAAGTAAACAAGGAAAAATGCATCAGCTCTTTTACCAACGATCTTTTTGCCAC
>CAYTDO010000035.1:0-23644 GCA_964436645.1 uncultured Methanosarcinales archaeon | reverse complement strand
TACTTCTTGCCCATCTTCCGATTAATTGACCTATTCCCGTGGCATAATCATCGTTGCTACTAGCTTTTTGTAATTCTTCAGCATCGTCAATGGATGGAAACCATTTTTGTCTGAGTGTGAATTTTTCTTTTTCCATGCTCTTAGTAAATTAGCTCTCATTTATAAATCTTTCTGTTGTAACCACTCTAGAGTTAATAACTAAAAACGCCGACCCCCTAAAATACTATCGAACCAGCCCCTAATTTTACTAACTTTATTTACTCCAGCCAACTTTGAGTTTTTGGGCTTCGCTCAACGTTGCACTAAAACTCAATCCTCGCAAAGCTCGGAGAATAGAACAGGGCTTAAACGGTTCCGCTCGGTTGCACCTCGCTCCACCCAAATTGCTCACCACTCGAAAATTTTCCATCTCTGAAGCTCATTGGGTTGCCTGCCTCGCTCCATCTCTCAAAATTCAACTTCGTTAAATTCCGACGGATGTGGGTACAAAACCTGCTTATGCGACTTTAACTCCAGTTCAATTAGAGGTTATTGGAAATACACCTAACACCCAAGCTCAAGAAGATTTATACCTTGCTATGACTGGGAGGAGTTCAGTTAACTTGCCTCCAACACATGGAAGACCAACTTCAAGACCTCTGGACCTTGAAGAGCACCTAGAATAACTTTCTTAGCCCAAATTCTTTAGTTTTCCAAACCTATACAGCTTATCAGCCACAATAATAGCCTCAAACTTGCCTAAATTGCCTTTCAAGAATGGGCTTAGAACTTCTTCTCTCAGCATGTCAGTACCTTCAGTAACCATATTGAAAGATGGCTGCGCAATGATATTTTTACCCTGCCACTTTCCTATTAAGTAGGCCTTGAAAAGCTCTGTCCTTGCGCCATCCCTTATAGAGACAGCAGGATGCTCATGCCCTATTATTATTGTAGGGGCCCCTTCCAGTATTGTTTTATCCGGGATTTTATCTCCATGAATGACCAGGATTTTGTTTTTTGAATTATTTTTAGTGTTTTCTATAGATTTTTTTGTTTTTATTGTTTTGAGTGATTGTTTAGTATTGTTGTTGATTGAACTTTTTTGAATTGTTTCTTCACTTTTTAATGCTTTTCTTGCAGATGGGTCGATTATATAATGCCCAACGACCTTAACATTCCTTTTCCTTGCAATAGGCCCAAGAATGGTGTCATGGTTGCCCTCGATCAATATTATCTCATCACAATGCCGCCCAAAATAGTCCAGAAGCTTTAACACATTCCTCCACTCCTGCTCAGAAATCGTTACAAACTCATGCTTTAAATCCCCATTTACAATTATCCTTTCAATCTTCTGTCCCTTAAGCCTCAAGAATATCTTCTCAAGCCTTTTTATTATCTCTTCAAATTGAAACCTTGGCACCATCAAACCCTGCTTGTTCAGGGCTTCTTCATAGCCAATATGGAAGTCAGTAAGGATTAAAGCCTTATCAGTATAGATTGCCAAGTCAATAAGCTCTATTTCATTGAACAGTTTCATAATAGGGGGTATCATTAAGAGCTATAAATAGCTTTCAGTTAAACCTTATAATTATTAAGAATCAAAGAAAAACAAAAAAATAAAGAAAAAACCAGCTTTTACTGGTTCTGTCCTAATGACCAAATGTCTTTTAATCCAACAACGACTGTTGCCGGAACAACAAATGCCAGGACGCTTGTAAAGATGCCCTGTAGGTATGGACCTATGAACTGGACTCCACCTAAAGTGCTCAATGCATTTCCTGCAAAGGCTGCTATGATAAGCACAACTGCTACCATCATAAACTCCTTGGTTTCTTTTCCAGTTACGTTTAGGAACCCTACTATCAATCCCAGTACAACTAGCAATGAAGCTAGCCATCCTGCAGCTGTTCCTAATGTTGATGCAGGCACCAATCCTAGTACTACTGCAATCACTACTCCTCCAATAAATGAATAATGTCCTATTTTTTCTTCCACAGTTTTCACCTCCATGGAATTTTGACTATTGCCTGATAATAGGCGTATAGACCATTAATCGCAGGGCTACTATATAAATCTTTCGCTCATTGGTTATCAATAATGGTAATCTTTATATACAATTGGCGTTTATATGCTTTAGATTCGGTTTAGTGGGGAATTTAATATGTTTAATATTGAAATTGAGCAAAGAGTAGTTAATTTTATCAAAAAAAGCCCATTAGGGGTTACTTCTAGTGAAATTGCTAATTATATCGGCCTGAACAGGATTACCATGACCAAATACTTAGCTGTTATCCGGGAAAGGGCTTTGATAGACTTCAAGCAATTTGGGATGGCTAAGCTATGGTACATTCCAGTTAGCCTGAATAAGGAAAGCTTTTTGGCCAGTTTAATAACGGAAATAGGAAAAAATCTGCCGGAATCAGATTTCAAAAGCCTTTCTGATAAGATTGGAATAACCCTTGGAGATCAGATAAACAGCATGTACCTCAATTTCAATAATGTAAGCAAGCTGACTATTGACCAGCTTTCAGATGCTTATGCTGATATCGGGAAGAAGATGGGGGGAGTTTTCAAATCCAGATCGCTTCCTGACAGGATTTCAGTAGAAATTATAAAATATCCGTTTGAGCAAAGCAGCAAACTTATATTAAAGGTGCTTAGCACAGTATTTGCAAAGATGGCAGCCCTTAATATGGGTTATGGAAGATCTGTTGTTTCTGAATCTGCGGAAAAGTTAGCTATAATTGATGTTTATCTGAAACGGGAAGAAGCTGCCAGAAATGTATAATTCCACCCACTATCATTCAATGGGGATTTTTACGCAAGGTCAAAGGCGGTTTTCTGCAAAAACCGGCTTCCATGAAAATCTCCGCTACGCTACGGGTTAGCAGCTTCTAGCCCATTGCATCTGGGCTAAAAGTATCGGTCAGGTCCGGTGAATTGCGGGCGGCGAGCTAAAAAGTCGCTCGTCGCATCTCACGGAGCGGCCCCTTGGCCTCTTTAGATGCGCTTAGCAAGGGGCTCGACCTCAAGGATGCTAACCTGCATTTTCATTGAAGCCGCAAAAACCATAAACTTATTATATCTCATTTTTTTGAAATAGCATTTTATGAAAAAGAGGTGCAGTTTGAATAGAAAGGGTTATTTTTTCCTTATTGACTCTATACTTGCTCTTAGCGTCCTGGCAGTGGGAGCATTTCTTGTCTTTACCTTTTATTCTCAGGAGGCTGTTAGCGCTCCGGCAGACACCATTTCTGAAGATATCATGAGCTTGTTTGCAGACAATAAGCTTTCAGGGATAAACAATTTGGAAATTGGCTTGGGCGGGACATACTGGAGCAGCCAGGAAGCCATAGACTGCAATGGCGGTCCAATAACTCCGGATTCTGGGAGCACTCTGCTTCAGCAGGTTGCAATATTTTATGAGCAGAAAAAAATTGCCGGCGAGGGCTGTTACGTCAGCATAATTGCAAGGGCATTTGTGGAGAAGCTGGCGCAAAATAACCTACCAAAAAACTATAATTTTGAATTTTGGATAAACGATGATTCAATCAGCAATAAAGAGCTTATTTACCCTTCTGCCGAGCAGTCTGCTTCAAAGGCCGCTGCGAAAATTATCATGCCATCAAAAAAAATAGTGTATGGAATCCTTGACCAGCAGGCAGGGGATGTTTTTGGGCCTTATGGCGCTGAGGTATTGGTATGGCGATAAGAGCGATGAAAATGTATGGGAAAAAAGGCATGTTCCTGACATTTATATCAATAGTAATCATCGCTGCAGTAATTATAATATTCACGCCTACAAGTGTTGATTTGAAAAAAGACATATCCTCCGTCAAAGCAAGAGTTTCAAATGTAAATGATTATGTTTTTGACCTTGAGAATGTATACCTTAAAAATTCATTGCAGGCATCCGGAAGGAAGTCCTTGATATCATTGATAAGCCACATTGAAACAACCGATAATTTTCTATCTAATTTTGATGCATCATTTAAAGAAATAATTCTTGATGGCACAATAAGCGGCGCAAATGTTCCGGAGATGGATGGGAATACTTTCAATGAGCTAAAAAATGATATTGCGCTAACAGCAGAAAAAGTATTTAACGTTGGGACAGAATTTAATCAGATAACTGAGGCAGACATACGGGTTTATCAGGCGCATCCATGGTTCATAACTTTGGAGGCAGATGTGACATTTAAAGTTACAACTGCAGAAGAAACAGCATCATGGGAAAGAAAAAGTACAGTAGCGTCGGATATATCCATTGAAGGCCTTAAAGATCCTTATTATCTGGTAAATACAAATGGGGCTTACGAAAACATAGTAAGGAAGTCTGGCACAAGTTTTGATGATTGGACTCTTGCAAAAGTTACTGACTTTATAGCCGATGGGAATTATACCCACTTTGCAGATGGCAATTCTCCCGATTTTATCAGCCGGTTCACTGGCAGCGTAGCCCCTTCGCAATGCTGCGGCATCGAGAGCCTTGTAAACCCGGGCAAGACTCCAGCGCGCTCTGCGAGTTATGCAGATTATCTTTTCTGGAGCAGCGCTGACAGCTGCGCAGGCCCCCCGCTTACCTTGTTTAAAGCTAATGGAATAAGCTCTCCATTCAAGCTGGATTTAGGCCATATATCCAAATATAATTTGCAGGCAGAAAATCAATTATGCCCTCTGCTCCCATGACACTACTGATAAAAAACAAACAAAGTTTTTATATCCCAATAAGACTAAAAGCAAAGTTAGATATAGTTACATAGTCTAATTTATCAGAGCTGCATTAAAATGGACAACAACATTCTGAAGACAAGCGCCGATGATTTTTATGAGCTTGTCAAATCCAGGAAAAAAATTTCAGTGGAAGAAGCTGCTAAGCTATTAAAAATGCCTATTGACATAGTTCAATCTTTAGCGGATTTTTTGGTCGAGGAAAGGATATTCGGAATAGAATACAAGTTTACTACACCGTTCATATACCTGAATGAAAAAGCTGGCAAAAAGCTGCACAATCCAATTCCTACTCCTCCTTTGGGCCCCAAAAATACAGGAATTGTCACCAAGGAAGAATTCTATAAAAAAGCAATGGCGTGGAATCTGCCGCAGGATAAGCTTGATGCATTATGGGGGAAGTATTTAAGCGAAAACATATTTGGGATTAGGGACTCTTTTTATGAGAAAGCCCGCTTGAAGAATATTTCAGAAGAAAAGCTTGCCGGTTTATGGGAAAGGTATAGGGAGCATCTGCAATAAAAATGGACATGGACGAATTCCTGGAAAATGAAGCAGGGCAGAGAGAAAATGATGCAACTAAAACTGAAGCTCAGAATCCGGTAATTCCGGAAAAGCCAAAAGAGGCTCCAGCGCAGATCAATACTGAAGGAAGCATAGGCCAGTTCCAGCAATTTTGGAGCAAGATTTCTGACGCTAAATTAAAATGGGATTCGAAGCTCTACAATGAAGTTGCGGAAACAGCCGAGAAAGCAAAGCAAGAGCTATACAAAGCTTCTATAAATCTGGATAAAGACAAGAAATCAATCAAGTATCTCATAGGGAAAGCCTTAGATCATCTTGACAAAAAAAATTATGACGAGGCAAGCAAACTTTATTCCGATATTGGCGCCATGCGCGATAAGATTCCGGATTTTCTGATGGAAGAGAAAAAAGAGCTGGATAAAGAAATATTCGCGCTGTCCCAAAAGCTTCATGAAGGCATGGGCCGCGCTTTTACGAGCAACTTCTGGACTGCAGTAAATAAAATAGAGACAGGCATTAAAGATGCATTCCTGAGCTTCGATGCCGCAGATCTTGAAAGGACTAAATCCTTGTATGAACAAGCCCTGCAGGACTTTAAGTCCCTGCCAAATGGCTTTACACAAAAAAAGCTGGAAATAGGAGAAAGCCTGTTAAAGCTTTACAAAGAGTTGAGCATACAGCTCCAGATCAACGAACTGCAGCAGCAGCTTTCAATCAAGGGAAATTCCTATAAAGGAATAAACGGTTATGAGAAACTGAGGCAGCTGGCAGATACCGCTGAATCAATTAGTGGCCCTTTGCAGGGCAGCATATATGCTCCGCTTAAATTCCCCGCAGGAATCCAGCAAATGTCTGACAGGAGTTTGCTTAATAGGCTTATATTAAGGAAACTGGACAGGGCAAGAATCAATCTTAAGAAGGAGCTTTATCATGAGGCAAAGCGCAATCTGGACTCTGTTCTTAGAGTAGACCCAGAAAATAAAGAAGCAAAGAAACTGTTAGGAAGCATATCTATTCAGGTTTGAATTCTTAATCCTTATATTTTTCAGGCTTCTGAATTTATATAATTTGAGGGCTTCCATGAAAATCTCCGCTACGCTACGGGTTAGCAGCTTCGAGCCCATTGCATCTGGGCTAAAAGCATCGGTCAGGTCCGGTGAATTGCGAGCGGCGAGCTAAAAAGCCGCTCGTCGCATCTCATGGAGCGGCCCCTTGGCCTCTTTAGATGTGCTTAGCAAGGGGCTCGACATCAAGGCTGCTAACCTGCATTTTCATGGAAGCCCTAAATCGAGGATATATTTATATATTTTAGGTGCATAAGCATATCAAAAAGTCAATTTTAAGATAATGGGGTTTTATGGCAGACAAGGAAGATATAGAGGAGCTGAAGCAGGAGCTTAGGAAGCTAAGGCCGGGCCAAAAGCTGAAAAGGCTCAAGGAGTTTGAGGAAAAAAGAAAATCAGAAGTTGGGCAGATAGAGGACCTTATCAAAGCCTCAGAAAAGGAGCTCAAGACAGAGAAATTTGCAGAGGAGATAGCTCCAAAGCAGCAGGAAATAAACATAAGGAGCCTTTTCGAAGAAGAAGGTAACATGCTTGAAACTACTGCGAGAAGGGAAGCTCCTCAGGAAAAGTCTCGCGGTAAAGCAGAATATGCATCTTTCAAGCAGGTGTATAATGATTATGCCCAGCTCCAGGGCATCGCTTATGCAAGCATGTCAGGAAATATCACTCAGACGCATATGGAGGCAATTGACGAGATTGGAGAAAGGCTCGACAAGACCAGATATGAGTCATCAAGCAGTGAAGTTGTCAACTTGCTTGTTGCAAGCAGGGCCACATTATACAAGATAAGGAAATATGCCGGTGTTGAAGGCAAGGGTAATTATTAGCTCACAAACATTGGCTTATGCTACTTTCTTATCAGATAAACTGCAAATATGGATGCTCCAATAACTCCCAGTATTTCCATGGATAGGACTGAAATTAATATTGCCTTTTTAACAGGGCTTTTCGCTTCAGGATTAATTTTATTAGCATCATTGGGATTTTTGTTATTGTTGCTATTGGATGCTATTACCCCCCCCGCCATTCTGCTGCCGCTTTCTTGAGAGTTTGCCAATGTTTCTCTTTGCCCTTTAATTTGCCCACCATATCCCTTGCAGGTTATATCTAAAGAGGCGCTTGACTGCTTAATCTTATTGCTGGAAATTAAATCTGCAGCCACTACATATTTTCCAGGCTTGATTGCCTTAGGTATTGATATGAGATAAGATTTGCTGGCTCTATTGCCTGGAATATCATTGCTTAGCTCAAATCTATCCTCAACATTTATTCCAAAGTCTTCATTGAAAATTTTTAGCACGGCATTCTCTTTGCTGCTGCCTAGGTTAGCGATATCGGCCAGAAGCTTTGCATCGTTGCCGCATTCCACCTTCCTGCCGGAAAATTCCAGCTTATCAAAAACAGCATTGTATTTTTCTTTCTCAATTTCAATTTCAAACTCTATTTTTTTTGAGTATTGGAATCCTCTTTCATTTTTCCCGTTTATATCTATTGTCAGATCGTAGTCATCTTCTTCAGTGTCTTTTGGAATATTGAATCTCAAAGTTGCCTCTTTGCTGTCGCCACTATTCAGCTCAATGCTTTTTTCATCTTCCAGGTCATTTCCTGCTATGTCGCGAAGTATACCTTCAACGGAAATATCCTCGATTTTAATATCCTCTTCATACAAATTTTCAAGCTCAATTTTTATCTCCAATTTAGAGCCGGGTGCAGCTTCAATCTTTCCGCCCTTTTCATCTGCGCTGCCGTCTTTTTTTCCGTCAACATAGGCCTTTAGGCTTTTTATTCCGAGATTTTCGCATACCTGCTTGAAAGTCCTCAATGGCGGCCCTTCCGCGCCCTCTCCAAACTTATAGCCGATAACATCCTTGTCGAGAGCGCAATAATGCCCTGCAAATGAATTTTCTTTTCTGTTCCAGCATCCTCCCGGCCCATTATGCCCGACAGGAGAATGTATCCACGAATTTTCGCCATAAGACTGGATGTTAAAATTCCAGAACTTTCCAAAGTACTCGCAGAAGCTTCCTTGCGCATTTGTCCCTTCTCCGTCAATCTTGCATATCAGCTGCCCAAAGGCGCTTTCAGGGCTCCACAAAATATCAAAATTAGAGTTCTGCAATAGCTCATATCCATCAGTGCCTTCTTCCGCGCTTATGCAATCAGTTTTGACGCTCCCATCTTCCAATTCCACTATAATCCCCACATCAGCAGCATAAGCTGCATTAATCATAGTCAATATAACCCCTAAAAAAACTAAAATCTTTTTCATTTAAACCACCCGCCAAATTAATATTAAAATCGAGATTAAAATTTTGCAAACTTTCTTATAATCTTATAGTTATATCCCCAATTGATGAAAATAAAATAATGCTAAGCAATTATTCCTTGCTCAAATCAAACTCCACCCTATCATTATTTTTCACAATGTAGCTTTTTGGCCCAAGTGAAGATTTTTTGCCGTTTACACTCATCGGCCACCAATATCCTGATTCCGCGCAAATCTTGTCTATGCATTTAATTGAACCAGCGTAATTTAATTTGACCTTATGCTTAACTTGCAGCATCTCTAATGCACTATATCCAATAGTGTCAAAGCTTTCTATGGTAGTATTTCCTATCGTCCTTATTTTAAGCTCAGCAAAGCCATCAATTGCTTGATTGCTTGATTGGCTCTTTACGTTTTGCTGGCATCCTGCTATTAAGCTCAGCAATAAGATTATCGCAAAGCTCTTTTTCATTGAATTTGCCTTTTTCATAAACTAGTTCTCTTGCTTTTGGAAGCAATGTTGCAAAGATAAGGTTTGAAATAATGTGCGTAGCTGTAAAAATTATTCCAGTCATCATTACAGCCAAAAAGTTAAATCCTATCATCAAAGACCATCCAAGATTGAATATCAGCTGCAGGCTTATCGTTGCTATCAAGGTAACTGCTAAAACCTCAAGCATGCTGGATTTCTTCCTTAAGAGGCCTCCAAGAAATCCAACCAACCCATAGCCTATGAGCTGGAAAATAGTCCATGGCCCTTGCCCTCCAAAAACCAGAAAATTTGAAAGATATAAGGAAGAAATGCCCACCATCATTCCTTTTCTGCTGCCAAAAAGCCACCCAGCTAAAAGCGCAAAAAATGTCAAAGGCTCGACATTAGGAAAAGCCTGCATAAGCGGCCGCAACAATGTTGCTGCTCCAACAAAGCCGATAAGGGCAAGCCATTCCTTCAGCTCTAAAATTTGCTTTTGCTTTTGCAGCGCATGCAAAGCCATCCTTTGCTCAGGAGATATTTTTACTTCTGCCTTGTTCTCTTGTTTCTTTGACTTTTTCCTGAGCAGTGTTTTAAGTTCCATACGTTCAACCATGCTTTATTTAAATTGAAATATTAGTAGGCTAATCGGTCGGCATTATCATAATACGACTATCTCTTAATCAATGCCCCGCATCTTATTGGATATAATATCCAACCAGCTTTAAATACTTTTCTATGCTTTAGGCGTTATTGAAAAGCCCTCACTTCGTTCGGGTGCCACTTGGAAATCTGAAATTTCCAGCGTCCAGTTCGCTTTGCTCAGGGACATCGGCTCGCACTTAATGTTTTAGCTAAGGCTGGCATTCTCCGCAGGAGCCGTCCCTCTGGCCGGTTAGATGTTCGATTAAATGAGCCTCTCAATATTGATGGCACCGCAACTTTTCAATAACGCCATGCTTTAGTAAGCGACAAGAATAAGTCATAGGGCAAATCGCTTGCTAAGATTTGACGGGCATAACAATTTTATGAGTTATTTATGTCTGGCATTACTTTGAAATAATAATCAAATCGCTAGAATTTATCCACAAAATTCTTCAAATTATCTTCAATTAAAACGGCAGCAGCTATTGCCCCATGCTCAGCCAATTTATAGGAGCTGGAATAAGCAGCAATAACTATGTTATTTTTCTTGAGCTCAAATTCTTTTTCTATCTCTCTTAAATCCCCATCATGCTCTAGCTCATAAAACTTAAGCCCATCATCATACCTTAATATCAAAGCCCCTTCAGCCCCATTCCTGACAGTTTCATCCCTCAATACGACTGCTTTCTCCATTTTTTTAGGATTTTTTATCTGTATTGCTGCAGCTTTCTTATCTGGAAAAAGAGATATGCTTTTTATTTTCTTCAGAATAATGCGCTTTTTAATATTTTCAACCGAATTTTTTCCTTTTTGGCTCAATGAATGACCTTCCTTATTGGAAACTAAAAGGGCTTTTTCCTTCAATATATCTAAGATGCTTCTTATTGTGCCCTCTCCAAGCTCAAGCTCTTTGGAAAGATATGACCTGCTTACAGGCTTTTCTATAGAAAGCAGGCACCTTAATACATCTATCCTGTTGAAATTTGGCAGATTACCGACCATTTTTGGTTTTTATAATCTCGATTATTTAATTCTTATGCCATTTAAAACAATAAAGTATAAAAGTCAGTTCTTGCAATGGCAAATTATGAATGAACTTTTATTTAACCAGATAAAAGAGGAGTACAACTCCTTCTATAAGGAACTGCTCAAAAGCGGCAGGCTTCCTATGCGGGATACCGGCCATGGTTTTTGGAGCCATGCAATAGCAGATGAGGTTTACGAGGCTTTTAAGAAGCTAAATCTGCAAAAGCACAAGAGCTTTATAGACTTGGGAAGCGGCGATGGAAAGATAGTTTTGATAGCGGCCTTATTCTGCAAAAGGGCTGTTGGGATAGAGATTGATAATGGCCTATTTAAGAAATCCATGGAAATTCAGAGAAAGCTAAGCATACCGAATGCAATTTTTTACAACAATGACTTTTATGACCATAGCATATCCGAATTTGATGTTGCATTCGTATATCCGGACATGCCAATGCACCGCGGGCTGGAAAAAAAGCTGCTTAACGAGCTAAGGGGAAAATTAATACATCACGGCCGCCATTTTCATCCTCAATCTTTAAAGGCCGAGGATCAGTTTTCTGTTAATGGCAGCTTGTTTACGGTTTATACTAATTCTCAAAAATAAAGGGCATATCAATTATCTATAGGAAATAACTCCAATTTTCGTATTGTTATTTCCAATATAGCCAATTGCTTTTCGATAATAAACATACGCAAATTAGTGTGATTTGCTATAAAAATAAAAAGATAACCTATTCAAAAATCATAAAGCCAACATTATCAATTATCTCATTTTCTATTTTTATTTTATTTTTATCAATAATGCATATTTCTTTATTTTTGTTCAACAAGCTGAATATATCATTTTTTATTGTCGATTTTATATTATTGAATATTAATTTTTCATTGTTTGTTTTAGTATTGCTCCACTCTTTATTGCTCAATTCAAGCCCTTTCAAAAGAAAAACTCCTTCATGCTCCGTGTATAAAACAGCGCATTTAAGCATCTCCTCAAATTCATCTGCCAATTCAGGAGAATTTTGCCTTATGCACTCAAGATTCTTTTTTGCTATATTAATAGACTCAGGACAATCAAAAGAATGCGGAAAATGACTCAATAAGGTGGCATCAAAATATCTCGCAGCATAGTTATTATGGAAAGAAAACCTAAATCCCTCTGAGTTTTCCAGCGCAGGAAGAATGTAGTCATTCTGGATTTTCTGCTGCTTTTCCATGTATTTAATGAAAAAATCAATGCAGCACTCAGGATAGCCTAAAACCTTTCCGACAGCTTCATCATCCTTTTTATTTTCCAATAATTTTAGAAATTTAGATATTGTTTTGTCTTTTGAAATGTAAATATGGTAAAGTCCGCCACCGATATAGTCATTGGGAACTTTTTTTACAATATTAGAATAACCCCCTTTGCCGTCATCCTTTATTTTTATAACTTTAAAATCTGAAATCTCCAGATGAAGCCTTTCTTTATCGCAGAAATCTTTTATTTTTCCAAGCTCATTCTCGTTTGCATCCAATCTAACTGCCTTTTTTAAATTATTAAGCAGATAAAGAATTTCCAAAGATCTGGTATTGTTGGCAAATATTTTTTTTAATTCTGTTATCCCTATATTTTTCCCCATGATGGTAAATTAGATTGAAGCCAATGATTAAATACTTTTCTTGTTTATCATTCTAAAATAGTGATAAATATTTATATATGTAGGTAAGAACTTTTACTCTATGAAATTTGATTTGGCAAGGCGCGAGCATCCCAACTTAGAAAAGTACGAAAGACAGGATGTTGACATTGCATACAGGTTCGCAAACGAGATATACAAGGAAATGGGCTCCCTGATAAGGGGAGTGATAATATTCGGCTCTTCTGCAAGAAAAACTACAACCTCAAAAAGCGATGTGGACATCCTTGTTATAATCGATGATTTGGCCATAGGCTTAGGCCCCGAAGTTCTTGAGGCTTATCGTGTTATTGTAAATAAGACCATAGTCAGAGTTTCAACAAGGCTGCACATTACAACTTTACGCTTTACGTCTTTCTGGGAATATATGAGGAATGGCGACCCAATAGGAATAAATATTCTTAGAGATGGAGTTGCCATGATTGACTCCGGCTTTTTTGAGCCTCTGCAGATGCTTCTAAAGAAAGGAAGAATAAGGCCAACATCTGAAAGCATCTGGACTTATTACATACGGGCTCCAAACACCTTGCACAACAGCAAATGGCACATAATGCAGGCCACTTTGGATTTATACTGGTCAGTCATAGATGCGGCTCATGCAGCATTGATGCAGCATGGCGAAATACCACCTACTCCGGAACATGTAGCAGACCTTTTGGAGCAAAAGCTTGTAAGAAAAAAGCTTCTAGAGCACAAATATGTTGCAACAATGCGGCACTTCTATAAGCTTATGAAGATGATTGTCCATAGGGAAATAAAGGAAATAAAAGGGGAGGAATATGACAGATATTACAAGGCTGCAGAAGATTTTGTAAACAGGATGAAGTCTTTTATTGATCAGGCTAAGTGATTTAATTTATTTCTATATCTTAAGAGAATTATTGTTTTATCGGATATGTCCGACGAATTTGATAAAACGTATTGCCTCCATATACTTCATTGCCCGCACCAACAACAAGAGCTTGCCCTCTATCGGCAAATGGAAATATAGCAAAGCACACAAAAATTTGAGCATAAAAATTGGGCTTTGCTTATTACGAACGAGCATCTATTGCTCAATTATTTATGCGAGTGAGTATAGATTTCCTTTCTTTAAACTTCCATCTGCAGCATCACTCAACTCTAAAACAATTTGATTTGGGCCCCCCCGGGCAAATCTCCTTTCTTAATGGCCTGGAGCTTCAATTGTGCCACTAGCAATAGCTTCAAGAAGCTTGGCCATTCTATCTTTTGTTGTTGGATTTTGGGTTCCAATGTTAAATCAAAATAAGAAAAAATAATTCACTTCCTCAAAACAATATAAGCCCCGCCTATCACAAATATGACTGTCCCTGCAAATATTATTGCAAGTATTGATACAAGTAATGGATAAGCTTCATTTTTCTTTGTTGTTTTTGCCGCGATAGCAGTTTCATTTTTCTTCTGAACTGTTGCGACCGTCTTAGATGTCTTGACCTTTGGCTTTTCTTCTTTTACTTCTTTTGTAACATCTTTGGATTTCTCGCAGTCTTGCACAGCAAGGTTAAATTTTTTTGAGTCGCTTTCCTTGCCGTCATAATATGCCTTTATAGTTATTGGATAGATTCCTGCAGCTATATCCTCCTCTAAAGTTTCGCTTAATAGTTTTGTATAGGTATTATCATCCGTCCCCTCATCCAGCTCTATGTTTTCCGTCAATGAATTTATTCCAAGTTCAGGACTCATGATCCTGAGGCTTACCTCATCCTCATCTTCAGCTCCAATATTAGCTATCTCAGCATTGATGGAAACTTTTCTCTGGCACTTGATTGCAGAAGGAGAGGCAAGAGCGTTTACAATTGCTATCTCATGTTTTTCTTTTTCCAATTCAAGCTTTAGCTCGTATAGTATCTCATGTCTTGTGTTATTCTCATCTTCTCCTTCAATCTCTATAATAACTGGGTACTCATCTTCATCAACCTGCCAGGGTATATCAAATTCAACATTTACACTTTTATCTTTGCCTTGCTTTATGTCGATGCTGTCAATTTCCTCTTCGAGGTCATCGCCGTCATCTATGTTTTCAATTGTTACTTTAGCATCTATATCTTCTATATCCAGATCTTCATCATTGTCAAATAAGTTTTCAAGCTCTATGCTAAATTCAACTTTTGAGCCTGGGCTTGCTTCTTCGCTTATCCTGCTGTTATTGTTGACATTCTTGTCACTTTTACCATCAACAGTTATATCAAGGTCGCTTATCGCAAGCCTTGCCCCCTTGCCGACTGCCAGATTAAAGCTTTGGGTTGCTGTTAAATTGCTGTCAGTTACACTTACTGTGACATTATGCGCTCCAATCTGGCTGTTGCCCGGTTCCCATGTTATTAATCCGGTAGAGTTGCTTATGCTCATGCCGCTTGGCGCAACGGGAAGTGAAAATACTAGAGTGTCTCCATCAGGATCTGAAGCCTCAACATCATATTTATAAGTTGCTCTTTCAGTCGTGCTGGTTACTGCGCCTGAGGTTATTACCGGAGCGCCATTCGTTGTATTTGCTTGAGTAAAGTATGTGCTGAAATTTGCAGCCCTGAATCTCAATGCCCCATCGGTTTTGTCGTATGTTATGTCGGTGCATGTATCTTCTGGGCATAATATGGCTCCGGAAGTGCTTTCAAATCCTTCTGCTTTGTAAATAAGGGGAGCTTTTGTGAAATTAAGCCCTTTCATAGATAATGAGGACGACTTGTTTTTTAATGCCGGATAGGTGTTTGTATCAACTGAAATAAACCCTTTGCTTACATTGAATGCATCCTCAAGCTTTACTATGCCGCTGAAGTTCAATAAATTATTTCCAAAATCAATCCCTCCGAATGCGCTTTGGTTTATTGTAACATTAGTCACGTTTTGCCTCTGGGATTGATTAAGCTGCAAAACAGGGCTTGTTAAATTATCAGAGTTTATGTTTGTCGTTACTGTTAGTTTCCATTCATGCGTTGCAATCGCACTTGAATTGTCATTAATACTGACTGCAATGTTATAAATACCTTCATCCAAATTACTTATTATGGTATCCTCCCCTAAGTCATCAACTAACACTAAGGTTGGTGGTATGTTTATGGATGTACGCACCTCACTTATTATAGTTCCATTTCTGCGCCACTTGATAATTAAACTATCACCTATATCCACATCTAATACAGTAATATTAAAGAGTTGAGTTCCGGCATTCGCCGCAATAGTCCTATTTTCTTTAGGCAAGAATGATGTTATTGTTGGGGCGTCATTGGTATTGTTCACCGTGACCGTAAAAGTTTTTGAATCGTTTTTAGAGCCATCCTTAACTACTATTGCTACTGTATTATTGCCTACATTATCATTCGTTGGAGTCCATGAGACTGTTGCTAAAGAATTGTTCGCATTTTTTGCAAATGAAATCGAACTTATATTTGAGGTGAATGTAAGTGTATCATTGTCAGGATCCAATGCTATTATATCAAATGTCAAAACCGAGTCCTCAACTGATTCTCTATTTGATATTGCATCCAAAACAGGCTCTCTATTGGTATTTGTTGCAGTAACCTGCCACTCCTGGCTTATCGAGTTGGAATTATTATCCGTTACTGTTAATTTTAATGCATAGGCTCCTGCAGCAGTAAAGTTATTTACCAGGTTAAACGTAAAGTTTTGCGTTGTGTTTATCTCTATATTGTCCTTGAACCATGTGAAATTAATTAAGTCATTATCGGGATCAGATGCATTGATTTTAAACGATAATGTCTTGTTCTCAGCAACACTAGGGCTTGCATTTGCCGAGGATGATGTTATTGTATTATTCCACTTCCATGAATTTATAACCGGTTTGCTGTCTCCTGTCAAAACAAACTCAAATGTCTTGGAGCTTGAAGAATTTGCCTTGTCATCAGATGCCAAAACATTCCAGAAATATTTTTTATTGGAATCCAGATTTGTCAGCTCTAAGCTGCTTGCTGCTGTTGTTGCATTAAGCTTTATGCTGCTGCTGTCATTGGATATAAATATATGATAGGTTATTGTGTCGCTGTCAGCGTCTTTTGAAGTGTTCCACACCAATAAGGCCCTGCCTGTTGCCGAGGATATGTTGGAATTATTCTTTGGGCTTAGAAGCGTTGGTATTGCGGGCGCGTCATTAACATTTGCCACATCAATAGTTACATTATTGCTTGATGTTGTCTGGTTGCTTGTGTCAATAGCTGTGAATACTATGAAATTTATTCCGCTGAAGTTTATGGCGGGCGTGAAATTAGCTATTTGCGTGTTATTATTCACATGGACTGTGGCGTTATTTGGCTTTGTAAAGTTATATTTTAAGGCGTCGCCATCAATTGATTTGAAAAATAATGATAAATTCAAAATTGTTGAATCATTGTCCTCTATAATGCTTATTGTCGGAATATTGCCCAAGAATACAGGATTGCTGTCTGAATTATTTAGGGTAACATTGACGGCAGATGCATTAAAGTTCCCCGCAGTATCATAAGCTACAGCCTTAAGCTCATAAATATCGTCTGCATAAGAGCCGTTTGCGCTCGTCCAGTTAAATTTCCTCGAATAATTAGTATCTTTCAGCACTAGTGAATTATTTATATAAAATTCTATCCTGCTTAGATTTAAGTCAGACACATTAACCCTGAAAATAATATCCCCTTTTACAAAGAAATTATTGTCCGGGGATGTTGCATTGACATTTGGATTATTGTCATCTCTTGCAAGGCTTATGAGCGTCTTATTTGTTTGTGAAGTGTTATAGCTTTGTATGGCTAATGTCAGATTAAAGCTGGTTATTGCTGAAGGCGTGCTGCCATCCATTGTAAGATGATATATTGAAACTGATTTTACCTCTCCAGATTCAACATAAATGCTGTCAGGATTGGAATCATTCCACAAGTTGTAAGTTACAAAATTTCCGCTTTTTGCCAAGGAATAATTATGGCCTATGTTGCCTGTATTATTTATCTTAAAGCTTCCGGCAAGCCCAGCAGCGCTTGACTTTGCATAAGTTGTTGTATTATTTGGCAATGAAGTCCAGGAATTGTCTAAAGGAACCTCAGCAACAAGCTTTACAATTTTCGGGCTTATCCCATTGGCAGTTATATTAAGAAGGCCGGTGTAATTGTTTGGGTTTATGTGTTTTGGCATAGCCACATTAATGTCAATGCTTTCATTTGTACCAGCATCAATCGATGAAAATGTCATGCTTGTCACATTCAGAAATGAGCTTTTCAATGCTCCCTCAATAAACATTGCATTAACATTCTCGAGCTTGAAGTTTCCTGTCGAATTTATGTACACTCTTAAAGTCGCGTTTGTGCCGTGCGGAATTGAAGCGGAAACATTGCTTGCTGCCGTAACTTGAGGGTTATTTGATATTGTAACCGAGCTTGTCTTTACGCTCTCAAACTGCCTCTTTGTAAGGTTATTGTCAGTCCAGTTTGCATTCCAGAATATATTATGCGCTCCTGTAGAGCCTCCTGAAACAGTCACGTTAAAAGTCACATTGCAGCTTTGGCTGCTGTTTATGTTTGCGCTGCAGCTCTGGTAGGAAACACCAGTTGCTGAAAGCAAAGTGGATGAAAATGAGTCCAAAATTATTCCTGTATCATACATTGGGTTATTGCCGGTATTATTTAATGTTGCATTAACCTCAATAATCTTGCTGGACTGGTTTAAGTCTAAGACAGTTATACCATTGATTACCAATTTAGCGGATGTTAAATATTTTGTTGTAAAGCTTGCGTTAGCAGCATTCTTGTTGCCTGCGCGGTCTATTGCTGTAAATATGATGTCAAAATCCCCTTCAGTTGAAGGTGCTGTCAGGTTGCATGTATGCGTCTTTCCGCTTGAAGTGAAATTTCCGACTATAGTGCTTCCAATCGCGCATGTGACATTGAAAATGTTGGTGTCAGTCGCATTTACTGAAGCGTTGAAAGCGAATCCTGGATTTACAAAGTTTCTGGAATTCACCGTTGTGTTTGGGCTTTCTATTTTCGGAATATTATTATCCACGGTTACACTAAACAAAGTATCTTTATTTGAAAATCCCAGGGAGTCATTGAAGAGTAGGGTTAAGTTATATTGTTTTTGAGCATTCAGCGTAGTATTCCACAAAAAGTAGAACAAGTCTCCGCTTTGGCTCATCGTAAAGTTGCTGTTGTTAAAATTTATGAATGAAACATTTATTTTATGGGCGGCGTCTGTTATATTTATAGTGACATTAAATGCTCCGCTGATGAATGAGTCGTTTTTTGCAGGCGATACCCACTTGTTCAGGACAGGGGAAGAATTATCATTTTTATCCCCAGGGGTCTGGGCGCTGAAATTTATTATTTTTGAGCTTCCATCCGGGTGCCTTCCTATAGAAACATTTTCTCCAGGATTGGCATAGCCTAAAATAGAATTGATGAGGTCTCCGGATGAGTTGTACAGGAAAATGCTGTCATCGCCGTCATTTAAGTTTAGCGAAGGCGTTTCATTTCCATATTGCAGAACTAGGGCATTTATTTTACGGGTTTGGTTGAAAATGCTTTCATTTCTTGCTAGTACTATAAATCCATTTGCAGCTATTGTGGCATTGCTGATTGTGAAATTCTTTGAAGCAGCCTCCTCTGAAATATTGTAATCCAAAAGGCTTACCGCCGCAGTCCCGTTGTTGTACAGCTCAATCCACTCGTGGTCGGTGTCAGCGCTGTTGGGCAAAAACTCATTAATAAAAATATCGGCATTCGCAAACCCGCTCATAGCAAAAACTAGCAGAACACTTAGAAATGCAAATAAACCACCCTTTATCGCGATCCTTTTCAATTTACTGCCCCAAAGTAAAGAATTATTGTAAAAATCAAAATCATTATTTAAATATTGTTGTCATTTAGTAGGTATATTTTGTTGTTATATAGATGTGACAAATATGTGGCAAATTTAGGAAGGCAATTGAAAGTTTTTAATTCACTTAAGCAAATTTTAACGATTATAGAATTATCTCTTTGACAATGAATTTACAAAAAATGCAATTGCGCCTATAGCTGCTATGTTTATTGCGATTATCACTGCCCAGAATCCAGCCCTTTGGGTTAGCGGCAGCTCCTTAGAAGTGTCCGGCTGCAAAACAGATATTTCTTCTTTATCAGATCCCGTTTCATTTGAATCTGCTTGGACATTATCATTGATGGCCTGTTCAGTACCCTTTAGCCCACCTTCAACTGCATTATTTTCTTCTTCTTCCAGAATTTCTTTTGATTCAGGGCAGCTTACGACATTGAGATTCACATTTTTTCTTTCCCAAACCCCTCCTTCAGTTATATAAGCTCTTATCTCGATAGGGTAAGTTCCGGCTTTTGCGCCCTTTGGTATTTCTATTCTCTGCGTCTTTGAAAATTCACTCTCATCATCAAAAGGATCCTCTGAAAGGCCTATGCCCCATTCAGTAAAGTCTACGCCCAGTTCCTCATTTATAATCTGCAGCCCAAGGTCTTCTTGGGCTCTTGTGCCGAAATTAACCAGTGTTGCGGAAACTGTAGCGCTCCCTGAGCATTTGATTGTGCTTGGATTTATTGAAGCCTCGCCTATTCCTATATCTGTTGAATCCTTGCTTATCTCCAGCTCTGCCTGCATTTCTGCAGTGTGAGTGTTCCCATTATCATCTTCCCCGCTTAGTTCTATCAAGATATCATAATTCCCTTCTTCGACGTGCAAAGGTATGTTTACAATCACATCAACCTCTTGGGCTGTGTCAGCATTTACTTCAAATTGTGAGGATTCTTCTTCCATATCCTCACCATCATCAATTTCCTGTATAGTTATCAGTATTGTCGCGTCCTTTATGTCTATGTCTTCATCTTTGTCAAAAGTATTTTCTATGTTGAAGTTGAATCTTAGCTCAGACCCTGGTCCGGCTTCTTCATCTCCAAACCTAAGTTCATCTCCATCCAGGATATCCAGATGGTTTTCACTTTCAGATTTTCTTGTTGTCAGGAAGACATCCAAATCTTCAATTATAAGGCCGCCGCCTACATCGGCTGAAATCTTAAAAAGATCATTGCTTTTAGAGGGTGAGGAAAGCCTTACTGTACCTATAGTTACATTTCCTGTTGAAAACTCAGGAGGGATAGTTATATTGAAATCTATGGTTTCTGTCTTGTTGAATGGAAGAACAAAATTCTCCTTGCTTGCCTTAAAGTTAGCTTGGCTCTCAGTAAAAGTGAAGGAAGCATTTGTGATATTAGCATTTCCTGTATTAGTTATATTAAACGATTTGGTAAACGTGGTATTAAGCCTTGCCGTTCCAAGATTGATTTCCGAAATGGAAGCTGAAGCATCATATGTAGGGGTTACATTGACCCTAAATGAAATAGTATCTGAATTTGAGGCATTTGAATTTGCAGTCAAGGTTCCATTATACAGGCCGGGGTTTTGCTGTTTTTGTACCTCTATTGAAAAGCTTACCAACTGCGAGCTTCCATTTGCAAGATTAGAAATATTATTTATTAATCCAATCTCCAACAGGTCGATTCCCTTTGTTAATGCCAATCCTGAAAAATTTATGTTCAGCCCGGTTGTTCCGGTGTTATTGACTGTAAATGAAGGGGTTATTGTAGCTGCCGAGCCTGTCGTTGAATTGACAAAATCCCCTATAAAATTAAATCCCGGGTCAGCGCTGGCGCTTGCAGCAATCAAAAAGGCTGAAAGAAATGCAATGGCTAAAAAAATACTCTTTTTCATTTTGACCATAGTGATATTATTGGAGAGTGGTTAATTTATATTTAAAAGTTGCGGTTTTTAAGAGAAAATAACGCTTATAAACAATAATATTCAAAATTCTAAAAAATCAAATTGGCAAATCAAAGAGAATCTTCCTTTTTTTTCTCATCTGGATTTTTATTGTCATTCGGCTCTTCCTGGCTTTGCTTCTTGCTTTCTTTTTCCCCCTCAATCTCGCTAAGCTGCTCATTTACCCGGGAAATGTCTTCTTTTACCTGCTCGATGATTTCAGGATTTTTCTCAGCTTCTTTTATTTCTTCTTTGATAGCCTGCGCTTCTTCCATTATCTGCTGAATTTTTGGATCCTCGGGCTGCGTTTTGTCTTCTGCATTTGCTTCCTTAACCAATTCATTGAGTGTCATGTTTTGATTTTCCATTCCTACGTCCCAGGCATTTATATCCTCTTTTTGCTGTTCTGGCTGAGAAGCGTTCATATCCTCCAACTCTTTAAGCTCTTCATTGAATTTTTCAGATATTGGCTCCTCTTTGGCCTCAGCAGCTTTCTTCATTTGCTCTGCTTTTATCTCCCTGCTTTCGCGCCAGAACTCTTCCTCCTCAAAAGCTGCCTTTTTAGGCTGAACATTGAGAATGCTTTTTGCCTTTTCCATGGCATCATACATAGAAGCAGCTATTTTTTTATTGAAAAGATTTGCAGCAAGGCTTTTCACTTCTTCTTCTTCACTTACCATCTTTTATTGGCATATTTAAGTTGATTTATATAAAATTTTTCTTTTATTTAAGGTACATTGGCCGCATTGAGAAAAAGCTTGGCGGGTGTTTATTTAAGCGTTTCGAATTCGTTTATTTCCTTGTTTTTTCTGACATCGTCATAGTCAAATACTTTCCCGTGCATTGTTATGTAAACCCCTTTTGGCAATGTCTGGGCAAAAGCCATTGCACAGCCAAGATTAAAATGCGCGTCTGATTTAACGAAGCTGTGAGGAATCATCGCCCCAGTCAATACTATTGTTTTGTCTTTTATTTTTTCTCCAAGAAGTTTAGCAGTGTCTACCATTTTATCAGTCCCATGCGTTATTACAATCCTGTCTTCCGTGCATGAACTGCACTTATCCAGAATATCCTGATGATGATGCTCCCTCATATCAAGGCTGTCAATCAGCATTATTTGTTCTATTTCAATATCAACCTTGCTATTGGCACTGCTCAGCATATCTTTCAAATGCGTTTCTTTAAAAATTAATTTTCCATCATCTTCATTGTAAATCTTATCGAATGTGCCGCCTGTAGCAAGTATTTTGAGCTTCATGCTATGCAGGAATTGAGTTGAGTATAAAAATCATTTTCAATAAATTTGGAAAAATATACAAAAAATAGCAAAATTTATATATAAAATTGGAATATTTTTCCAAATATGGATGAAAAAGATGAAAAAATTTTGAAGCTGTTGAAGGAAAACAGCAAATTAACGACGAATCAGATTTCCAAAAAAACATTAATGCCCATAACAACTGTGCATAACAGGATTAAAAAACTTGAGAAAGAAGGAATTATCGAAGGCTATACCGTAAAATTAAACAACAAAAAAATTGGCAAGTTAATCTCTGCTTATATTTTGATTAATGTTGATTACAAGCTGTTGCAGCAATTAAAGACAACACAGAACGATTTACTCAAGAAATTAAAAGCAAATAATGCTGTTGAAGAAGCAGCAATGATAACAGGTGCTAGCGACATTATCCTAAAAGTCAGAGTTAAGGATATTGACGAGCTTAATGAATTTGTCACAATATTGCTGCGCAACATAAAAGGAATTGAGAAAACCCAAACTGCCGTTATTCTGAATGAGGCTTAGCAGCTAAGTGTTTATTTCTATTAACAGCTTATTTTTGCCTATCTTTGAAATAAGCACATCTTCGCTTCCTTTTAATTTCATATCTTTTTCTACATCTGAGGGGATTCTAAGCACCGTTCCTCTAGCGCTTTTGCTTAGTTTTCTATGAAGCCTTAAAGGTGCGCCCCATATTCCAAGCCTTTTTGCTATTTCAATTGTTTTTTGCCCCCGTTTTTCATTAATAAACTCTTCACCGCATTCTGTGCAGCGTTCCCCGTTTTCTATAAAAAAATGGCCTTCTATTTCCGAGACTATATCCTCAACTTTAACTAAACTGCCTTTTTCGCATACTTGACACTCTTTCATTTTAATCACCTTCTGACCCGCTTATAACAAATATTGCATCAAACTCTGAATAGTAAACAAATATTATCTTCTTAGAGCCTTTCTTTTCAACATACACCTCATATTTTTTCTTTCCAACCTTTTCTACTTTATAGGCTTTCTTAATAGCTTCTCTTAAATCTATGAAATCCCAGCTCCACTTTCGCATGTATTTGTTTCTGAAATGTTTGCTTACATCTAAGCCGCAGTTATTGATGTCATAACTTTTCATCATACTTTCACTATACAATACGGTGAATCAGTATTTAAATTTTTCTATTTGCTGGGCTCTGTAGAAAATGTAGGTTAGCATCAACTTGCGTAAGCCCTGCCAAA
>CAYTDO010000034.1:0-6501 GCA_964436645.1 uncultured Methanosarcinales archaeon | reverse complement strand
AAGCCATTTTACTTCAATCTCAGATAAAGCCTCTGGAATGTTCAGATTTTTCCTTAGAACGAGCTTTTGAGGTATGTCCTTGAAAAGCTCCAAGACATTGCTTACGCCAATAGCCTGAAGCATCTCTTTTTTCTGCTCTTCGGTGTTTGATACGTAGTGCATTTTTAGGTTTTTTTGATTTTAAATTATATTTTTTATTTATTGAGTTATTTTGATTATTGAATTTTTGATTTGAATTGTTTTTATTTTATAATCATGTAATTCTTTTTCCTAATGCGCCAACCCTTCCAGATACTGCTTATACTGCTCAGCGCTCATTAAATTGTTCAATTCGCTTTTATTTGCAATCTTAATCTTTGCAATCCATCCTCCTCCATAAGGATCCTTGTTGACAAGCTCGGGTTTTTCGCTTACCTCCTCATTTGCCTCAACTACCTCTCCTGAAGCAGGCGCAAAAACATCAGAAACAGATTTTACAGATTCAATTGTGCAGAATGATTTTGACTGAATTATTTTTTTTCCAGTTTCAGGCAGTTCAACAAAAACAACATCAGTTAATGCGTGCTGCGCATAATCTGTTATGCCTACAGTTCCGTTATCTCCCTCGGCCCTGATCCATTCATGCTCCCTTGTATACTTTAAATCCTGAGGAATTTCTCCAATGTGACTCATCACTTACCACCCCGAAATTTGTAAATAGGTCTGTCCACAACCAATGCTTTATAATCTTTTCCCCGTATTTCTATGGAAATTTCATTACCAACCTCGGATAACTCAGGTTTGATAAAACCCATTCCAATGCCTTTATTGAACAATGGAGAAAATGTGCCGGAGCTTACAAATCCAGCTTCCTCCCTGTCGGAGAATATCGGATAATGCTCTCTTGGGACTGCCCTTTCAACCATCTCAAAGCAGATTAATTTTTTTTCAGCCCCCTTTTCTTTCTGTTTTTGTAAAACTCCCTTGCCGATAAAATCCTTGTTAAATTTTACAACAAAATTCAGCCCAGCTTCTAGGGGAGTTATGCTCTCATTCAGTTCATGGCCATAAAGGCTGTAGCATGCCTCCACCCTCAAAGTGTCCCTTGCTCCAAGCCCGCAAGGCTTTATCCCTAAGTCTTTTCCGGCTTCCAGGAATTTATTCCATAGAAAAACGGCGTGTTTAGGGTCAAAAAATGTCTCAAACCCATCCTCTCCGGTGTATCCTGTCCTGGAAATCAATACCTCATCATGGATTCCATTGAACTTGATTTTCTCGCACTCGAACCTTTTTATTTTTTTAAGGTCAAAATCTGTCAATCTCTGCACAGCTTGCTGGGCTTTTGGCCCCTGGATGTCTATCTTTGCGGTATCATCGCTTATATTCTTTAAGTTAGCGCCATCAATTTTATGCTTCAGAAACCAGTTAAAGTCCTTTTCAATCGTGCCGCCATTCACAACAATAAAATATTCTTTGTCCTTTAGCTTGTAGACAAAAAGATCGTCAACAACAGTCCCATTCTCATAACATAAGCAGTTATAGCATGCCTGCTTGTCATTTAATTTTGAGATATCATTGGTCACCATCTTCTGCAGGAATTCAAGGGCATTTTCTCCGGTAACCATGTACTCGCCCATGTGGCTTATGTCAAAAAGGCCGGCATCATTCCTTGTTGCCATGTGCTCATCCATAACATTGGAATATTGCACCGGCATGTCCCATCCAGAAAAAGGCACCATCTTGGCTCCCAGCTTCACATGCTCTGCATAAAGCGGAGTTCTTTTTAGATTTTCATTCGATTCCAATACAGCCACCAATTAAAAATTTATTTTTATTAAATAAAAGATTGATATTAAAAATAAAAAACAAATAAAAAAATTAAGCCCAGACAGCCAATATGCTGCCCATGACCATCAATACAGCCAAATAATGCAGAACTTTGACGGTATATAGTTTGAAGGATTTCCCTTCCCATAGTACCATACCAATCATTACCGGAGCTATGAAGCCAAGCCAGATCCAGAATCCTGTCTGCGCCCCTTCCAGTGCTGTGACCGATCCTGCAATATCAATAAAATGCGCAAGCACAAAGCTCATTACTAATCCGCCGACAAATGAAGCAGCAATTGATTTTGCCATCCCTTTCTTCTTCGATTTTTCCACAGAAGTCTTGCTTATCCCGCTCAGCTTCATCCAGATATTTCCGAACAAAAACGGAGAATACCATGCCATTCCTATGGCAAAGCCTAAAACCGCAGAAACCAATACAGCTAAATAATTTATTTCAAATGTTGGCATATTACCACCCCGATAACAGCAATCTTTGCAGGAGATATAAAAACTTTTCCTAAAATATGAGTTTGGAGATTTTATTTTTATTATTGTTTTAAAGAGATCATGAATTGATTTAAGCTTAATGGCATTTAATAATCTCTTTCTCCGTTATTATAATATCCATAGCCACATCATGCTTTTCTTCCGGTATTTTTTCAATTAACTGAAAGTCAAATGCCAATGCTATTTTTTTAACCTGCTTGGGTAAATTTTCAAGAAACCTGTCGTAATGCCCCTTGCCATACCCAATCCTATGCCCTCTCCTGTCGAAAGCAATCCCGGGAACAATGACCAGATCCAATTTCTCAGCGTCGAACTTCCTTATTTTACCTTCTTTCGGCTCCAAAATTCCAAATGTTTTTGGCTCCAAATCATCAAAACTATTAATTTTAGAAATCTGGAGCAATTTATCCTTATTAACATATGGCACTAAAACAGCTTTTTCTTTATTTTTTAATGATTCCCCGATAATGCCCATTGTATCTGCTTCATTATTAAAAGACACATAAATCATTATATTTTTTGCTTTTTTGAATTCCCCTAAAGAATATAGTCTCTCCTTTATCCTTTCGCTCCTCAAACTTACTTCTTCCTTAGAAAGGGCCTTTCTTTTCTCAAAAATTTCTGGCTTAAGTTTTGATTTCATTCAAGGTTCAGCCCTTTTTATCTCCAAATTGTCAAAGTGCTTGTCATAGCTTATTATTTCATCGCAGTTATGCAGCAATGCAGATGTATAATGCACAAGGTCGCTTATTTTTAATTGGTATTTGCCGCTTCTCTTTACTGATTCAAAAAATAGGTTTCTGTCTAAATCAATAACTTGGAGATTTTCTAAATTAAGCAGAGTTCTTATAACTTTTCTTGCAAACTCTTCATTTTTATTTATTGTTGCGATTTTTGCATAGCTTTCAAGCAAAACTAGAACATCTGCAACCAGATTTTCTTTCTGCAATGCCTTTTCGCAGCCCTCTTTCAGGCTGTTCATGGTAAAAGCATAAACAATAATATTAGAATCAATAAATTTATTCATAGATTCCATCTTCCATTTTTTCCATGTCCTGAACGCTTAAGCTATGCTTCTTGAATTTTTTCGCTTCTTCAAAAAGTTCCTTTAAATTTTCTTTGATGGGCGTTATAATTATATATTCTTTTTTCGATTCTATATCTATGGCTGCGCCTATATGCAGCCCAAATTTATGCCTGATTTTTGCCGGTATTGTTATTTGATATCCTTTCGAAACTTTGCTTAGCATTTTCATTAACTAATGAATTCATTGAAGTTTATAAGCTTTTTGCTTAAAATCCGTAACCACTTCATAATAATTAAAACTGAAAGATTTAAATACTGCCGTATATTTGCTATGTAAAAATAAAAATGACGCAAGCACCAGCACAACCAAAATATGAAATTAAGGGGCAACCATTAATTCCTGTTCCAGAAATTTTTCAATTAGGCAGGAATGATGGCGGGCTAGGCATAGATGCTGTTCGGTTAATGAATGAGAGATATGCTGGCAATAAAAATGTCGTGTTAGATATTTCTAATTTGGCAGAAAATCAGCCAATTGGCTTTTCTAATCCTTACAGAAGATTTGCTTTAGGTCCAATCGTAGGAGAGATGTATGGCAAAGATTCAGATGGCAAAATAGTGTAGCTTCTAACTCCCGCTCAATCTGAGTTAGCTTTAAAGCATGGCACATTGCCAGATGCAAGAAGCACATACGAAGACCTTGCTGTTGTCGTTTATAGCACAAAAGGAGCAAATTCTCAATTAGCGCAGCATTTAGCATCTCAATTAAAAGAAAGAGGCATTGAAGTAAAATTTCCAATGGTAGTCTATGGTTTGCAAACAGTAAAAGATGGCCAATTTCCAAACGGATTAAGATTTGATTTAGGAGATTTGGCAGTTGCTTATCATGTTCCAATATTATCCATAGAAACAGGAAGGTTTAATGCTTCTGACCCAGAGCTTGCTAAAACTGGATTTCCAAGTAAATTGGGAGAAGGTAATAGAACTTTGTACACTGCAAAAGATGGCTTGCGCAGGGTCGACCGTGACTGGGTTCTTGTCCTCAACGCCGACGGCGTCAACCTGCCTTACTCGAACGAGGCTGGTCGGGTAAGTTTTGTAAAGGGCGCAGCCCCGCAAAATTTGGAAGCAGCTTTAGAAGCAGTGGAAGCAGAAATAAGGAGACAAGAAGAAGCAATAGAAATGAGAAAAAAAAGAGAGCGTTAGAAATTTTAGGGCAACATTAGATAATTAGTTAACCTTATTCTATTTTGATGTTTTGTCCTAGCTTGGGGCTTATTCCTATAAGCCACAAAAAAGCTTGGGCTACACGCTTGTCCATAGCGCTTTAAAAAGCCATAAAATTCAACAGCAATAGCCAGTAGTAATGAAAGCCTTTGGGAAGCTTGAACGAAAAACTAAAGCTGTGGTGATAAATTAATGGACGGGCTACAAGCTTGCGCAGGGTCGTCCGTGACTGGGTTCTTGTCCTCAACGCCGACAACGACAACCTGCCTAACTCGAAATTTAGTGCAAGGCTCTTGCATTGCATCAGGACGAGACCGAGGCTGGTCGAATAGCTTAAGTTGCTAGGACAATAAAATGAAGACTTACAGAAATTTATACTGGCAATTAATTTCTTACGAAAATCTGGAGAAGGCTTTCAGAAAAGCCAAGAAAGGAAAATCTTCATTAAGCTATGTCATTGAATTTGAGAAAACCATAGAGGAAAACCTATTATTGTTAAAGTGCGAATTGGAAAATCTCTCATACAAGCCTAAACTATTAAAGAGATTTGTTGTTAGGGACCCAAAAACACGGACAATCCACTCTTCCGCTTTTAGGGATAGGGTTATTCATCATGCTTTATGCAATATAATAGAGCAAATATTTGAAAGAAATTTTATTTATGATTCTTACGCTAATAGGAAAGGGAAAGGAGCATTAAAGGCAATTCAAAGGTTTGAATGTTTCAAAAGAAAAGTTTCTTTCAATGGTAAACAGAAAATAAATGCATTTGACAATAATGATGTTTTAGGCTATGCATTAAAAGCCGACATAAAGCATTATTTTGACGAAATTGATCATGAAATATTATTAAACATAATAAGAAGAAAAATTAAGGATGAAAAAGTTTTGTGGTTAATAAAAGGGATACTCAATAACTATGCTTCTGGGGGGGGGTGGCGAACTGGAAAAGGTATGCCCTTAGGTAACTTAACCTCGCAATTTTTTGCAAATATTTATCTGAACGAATTAGACCAATTTGTTAAACACAAACTAAAAGCAAAATATTATATTAGATATGTTGATGATTTTGCAATATTGCACAATAATAAAAAAACATTGGAAAAATATCGAGAAGAAATCACTAATTTTCTTAAAACAATAAAATTAGAATTACACAACGACAAATCAAAAATAATCCCTTTAGGAAAAGGAATTACAATGCTGTGCTACAGAGTTTTTTATTATCATAAATTGTTAAGAAAAAGCAATATTAGGAAATTTCAAAGAAAAATTTCTGATAAAATAAGATTAGCTAAAAATGGTGCTATAACCTATGATTCTTTGCTGGATTCTCTTAATGGCTGGTTTGGCTATGCAATGTGGGCGAATACTTACAAATTAAGAAAAAGTCTAACTAGAAAAATTGATAAAACATTTAACTAAAAATCCTCTTAATATGCTCAACCCTTTTCTCAATCAATCCTTTCGTGCCAATATCTTTCCTGTGGAAAACCTTGCCCTTAACACTGCAAGCGCCTTCCTCCGCAATCTTCTCTGCTTCCTCTAAATTGCTGCCGATGCCCAAAAACCCAATTGCCCTTGAGCCGGTCATATGCAGCCCATCTTGCCTTTGCTCAACAGAAGCATAATAAGCTCTTGCCCTGGAATTTTTTACCTCAATCTTTTCATTCTTTAATGGATTGCCGGGATATCCTTCTGGAACAACATACTTGCATACGGTAGCTTTTTTCTCAAATTCTACCTTGACCCTGCTCAATTCCTGAGTTATTATTGCATGGCATATTCCAGCTAGGTCTGTTTTTAAGATAGGCAGCACATTCATTGTTTCCGGGTCTCCAAATCTTGCATTATATTCGATAAGCTTTACTCCTTTTTTTGTTAGGATAAACCCACCATACATTACTCCTTTGTAAAACTGCTCAGTCTCT
>CAYTDO010000033.1:0-56681 GCA_964436645.1 uncultured Methanosarcinales archaeon | reverse complement strand
TTATCATTCAAAACCCTATCAACCACATTAGCAAACATTATTGTCCCTCTTTTCTCATAATAAGGAAAATTGCTTGGATTTCTTAATAAATCAGCAACTGAAATTCCCAAAACATCTGTATCTTCTATTACTGAAACTTTGTCTTTATTAAGATTGCTAAAAAACAATTCCCTTGCAGAAATAAGCCTTTTTACAGCAGCTATTAATCCGTCTATATCATTTCCAACAACAAAAATGTAATTGTAATCGTCAGAAAATGCTCCTACTAATCCATTATAAGGCTTAGAGCCTAATGGCTTGTTGTTGTGGTAAATTCTATCATCAAACCATCATTTGTACTTTTCTTTTATTAAAGAATTTTTATTATTAATTATTCTGTTTTTGTTTGGCAATCAGACAGCTATGGTAACATCTACATTATTTTTATTTTTCTTTATTTTTATTAATTAACCATTGTATAAACCAACCTAAAATAAAGCCTTCTGTAGCAAAAATTAGTACTATTGTTATATCACTATAACAAAAGAAACTAGAAGAAAGAACACCACCACCTCCCCATATACCAGAACCACAAATAAGTGCTAGCGGTATTAGCAAAATAGATAATAATTCTGGAAAATAGAGGGCATGGATATATCGAGAAAATACATAATAAATGCCAATGCCTATTATTAATAAAAGAGTTGATACGAGTATCTTATTTTTGTTTATAATTTCCATAGCTACTTTAAGTAAATTCATCTCTTACTAACATTTTTAGTTTTATGGAAATATGAAATTACAAGAGATACAGCAAAACTGATTAAAGAAAAAATTAATATTGCATAGGTAATTACAAACATTGGAGAATATTTTGGATATGATAAGAAGAAAGTTATTACTAGTATTAAGGTGGCAAAAGATAATAAGTAATATTTTGTTAACCTTACAATGTCCGTTTTATCGTTATTGTATCTTTTATATCCTATTACTACTAGGATGGCTATGACTATTAAGTGGGATATAAGGAAAAATTGTAAATCAAATGAAACCATAGCTCCATTATTTGGCGACATCAGAGAATCAAAAGTGCCTGTTAGTATTAAAGATAAGAACACTATCTCTATTATAAAAAATATAATATTGTTTACTATAATTTTTTTGAACATATCTTTATCCATTTAGCTCACCTTTTACTACTTTTTTAAAGTTTTCGTCTATAATCAGTTCTCCATGATTTTTATTTATTATGTATAACTTTGAGTTATTTAGGTTATTATTTAAATTTTGCATATCATTTAAAGGAACTACTCCATCGTCTCCAAAATTGTTTAAAGTTGGAAAACCTTTAGAACCGCCAAATAAAATTGCTTGATTTACTATGTTTGGTTTTAATAAAAACTGTGTGACAATTTCTATACTTATATTATTATAAAAATCCATCAAATTTGTTGAAATTTTTTTATCAGTTCTACCAAAAATCCATCCACGTAATAGCAATCGTTTTCCATATTCCTCACGTTCTATGTGCTTAATACCTTTTTCCCTTATTTCTTTCATGGCTATATCCCCTTTTGGAACGCCCTCTTTTAATTCTCTTGCTAACTCTGACATACCAGTAAGATTATTTAAAGTTGTCGGACAAGCAACCCCAAAAAACTTATCAACAGGATTATTAGGCAAGTTTGTGATAATATCATACTGCCCTGTTTCAGTATTAAACACCCACCCTACACTATTTTTTCCATTAGAATAGCTATTCAACGAACTTAAAGCCACTCTGCAACCATTACTATGCCCTATATAGTCAATTTGATTCTTCCCAGAGTATCTCATGACACCGGCAACTAAAGCTGGCCAAAAATAATCTGATTGATCTTGGTAAGTGTAATCTGGGCAATCTGTGCATTCTGTATTCTTGCCACCATTCATTTCTATCTCCCAGACATCATAACCTTCGTTGGCTAGTTCCACTGCCAGCCCGTTGCCATTCCCTTCCCATGATACCAAGTTGCTGAAAATGCCTCCTGACATTACTACTGGCTTTGTGCCTTTGCTTATTGCCTCTTTATAATTCTGGCTAAAGTCTGAATTGACATTTTTGAGCCTTAAAATAGAATCACTATTATAAGAAGTAGTATTTAAAGTTTTTACTGTTTTTATATCAACTTCAAAATTATTATCATTCAATATCCTTTCAACCACTCTTGAAAACTGCTCTGAATTTCTTTGAGTATAATATGGAAAATTATTGGGATTTCTCAACAAATCAGCAACAGAAATTCCGATTGCGTCAAAATCGTCTATTACTTTAGTCCTGTCTTCCTGTAGCAAATCTTTGTTTAAGAATAAACTTCTTGCGCTGATTAATTTTTTTACTGCTGCAATATCACCATCAATATCGTTGCCGTATGCCATTACATAATTTTTGCCGTCTGTATCCTTCCAAAATCCCCCGACAATGGCATTATATGGCTTTCCGCCTACATTCTTTCCTTCGAAAATAAGCTGGTCATTTTTATACCCAAATTTTTGGCTTTTGAAAATGCTGTTCCAAGTAAAATCATTTAAGTAATCAAACTGTGAGCATTTCTTTCCTATGCATAAAGTAACATCTGCCTCATTTTTCGGCTTTTCATTGACAAATAACGTTAGGTATTCTTTTATTTTGTCATCAACTTTTTCGTAGCCGGTACTAATGTTAAGGTAAGCATCTATCTGCTTCTCAAACAATGGAACAAGAACATAATTATTCTTTTCATCAGTTTCAATTACATCATTTTTAGAATCAGCATAAACATGGACAAAATCCCCTTCCAAATTAATAGATTGCGTAATGAACTTAAACCGGTCATTTGAGGTAATATTAAACAACTGGCTTTCTTCTTTTGAAATCAATCCGTCATTTCCCTGAACTTTGAAAGTTATGTTAATATTGTCAGTTGCTGGAATGTTTATTATTGTAATGTTTGCTGTAACTTGATTGCCATTTTTATTGGTCTTGATATTTTCTAGTTTTAACTCCATATCAGACTCAGAGCCGCAAATGCTGCAATCAAAAGGCACTCCTTTAAAGCCTCCGTCGATATCTAAAGTAATAGTTTTTGTCTCACAAATTACAGAATTATTAGAGCATTTAACTATATAGCTTAATGCATTAGTGCAAATCCCACTTTCCTTGCTTTCAAACAATCCAAAATCATTTGTTGTTCCTTTCAAAACATTATTAACAAAAATATTAGTATTAGGAACATAATTATTGTTGTAATCAGCCGACTGCACTTGTATTCTTCCAGAGCAAACATCCGCATTTGGTTGAAAAATAATAGTTTCATTAACCTTACTCCCCAACAGCTCCAAAACCCCGTTCTTATCAATATCAACAGGCACAGGCGCAAACTTAGTAAAAGAGGAATAATTGCCTTTTAGTATTGTTCCATTTAAATTCCATATATAGCCGCTCCCAATCATTTCCAATTCATTGTCATTATCCATGTCTGCGATATACATTTGAGTATCAATGCTAGCAGAATACGAGCCATATAAACTAACATCAGAAGTATTTTTAGGATAGCCCTCAACATTGGTTCCGAACCTGTCCAGGCAGTAGAAGTAATCTTCAGGAGCGTTTGTGTAGCATGCTTCACCGCCGTTCATAATGAAGCATACATCATCATAGCCATCCTTGTCGGCATCCACCAAAACTGGAGTTGAAATATCACAATTATAAGTTCCTGTACTCCCTATAGGGCATCCTGTTGCCGGAGTGTTTTTCCACAATAATGTTCCGTCAGTATCAAATAATTTTAAATTGCTTCTGTAGCATGTATGTCCGCTAAATGCGTGGAAATACCTTTCATTATCCCAGGCAATTAAGATTTCATAGCCGCCAGCGTTATCTTGCTGGTAAAAGGTGGGGTTGCCTTTAACATTTTCATATCCTGCCGTATATCTAAAATCGCTGCTTCCGTCTATTACATCGTCAATAAACCCTATATTATTAAAGCCAGTATCAAATTTCATTGTTTCTAATTCGATTACTGCAATTCCATTATAAGCATCAGAATCATTATTAAACCGCCACAAGCCTTCCATTTTGCCGTCTAAATCATAGTCTAAAATTGACGGCACTGTTGGTGTTGTATCTTCATTGTTATTTGTTGTGAGGTTAGCTATCTGCTTGCAGCTATTGCTCATATTAAAATTATAAAAAACATTCTTCTGGTCTTTAAAAAAGCAGGCTTTTGCATTGCCGATATCAGCACATTTAATCCCGCTGCCAGAAGCGCCATTGCTTATAGTAACATTGCACTTTTTTGTAAAATTATTATTGCCATTATTATTATATTTATATGCCATAAAATAGCTTGTCGAGCTTACATTAACGTTAAAAATTATTTCTAAATTATTGTCAGAATCTATATTGTAAATTGCCGGCTGCCCGATTAAACTGCCAACATTCTTTTTATTAATCAATCCTAAACTATTATTATAAATTATTAAATTTTCATTGGAAAAAATAATAATCTCGTTTTTTCCGTCATTATTTATGTCTGCAGCTAAAGGCTCAAATTCCATGCCTTCGGTGTTATTGCTAATGCTGTCAGCGCCTGCATTTGAAAAATAGCTTATTCCGCTTTGCGTGCATGAATCATCATTTGAATTGCAGTAATCAGCCCATTCCGATGATTTTCCTAAAACTTTAACTTTTGAATTTCTAGTGTAGGACTTAAAGCTTTCATTAAATCCTGCAACGGAACATTTCCAAACGTCATTTTTTGCAATGGATGAGCTTGGAACAGGATTTAAAACACTGCAAACGCTTCCATTAATGCATTCAATATTATCTTCCATTGATTGTAAAATATTATTCTTATACCAGCTTACATTCGCTTTTAGGATTCCATTGCCTTCCACAACAAAAGAGCAGCTTAAGCTGTCATCGGAAGATGGAATCATTGGAGAAATAGAAACATTGCTTACTTTAACACTGCCAAAATTATCAATAAATATTTGTGTCAGGGATTTTTTTGATAATAATAAATCCAATCCTCCGTTTCCATCAATATCCGCAGGAATAGCAAAATTAGAGCCGAAGTTATGCGTAAAAAAAGATGATCCATTTTTATAATAAATATTGTTTTCGGTAACTATATCTAAAATGCCGTCATTATTCATATCAGCAGCTGTTGCTGTTTTTATTGTGCCTGCAGCAATTTCTGAATCCAGAATTTTAGATCCGGAATAATTGTAGCAGTTGATTGTCATGTTTTTAAAATCGCCGCTTATTTTTTTGTCTTTTATAAAGCATATATCATCAATTCCATTGCTGTCGCTGTCTAGAACAAATGGATTTGTGCCTTCCCATCTGCTTTCTGTGCCGGAGCCGTCATTGCAGTTTCCAGAGCTTCTTTCCTCGCAAACAGAAAATAATTTGCTTCCAGAGCTGTTATAGGCAAATAGGTGGGTAAGCCAATCTGAACGCATTTCACCGCCGGTTGCATCATCATAAAAAGCGCTAATGGCAATTTCTAATTTATTGTCATTATTCAAATCTGCCAAAACAGGATGGCCTTTTAGAACATAGCTTGTGCTTGAAGACGGGATAATATCATCAACAATGCCGCCATTATTGAAGGAAAAATCAAAGTTTTTATTTATTAAGTCGAATGCCATTAAGCCATACTGATTGTTGTTATTTTCATCAAATAAAAATACCGCCTGCAAGCTGCCATTGTTGTGCAAATCTGCAATAGCGGGAATCCTTTCTCGCGTATTAGTATGGGCAGAAGTATTATAGCTTGAGTCTGTTTTGGAAGTTAAATTAAAAATGTGCAGATATTGCGCATTATCCATAAAAATACAAATATCTGTTGTTCCAATGCCGGTGCATTTTATCCCGCTTCCAATGCCTCCGTTTGGAACAGTAAAATTGAATTCTTGGTTAAATCCTGTCTTATTATATTCATAAGCAAAAAAATAATCAACATTGGAAATATTTGAAATAAAAATAATTTCCTTAAAATTATCATTATCAATATTAAAAATTACAGGCTGCCCTTGTAATTTGCCTGTAAATTGCTCGCCAATCAGGCTTAATTCATTATCTAATATTTTTAAATAATTGCCTGAGAAAACAATAATTTCATTCTTTCCATCATTATTAATATCAGAGATTAAAGGCTGAAAATTCATCCCATTTAAGCTGTCATTCAGGCTTGTTATTGCCATTGCATTAAAATATCCCGTGCCGTTTGCCTTTCCATTGTTAAGCTCATTATTCTGGAATTGCTCCCAGGAATAAGCATTAGAAATTAATAAAATTAATATTAGAGCAAATAAAAATAACCTATGCATCAAACCACCATTTTATTGAAAATTAAGCGTAATTATTTAAAAATTTCTTGCTAATTCTTCTCTGGCCTCCAGAGCCTTGCTATCTTGTCTTTTTCCCTCCATTTCTTCATGAAGTTCTTTACCCTTAAAGGCAATACTGTCTCAAGAAGGCCGCTTTTTTCCGTAAGCTTGTGCAGCTCAGCCATGAGCTTGTTGCTCAGGTCCTTGTACAGGCTTGGATCTGTATATATCAGCCCTTCTGCTATTCTATAAAAAGCCGTTGTCCCTTCCGGTGCAAATACAATATATCCTCTTTTACCCTTTATAAGATCAGAATATGTGTCCATGCCCCTATAGACTTTTTCAGCATCAGCAAGATATACCCCCCCCTTCTTTCCGCTTGGGTCTAAAATAACTAACTCGTCACCCTCAACAGCCACGCATACTGAATAATGCGCAGCCTTCGACTCCGGAAACAGTATATTTTTCTTGTAATCAATGATGACCAAAGCGCCTTCGCTCAGCCATAGCCTTATCTCATCCTTTAAATCAGTTATATGGCTAACATCTACCCATGCCCCATTGACCTTGTTTTGAGTAAGTTCCTGCACCACATTTATCAAAACTTCCGGATGCGTCCCCACGCCCACTTGCGTATTGCTCATCTCCCCTATTTTTGACTGAGTTTCATTAAAGCCGAAGATTTTCAGCACCATGGAGGCGCTTGCAGGCCCGCAGTAGCTTGGCTTCTGCTCAACATAATAGCTTTTTATTTTCTCCAAAGTGTCTAAATCAGTCTCAATATTTTTGAATGAAATCTCTTTTTTAATGAATTCCCTATTAGGGATAAAAATGGATAATCCATCCTCCGATTTTATCACAACGCCTTGATTTGTTATTGATTTTATGCTTCCATTAATATTGCCTATGGTTACTCTTTGCCCAAGCTTAAAAGTCTTTGTGAGCTTCAGGTATATGCTCGCAAGGAAATTCTCGGCAAATATACGGGTTCCAAAGAATATGTAGAGGAATAACAATGCCAATATTGCGTAAAAGAACCATCCTATTGCCGAGGTTATGCCTTCCACATTGACTCCAAACAGGTTCAATAAAAAAATGCCTGTTGAAATGTAAAGCGCTACCCTGACAAGGGCAAAAATCCAGTTGATAATATACTCTTTATTCTCCTCAATGAAAAATTCATTTATTCCTGCTGCATCAAATGCCCTGCTTAATGCAAAGGTTACAAGATTTACTACGGTTATGGCAAGCACAACAAGAAGCAATACCATGAGTATTGTCGGCAGCAGATTATACGTCGCGGATATAAAATCAGTTACAAGCGACAAATCCTCGATTATATCTGCCTGCAGGTAAAGGAGCGCAGCCAGGATGGTTATTATCATCATGGCATACCTGAAAATCTTGATAAGCCTTATATTTTGGATATTGATGACCTCTTTCCTCTTGAATATTGCCAGAATTAGGGCGTTTCCTAATTTGGTTACCAGGAATCCGGCAGCTATTATAGCCAAAGTGATTAAAAGCTGTATTGTTGTTTCGCTTAAGGGCATTTTATTTTTTCATGATGTCAAATTAGGCTCATTAATATATATTTTTGGTTTTTTATAAAGATAAGATTTAAATATAGCTAGACTTTTACAGGTTTTATGGTCAGTATAAGAATTATTTTAGGAGTATTTGGAATAATTGCCGGGATTTATCTGCTCTATAAGCTTATGTTCAGCAAAAGCGGGTTCGAAGAGGATTATGACAGGACGTACGATAAGATACTGACCGCTGATGAGTATAAGGTTAAGGGTCAGTACGACAGATAGGGATTATTTTCTTTTATTTACTAGCTGTTCATCCTTCTCGAGAATTTCTTTTTAATCCATGTTAAGCAGCCTCTGAGCTGAATACAGCAAAGCACGCAAATATTTGAGCATAAAAATGTGATTTGCTTACACGCGAAAATTGAAGGTTTTCGCATGTATTGCTCAATTATTTATGCGAGTGAGTATAGTTCTATTTTGCAGGTGCAATTTACTCTTAAAATAAAAACTATTAAAAGTAAGAGTGTTTATGCTTGAATCATGAGCGAGCACAAATCCTCAAAATGCCCGTATTGCGGCAGGAAGCTTACTGAATATGAGACTTACTGCTGGAACTGCGAGGCAGATGTCAGCAAGATAAAGAATGAGAATGAAAAGCCAAAGAGCGGCCACGGCCATTAAAAATGAAGCCTTTAATAGCAGCCAACTGGAAGATGAATAAAAGCATCAAGGATGCTGATTCTTTTATCAAGGAATTTAATAAGCTTTACGATTCAAATGCATCTGATATTATAATTTGCCCGCCCTTCACCATACTGCCGAGCTTAAGCAAGATGATAAAAGGGACTGATATAAAAATTGGTTCCCAAAATATGTATTGTGGGGAAAAAGGCGCTTTTACAGGCGAAATTTCTCCATTTATGATTAAAGAATTAAACTGCGAATATGTAATTCTTGGGCATTCTGAAAGAAGGCAGTACTTTAAGGAGGATGATGAGTTAATCAACAAAAAAGTGAAATCTGCCCTGGATTATGGTTTAAAGCCTATATTATGTGTTGGAGAGACTTTAGAGCAAAGGCAAAGCAAATTAGCAATGAAAACCATAAAAAATCAAATTGCCGGATGCTTGAAGAATGTCAATAAAGATAAGATGAAAAACGCAGTAATTGCTTATGAGCCAGTTTGGGCAATAGGCACTGGAAAGAATGCAACTCCGGAGCAAGCCCAGGAAGTCCATGCTTACATAAAGAAACTATTGAGCGAGCTTTATAGCGATCCTGTCTCTTCCAAGGTAAGGATAATATATGGCGGCAGTGTAAAGCCGGAGAATGCCAAAGAACTGCTTTCAATGAAGGATATATATGGGGCTTTAGTCGGAGGATCTTCTTTAGATGCAAAGAGCTTTGCTGCAATTTGCAATTCTGTTTAAGGCACTTCAACATAAATTTTCTCTAAATCATCATATTGCTGGAATTCTCCATTTACTTTATACTTTACAAGTATGTCAAAAACATAAGTTCCTGAAACCGACTCTTTTGGCACTTCAAATGCAATCCCGAGGCTTTTTTCCTCGTTTTTTTCTACCATTATTTCATTATTATTATATTTAAAAGTTAGATTATTGGCTGTTTCCTCCTCTTGCTTGTCAAACGCTTTGGAAGCTTTAACTTCAACCAAAAAGCCAGTTGCGTTTTCTATGTTTATTATCTTAAGGCCAAAAGTATCAAAGCTGCCCTTAGGTATTAGCCTCTTTATTATCCCTACGCAGACTTTATCAGAGCTTTCGCATGATAATTGCGCAAATTTCTTGTCAAGCTCTGCAGTATTGGCCTTGTCGATTTTATTGGCTTCATTTGCAGTCTTATAGGCAAAATTAACTCCAAAAACAAAAAGAATTATTGAAATTATAACTACCACCATGAAAGTCAATGACAGTTCAATTGCTTTTTTCTGCATTTTACGCTCCTAATTTTTAGTCTATATAAATTTTAGTGTTACAAATAACTAAATTATAATAAAAATATCTAAATAATCTATATCAAAGAAAAATACTGCCAATTCATCTGATTATCTCATACTCTTTAATTATTAATATAATAAACAAAATCAGCAAAAAAACTCCCGCTCCAAACCATAATAATCCATTCAAAAGATTTTGCACCGTCATCTTGTAAGCGCCGAAAACCATTAGGGCAAAGCCTACCCACAGGAATTTATCAAGAACAAGCTTCATAATCTCAAATTCCTGCTGCTCAGTTAATCTCTTTTTCATTTTATTATTCCCAGTTTTATTTTTATTATTATTTCACCATTTATTGATTTTAATTTATTTCACCGTAACAAATATCTCTGTTGAAGCATATTTCTCATCAATTTCTCCTTTTTCTTCATAAATTGACAGGTCAATAAGATAAAGTCCAGCCTCTGCAATCCTAGGCACTGTTAAATCAACTCTTTTGATGCTGTGGTCGCTTGCAGCTATATCATAAAGCAATGAAGAATCGCTTCCATTTGGATTGTACTTAAAAGTAAACCATTTATTATTAAGGTCTTCTTTAGTAGGGCAAACTAATGGGCATTTCAATGCATTAAACTCAGCCCAATACTGCATTTTTGCGTTCTTGTCATTCCTCAATCCCCACCCTACTAATTCCGAAGAGCCTTTCTCCATGCTCAATTTTGATTGGGAAAAAACCAGCTGCTCATCACTGTCAATAAGATTCTTCTGAAGCTGGTCAGAAACTTTGTCAAAAGTTAAAGAAGAAAGGCTCTCTGTCTCTCCAAATATATTTTTTATAAAGACGAGGCCCAACCCAAGCAGAGTGAGAGCAAGCACAATTATAACAATTGCCTGTATGGACAGCTCTAGAGAAGCCCTCTTGCTTAGCATAATACACCTCTTTTTAGGATTTTATCCCATTGCTTCTTTATAAAATTTGCTATTTGGAGCAAGTACTAGAAAATCCAGTTAAAAAATCCCTTTTTGCTCTTTGTTTCCTTTTGAAATTCTTCCAGCAGTTCTCTCTGTTTCTTGCTCAATTTTTCAGGCACTTCAATGATTACTTCCACATTCTCATTTCCGCTTCCTGAGCCATGCAGATATGGAATGCCTTTTCCTTTCATCCTGAAGATAGTGTTGCTTTGCGTCCCTGCCGGTATTTTTAGTTGGGCCTTTCCCTCCAAAGTTGGAACGTCAATTTCCCCTCCCAAAGCAGCTATTGTAAAAGGAATATGGAGCTTAAGATAAATATCATCACCATGCCTTTCAAAAGTTTCATGCTCTTTTACATGAATTATAATATAAAGGTCTCCGGTAGCAGCTCCTTTTTCACCAGCTTCCCCTTCGCCGGATACCCTTAGATTAGTTCCTTCTTCCGCGCCTGCAGGTATCTTAATCTCAAGTTTTCTTGTTTTCTTTACAACTCCTGTCCCATCGCATTCCTCGCATTCTTTCTTGATGTACTTTCCCTGCCCATTGCATTTCCTGCATGTTGATGTGGTCGCAAATGTTCCAAATGGCGTCCTTTGTGCTTGTCTTTTTACTCCAGCTCCGTTGCAATCCGGGCAATTTACAATATCAGAATCTGATTCGGCGCCTGAGCCATGGCATTTAGGGCATTGCTCCATCCTTGGTATGGTAAGATGCTTTGTAGCGCCTGTTGCCGCCTCTTCAAGGGTTATTTCTAAATCTGATCTTAAGTCTGAACCCCTTCTTGCCCCGCGCCTTCTTCTTGAGCCGAAAGGATTCCCTCCTCCTCCAAAGAAGCTTTCAAAGATGCTGTCAAAATCAACGCCTGAACCGGACATAAAATCAGAAAAATCATAGCCCTGGAATCCCTGCCCCTGCCCGAACTGGTCAGAGGTTGTCCCATGCTGGTCATATTGGGTTCTTTTTGTATCATCCGCAAGGACAGATGCGGCCTCATTTATCTCCTTGAATTTTTCAGTGGCATCCGCATCCTTGTTTACATCAGGATGATACTTTTTAGCGAGATTCTTGTAGGCTTTCCTTATCTCTTCCTTTGTCGCAGTCTTTTCAACGCCCAATAGTTTGTAATAGTCTTTATTTGCCATTTTAGTTGATTATTTTTTGATTTTATTATTTTTAATTTATTAATTCTTATTGAGGGTTTTATTATTGTTTGTTATGTTTGTATTTTGTATTGTTTGTTTTTAAGTAAGTGATGGTTCTTTTTGAAAAATATGCTCCGCAAATTATACTGCTCGGCACTCGCTTTCCCAACATGCTCGGAAATTTTCAATTTCCGGCATCCCGTTCGCTACGCTCAGGGATTACGCTCACGCCTCGCCTGTTCATAGCATTATTTTTTTTTAATTATTATCTTCCACCATCAATTCTTCCTCTATTTTCTTTGCAAACCCATGCTCTTTCGTGAAATCGGCATTATACCTTACTTTTAAGTCCCTAAAACGCTCCTCTAAGCTTACTATCTTGCTTCCTGTCGCCCTTTTATCAGCGTAAAAGACTATTTTTTCCTCATATGTATGGGGCTGCTGCAATGGCTCCTCTATTTTATACAAACTATGTTTGGACATTACCTGAGCTACTTCCAGATAGCCCATTTGTCTTATTAACTTTGCGCCCTCTAATACGTGGTCTTTCTTTTCCCGGACAACATCGTGCAGTAAAGCTGCAGCAATTACAAGTTTTTTATCAACCTTAACGCCTTTCTCAATTAAATTATCAGCAATTTCCTCTGCAACCCTGCAAACCGTTTTGCAATGCTGAATGACATTAGAAGGTGTCTTGCTTTTTTTCAGAATTTCCATGCATTCTTCTCTTGATGGGATTTTGTTGTCCATGAGCCGTATTATCAATCAACATATGTTTTGCCGCCAATTTAAATATTTCCATTCACAACAAAAATAATTTTATTAAATCAACAATAAAATAAAATTAAAAAATAAATAAAACAAAAAAGAAGTTAAGAGCTATTTCTTCTTTTTCCCTTTGTCTTCATCATCCACTTTGTACTCTGCATCCACTACATTCTCGTCACCGGCATTTCCTTTCCCATTTCCTTGCGGATTTGATTTTGCCTTTTCCTCTGCAGCTTTCTGGTACAATTCTGTGGACATCTTCTGGACAAGCTGGTTGACTTCATCCATCTTGGGCTTGATTGAGCTTATATCCTTATTCACTGCCCTCAGCAGCTCTTTCAGCTCCATTATCCTTCCTTTTACTGTCTCAAGCTCCTTGCCTGCAACTTTTCCTTCAAAGTCCTTGAACAGCTTTTCAGTGGTGTAGACGAGGTTATCTGCATCATTCACAGTTTCAACTTCTTCTTTTCTCTTCTTGTCTTCCTCTGAATGCTCTTCTGCTGCCTTTCTCATCTTTTCTATTTCCCCTTCATTAAGCTTATTTGGAGCGGTTATCTTTATGCTCTGCTCCCTTCCAGTTCCAAGATCTTTGGCTCCCACATGAAGGATTCCATTCGCATCTATATCGAATGTAACCTCTACCTGAGGAATGCCTCTTGGCGCAGGAGGAAGCCCAACCAGGTCAAACTGGCCCAGCACTTTATTATCAGCAAACATCGGCCTTTCTCCCTGTCCAACCCTTATTGTAACTGCTGTTTGGTTGTCCGCAGCAGTTGAAAATATCTGGCTTTTCTTTGTAGGGATTGTCGCGTTTCTTTCTATCAATTTTGTAAACACGCCCCCAAGGGTTTCTATTCCAAGGCTCAAAGGGGTTACATCAAGCAGCAATATGTCCTTGATTTCTCCCGCTAAAATTCCGCCCTGGATTGCAGCGCCCGTAGCTACACATTCCATTGGGTCAATGCCCCCTTCAGCTTTTTTGCCTACAAAATCTTCGACAAATTTCTTTACCATCGGCATCCTTGTCGGCCCGCCAACTAAGATTATCCTGTCAATCTCCTTATGAGAAAGCTTTCCGTCCTTTATGGCCTGCTCAAGAGGGTGTTTGCATCTTTGGATTATTGGCTCCATAAGCTGCTCAAGCTTTGCTCTTGTAAGCTTCATGCTCAAGTGCTTAGGGCTTCCATCAACAGAGGATACAAACGGAAGATTTAGGTCTGTCTCCAAAACGGTAGAAAGCTCAATCTTTGCTTTTTCTGCGCTTTCCCTTAGTCTTTGCATTGCAGTAGCATCATCGCTCAAATCCACTCCTTCTTTATTTTTAAAATCGGCTAGGATGAACTTCATCAAAGTCTCGTCCATATCTGTTCCGCCCAGCTGAGTGTCTCCGGAAGTGCTCTTGACTTCAAAAACTCCTTGTGAGAAATCCATTATAGTTACGTCTAAAGTGCCCCCCCCAAGGTCAAATACCAGGACTTTTAGCTCTTTATCAGATTTATCCAAGCCAAAAGCCATTGAAGCTGCAGTAGGCTCATTGACTAATCTTACAACTTCCAATCCTGCTATTGTTCCTGCATCTTTTGTTGCTTGACGCTGGTTATCATCAAAATAAGCAGGCACCGTTATCACTGCCTTTGATATTGGCTCTCCAAGGAATTCTTCTGCATCTTTCTTTATCTTTTGCAGGATGAAAGCAGAAATCTGCTGGGGAGTGTATTCCTTGCCGTGTATTTTATATTTAAAGCTAGTGCCCATCTTCCTCTTTGCAGCTAGTACTGTTCCCTGAGGATTTGAAACTGCCTGCCTTCTTGCCGGCTCTCCCACAAGGACCTGGCCGTCTTTTGTAAACGCCACAACGCTGGGGAATGCTTTTCCGTAAGCAGTTGTCCCTTCAGCGCTCGGTATTATTGTTGGCTTTCCTGCCTGCAATGCCGAAGCAGCGCTGTTGCTTGTTCCTAAATCTATCCCAATTATTTTTTCTTTCCCCACAGAGTGGGTGCCGGGCTCTGTCCTAGCATTTGTTTTTGTTTTTTCTGTCATTTTTTCATCACCATTAGTGTTTTTATCTTATTTTTTATTCATTATTTTTAATTTGCATCATTATTTGGTTCCATCAATTTTTATTTTATTGCCATACATTACTTTTAATTTTTTATTTTCATTAATTTTACAATTTTCAATATTCTTATTATTTTACTGCTATTTTTATTCATTTATTGTTTATTTTTTTTGAGTGAATATTTTTAAATTATTTTATTGAAATTTTTATTGCGTTCCTGTTATTGAATGCTTAATTTGTTTTAATGTGCAAAAATTATGAATTAATTATATTATCTCAAAGCTCAAAATTTTCCTTAATTTTTCTTTATCAGGCATCAAATTTTCCAACTCAGCGCCCTGCAATAATTTTCCCCCAGTCTTGAGGTAAGATGCATATTGCCTTACGCTTTCCGCATCGTCCTTGTTTACAAAATGATTGAGCATGAACCAAACGCTTATCTGCTCGCCATAAGGCTTGCATCCCATTGAAAGCTTGCATTCCAAAGGCTTTACCTCATGGACTTTGCATCCGATTTTTTCATCATAAAATATGCATTTGCCGTATGGCTTGCCTTTTCTCAGTATTTTTGGCCTGTGCCTTTTTGTGTTGAACTTTTCAATTTCCTCCAAAAAGTTTTTTTTCAGCTCCTCTTCGATTATCCCTAAAAATTTTGCAATTCTTGGATAATCTTCCCGAACCAATGCCCCGCTGCCATGCTGGCACCCAATACTGCATGCCCCGCATTTGCAAGGATGCCCGAGCCCTAAAACATCCTTTAATGGAGTGTTTTTTTTCAATGATATATTTTCATCCTTGCTTTCTTCCAACACAATGCCTCTTTGAAAGGATAGTCTGATTTATTTTATTTTTTGATGATTATTTTGATTTTTTAGTTTTATTTTTTGTTTGTTTTGTTATTGAAGTTTTTTGAATATTGGTTTTATGTACAGTTTTTATTATTATTTTTTTGTTATTGAGTTTTTTTTGTATTGTTTTGTGCTCTTTGTTTATCCCGTCTATTTTTTATAGATAATCAATTATTTTTTTTCTTGCTCATTCTTTTCGCTTATCTTAACCTTGCTGAATCTCAAAACTTTACCGTTAAGCAGGTACCCTTTCTGCAATTCCCCCAAAATGACCCCGCTTTCCTTGTCGGATTTCTGTTTCAGCATGACTTCATGAAGATAAGGGTCAAATTTTTTCCCAACTGTATTGATTGGCTTCAGGCCTTCTGGCTCTAAAGTGGATATCAGCTGAGCATGTATCATCTCCATGCCCTTTACAAATTTTTCATGGTCAGCGGTGTTCTTCAATGCTATTTCAAAAGTGTCTATTGTGTTCAAAATCTTGAGTATAAGCTCAGCCTTGGCGTATTTGACAAATTCCTGCTTTTCCTTGTCAACCCTTTTCTTGTAATTTTCAAATTCCGCCTGCATTCTCTGCAGAGAATCGACCAGCTCAGCAACTGTTTCTTGGTCTTTATTTTTTTGAGCCTCTTCTTTGCTCTCTTTTTGAGCATTATCTTTAATATCCGCGTCTGATTTTACAGTATCTTCAATGCTTGGTTTGATTTCATTCTCCTTGTCTTCAGTTTTCATTCCAATGCCTCAATAATAACCCTGCGCCTATTGTTCAAATTTAGATTATATAATAAAAAAGTAAAAAATAAATTAAATTAAAAATTTATCAGCATCCGCATCCGCCTTTTCCTTTTCCAGCCATTTTTCCACCTCCACCTTGTTTTTATACAAAATTGCTTGTTGATTTAAACATATCGTTGTTGATGTAACATCAACGAATATATAAATATTTCTATGCTGAAGAACATACTTTAAGGAAACCTATTTATAGATGTAGGGCATTTAATGCTCCATGAGATATTTCCAGCGCATAACTATTTTTAATATAAGGAAGCCAATTGAAAAGAACATTAATGAAGAGCTGCAATGGCTTGGAAGCTCTCTTGGATTGTTCAACCTTAGGGACAAGGATAAAAGCTGTTTTCGTGTTTTCATCGAGCTTATTAAAAATGCCAAATTCGGGAAGCCATTATCCAGCGATGAGATAGCTTACAGGCTTGGGTTAAGCCGTGGAACAGTAATCCACCACATAAACAGATTAATTGGCGCAGGCATTGTCCTGCAGGCTGAAAGAGGCTACATTCTCAGAGTCTCAACATTAAGAGAGCTTATTGATGAAGTCGAAAAAGACCTTAGAAGGACCTGCGATGAATTAAAGGAAATGGCAGAGGAGATTGATAAGAATTTGGGATTATAACTTCTAAAGTGATTATTGCACCAAAACCGCATTGACAGTCCCATCCTGCCCGGGCCTAGAAGTGACTTTTGCCTTGCCTTTGTCAGTCTCTATTATAGCCCCCCGGGTCATTATATTTCTTCTGACAAAATGCCTGTTCGCAGGATTTCCGGAAATTGTCTTTATCTTAGCCTGCTCGTATTTCTTTGTTTTTGGATCAAATAAGTTAGCAAAATCGGTGCCAAGAAGCCTGACTTTAAGATTGCTTCCTCTTCCCCTGACAATTTTTGCTCTTCTTGCCCCTAGTCCGGTAAAAGCAGGGTCTCTTCCAAGCTCGTAAAGCTTCTTCTTCCTGAAGCCGGATTTATACCTGCCGCCGGTAGGCTTTCTTGTTGATCTTAATTGTGATAATGCCATAAGAAGATTAGGATATAGTGGTGCTTTATAAAAATTTCTAATTTATCCATTTATCAGCTTTTGCAAAGGCTCACTTTGTTTGGGGTAGCGCCGTTCGCATTCGCAATGTCTCAGTCAAGGGCAAAAATTCCCGTGAATTGCGGGCGACGAGCTAAAACGTCGCTCGTCGCATCTCATTCAATCTCCTTTTTGCTAGCTGTAAAAATAAAAAGGGCTCACATCAAGACGCTACCCTTCCCTTTGCAAAAGCTATTTTTTCTGGGGAGTGGTAAACTAATTTTGCAAACATTTAAATACAAATACCGAAACTCTAATAGTATTATTTATTATTGGGGGTATTACAATGAACGAGCCTTCTAGGCCTTTAGATGCTTTAAACAAAGCAAGGGACAAAAGAGTAATAGTAGAGCTGAAGAACAACAGGAAATATGTTGGCAAGCTTAAGTCATTCGATATACATGTAAATGCTGTATTGGAAGATGCTGAGGAGTATATTGACAACGAGATGAAGAGAAAATTGGGAGTAGTCTTCATAAGGGGAGACGCAATAACTGTTATTTCTCCGGAATAAAACTTTCTAAGGTTGACGCAAAATGAAAGGAACAGCCTCAATGGGCAAGAAATCTGGAATGAGAAATATGATTCAGTGTAGAAGGTGCGGCAAAAGGGCATATCATGTGAGGAAAAGCAAATGCAGTTCATGCGGCTTTGGCAAGAGTGCAAGATTGAGGGATTATAATTGGCACAAAGACAAATAAGAATATTTTTAAAGTAGTCAATTTCTCATCTTTTAGTTTATATCAAATAAAATTATTCAAAATATTCACTCATGTTCATGCGGAGGTGCCGGAGTGGCCAAACGGGACAGGCTTAGGTCAGTCTGGCGGAAAGGTATTATGAGCTCACGCTATGATTAGAAGATACCTGTTAGCTTAGTGCTTACCCAGGTTCGAACGATAGGTTATGCAGTTAATGTATAGCAATCTTGAAAGTCCTGGCCTCCGCATTTTTTTCAAAACCGCCGTAGGTGGTACTGAAAGGAAGTTTTCGAGCATGGCAGAGCTTTTCATCCTTGTTGGAATAGTTATCCTAATCTTTCTGATATTCCTCGCTTTCACTTTCTTCAGCTATGTTTCACTGTTCATCAACATTATACTTATTGGAACGCTATACTACCTAATCAAAAGGGACCTAAAAGAAGGCAATGGAAAATATTATCTTGCTTCGATGTTTCTTACAGCATTATGCTTCATCTTCAGCACTTCCGGAATTGGAAAAGAGCTATTGCTCATCTCCGAAAGGCTCATGCTCTCTTATGTCACGCTTGCTTTGGCTTTAATCTATATCTTAGCTAAGGCAATAGCATTCCTTTACGAATTTGTCAGCTATAAGTTTTTTCCACATTCAAAAGAAAAGCATCCGCATGATAAGCACTAAATTTCTAAAGTTTATAGTTAAATAGATACCAGTATACATAATGCCTACACGGGAAAAGCATAAACTTAAATACACTCCTACCGGGAATTATATCTTCGTTGGGGTGGATACATTTCTTAAAATATATGTCTAAATCTGTATAAAGTTATTTCTATAGCATTGTATAATCCTTAAAGAGCATATATTGAAAAAATAAAAAAAATAATTTAGAATTACTTTGCCTTTCCTAGAATCCTAAAGACTTTTGTTGAACATGCAGGGCATTCACCTTTCATTGCTCTCATGCCATTCTTCATGGTAACTTCCTTGCCGTTCTTAATCTCAATCTGCTTCTTGCATTTCATACATCTTCCTTCTGCCATTCCATTCACCTCAAAAAGTTTAGTTTACAAATAATTAAAGTGGAAAGTCGCATTATTATATATAAATCTTTGGGAAAAAAGTGAATTATTGAGCATGATGGGCATTTTCCTTCTCAACTATGCTAAGTATTAATTTTATATTGTCTATCTCATAGTCAGCATTCGATTCCTTAACTTTAGGATTGCCGTATCTTGCAAAACATGTTTTTAAGCCGACTTTCTTAGCCCCTTTGATGTCTCTTTCAGGCCAATCGCCCACCATTAGGCATTCTTCAGCTTTCACATTTAGCTTTGCCAATGCTGCCTTGAAAGGCATCTTTGAAGGCTTAAAACGCCTGGTATCCTCATAAGTCACAACCGCATCGAAATAATTGCTTAGCTTTATGGAAGCCAGCCTTATCCACGCCTTAAGCCTTGGAGCATCCGTGACTATTCCAATCTTTATGCCTTTGCCCTTTAGTTTCAATAAAACATAGTCTACATTAGGGTAAGCCTCTAAAAAACCTGACCTTACTCTCCTATAAGCTACAATGGCATTGGCTAAAATCTTGTAATCAATCTTTCCTGCTACTTTTTTCAGGAATTTCTGGAAAATTGTCTTTTCCTCAAAACCGTGCTTATCGTACAAGCCAAAAAGTATAGCAAAAGCTTTTTTGCTGTCTATGTTCAGGCCAGCCCCTATCATTGCATCTATGGCAGCGCTGCAGCTCTGCTGCTTCATCTTCCAGAAATCTATAAGTGTATTGTCCAAGTCAAAAAGTATTGCTTTGATCATAAACCCAACTCATGCTATCCTGTTTATTTAATTATTTGTTTTTATTGGCAATAGCCTAAAGAGAATCTTAATTTCCCATACCAAAAACCTTTTAAAACCTGTAAGGAAACGAAAAGGATATGGAGACAGTAGAATCCCTCAATTGGCTTAAGGGCAAGGACATTTTTCCCCTATGCGAGAAGTTTTCTTCTCAAATAAAAAAAATTTTTTCTTCATGCCTGAATGTCAAGGACGAGAAAATTCTTGTGGTAGGGGATATTGGAGTTGATAAAAGGAACATAGCGGCAGTCATGTCAGGAGCTTATTATCTCGCAGCCCAGCAATTGAAGCTTGATGCAAAGCTGGTTCTTCAATCAGTCAAAAGCAGAGGAGATACTGCAAATGATGATGTTGTTAGCTCATTATCCAGCCTTCCTGAAAGCAATGTTATCATCTTAAACATGTCTGACAAGCTTGGAAACATAAACGAGCTTGGAAAAAGCTTCCGAAGGTGGATAAAGAAAAAAAATCATAGGTTTGTTTCTGCAATGAGCCTTGGAGACCTTGGCACAGAAAAAACCCCCCAGATTATAGAGCCAATAGACATTAGCTACAAGCCCCTCCAGGCAATGCACGAGAAATTGAAAAAAATGTTTGATGATGCTGAAGAAGTGCATGTAACCACAGACGCAGGTACTGATCTGTATTACAATATAAAAGGCATTAATGGAATATCCGCAGATGGAAATTATGCTGCTCCCGGCTCAGGAGGCAATTTGCCGGCGGGGGAAGTATACGCTCCTCCGAATGGCAAAAGAGTTGAAGGCAAGATTGTCATCGATGGCAGCTCAAGAATCCAAAATGGCACTATTCTTGTAAAGGAGCCTATAACCCTTAAAGTGGAAGAAGGCAACATAATCGAGATAAGCGGCGGGAAAGAAGCAAAGGAGCTTGAGAACACATTGAACTGGGCTGCATCCGTGGCCAAGCATCCTGGAAGCGTAAGGAGGATATGCGAGCTTGGCATTGGATTAAATCCAAAAGCCCAGATTATTGGAGCAACTATAGTGGATGACAAGGTCTTAGGAACAGCGCATGTCGGGATTGGAAGCAATTATTGGTTTGGCGGCAGCATTTTCGCAATAATCCATCTTGACCAGGTATTTAGAAATCCAAAGATATATTTTGACAATAAGTTGATGCAGCTTTAGTCTTCTTCCTCGTTTACCATCCATCGCGGTAGCTCGATATCCGGATAAGTCTTACCAGAATACTGGAAATAAGAGCCTTTCTCTTTTTTGACAGGCATATTTTATTCCCAGTTAAATGACTGTTTAAATGTTTATTAGTAATCATAAGTGGCTACAAAGGGCTTCCATGAAAATCTCCGCTACGCTACGGGTTAGCAGCTTCGAGCCCATTGCATCTGGGCTAAAAGTATCGGCCAGGTTCCGGTGAATTGCGGGCGGCGAGCTAAAAAGCCGCTCGTCGCATCTCACGGAGCGGCCCCTTGGCCTCTTTAGATGCGCTTAGCAAGGGGCTCGACCTCAAGGCTGCTAACCTGCATTTTCATGGAAGCCGCTACAAAGCAAAAGATTATAAATTGGATAATAGAAAAATAAAAATACTGCTGGAAGGCAATGATAATTATTATTCAGTCAAAATAAAAAAATAGATGTGAAAATGCGATATAAGCAGGTTATATTAGTAAGGCAGGACCTCAAGCTCCCGAAGGGCAAGCTAGCTGTGCAGGTAGCTCATGCTTCATTGGAATGCGCTTTAAAATCTGATAAAAAATTGATGGAAAAATGGCGCGAACTAGGCAGCAAAAAAATTGTTCTGAAAGTCGCAGATGAAAAAGAGCTTTTCAAGTACATGAGCATGCTGGAAAACGAAAACATTAAAGTAGCCTTGATAAAGGATGCAGGCCATACTGTTGTTGAGCCAGGGACAATAACCTGCCTTGGAGCAGGGCCTGATTTGGAGGATAAAATTGATAAGGTTGCCGGAAAACTAAAGATGGTTTAGTTCAGTTAACTTTTTAAATAAATATTGATTCTAAATTTTTAATGGGCCTATAGCTCAGTCTGGTAGAGCACAAGACTCTTAGTGAACAACGTTCATCTTTGAACAAGTTCAAAAGCAATCTTGGGGTCAGGGGTTCGAATCCCCTTGGGCTCATTTATTCTTCTTTCAGTAAATTTTTAAATCGATTTGCCTTTCTTAGATTATGGCTACAATTGAAGCAAAGCTCATATCTGTATCTGGAATTTTGCGAGTCCCTATAGTGAAAGGTCCGAAAGGGCTGGAATTGGCATTAGGTCAGATGGTACTCCCAATCCTAACTGCGGGAAAATATGTTTTAGGAGTTTTTTACGATTTGCCATAGTATAATCCAGAGAGATGTGATGTTCCTGTGAATGTTTGGTCTGAAAAGGGTAAGACTTACGCTAAACAGGATGGGCAGGAAGATAAAACATCGGAATTTTTAGCACAAAGAAGAAAAAAATAGCAGGGGCTTAATCTTCCTGCAAGAAAAAACACGCAAGCTATATCATACAAAGAGGAATAATCCTAAATTTCGCTTTATTTCTCCATCAATTCCTGCAGCGCATTATAAGCCTTCATAGAATCCTTCTTGCTTAAAATAAAAGTAAGCTCCGTCATTGTCGAGACTATCTCATAGATGTTTATCTGCTCCCATGCAAGTTTCCTTATTGCGCTGAATATCACTCCCGGAGTTGTTATGAAATTTTTGTCATTAAATATTATGGTCAGCGCAACAAGCCCAAACTCCCTGTTCAATATTTTCTCTCCTTTTAGGAAATCTGTAAGCTTATCCTTGTATTTTTCATTAGTCACAATGCTGACTTCGTTGCTTCCAAGGATTATATTCAGGGTGTCGCCTCTTGCAAAATCAACAAGCCCGTAGATATTTTTTATTTTGTTCAGAAGTGCGGTGGATTTTATAACATTAAAGTCCATGGCATTGGTTCTTACTATTATCTCCCCCCTAAACTTAAATTTCTTGACGCTCTGCTCAAAATTTTCCAACTCTTCCTCATGCCTTCTTAATGCCATTATTATTGCAGATTCTTTTACGCTCTTGCCAAGCTCCTTCTCTATGCCGGGCCTTAGCTGCTCTGCAAGATTTCCGTAGCTGATTAGCTTCTTGCTCATCGCTTCAAGCAGAAATGAATTCTCGTTGACTGATTTTTTCACAAGGTGGCTGATTGTTACCATAGTTTTGATTTTTAGTTCATGTCTTTTTGTTATTATAGTAACACAATGTTTATATAATATATAAATGTTTCCATTAATCATATAGAAAGAGTTAAAAGGGTGAAAGAAATGGGCAAAGACAACCTAAAAAAGTTAGAGATTAATGCAGACTTCACTGATATAATGCAGGAATTTTTAGACAAGTAAATCCAAATACGCCGGGGTCAAAGATGAACATAGCAATAGTAGGCTACGGAAAGATGGGGCATGAGATAGAAAGCATGTGCAGAGCTAGAGGAATCCATGCAGTAACAATCGACCCAAGCGAGCCTAATGCGCAATTTAAAGATATTAACGGGCAATCGATGAAGGATGCAGACGTATGCGTGGAGTTTACACATCCGAATAGTGTTGTAGACAACATAAGGAAAATTTCAAGATTCAAAAAAAATATTGTGATTGGAACGACGGGATGGTACAGCAAGACAGAAGAAGTAAAAAAGATTGCAAAGGACGCAGGAATAGGCATCATATGGTCAGGAAACTTTTCAATAGGGGTGAATCTTTATTTTAGGATGATAGAAAATGCTGCAAGGATGATGGACAAGTTCAGCGATTATGATATTTTTGTGCATGAATTCCATCATAGCCAAAAGGCAGACAGCCCTTCAGGAACAGCCGTCATGGCCGGGAAGATAATACTTGACAATGTTTCAAGAAAAAAAAAAATTGCCACAGAAGAGCTTAAGAGGAAGATAAATCCTGATGAGCTGCATATATCATCCACAAGGGCCGGAACAATAACAGGAACTCATATTGTGGGATTTGACAGCGCAGCAGATTTTATAGAAATAAAGCATTTTGCCAAGAACAGGCAGGGATTTGCCTCAGGAGCAGTAAAGGCAGCTGAATGGATAAAGGGCAAGAAAGGATTTTATAGTATAGATGACATGATGAAAACCATTATTAAATAGGAGATTCAAAAACAAAAAAAATAAATCAAAAAAATTTAATAAAAATATTCGGAGGAAAAAAATGTTTCAGGGTGCAATAACTGCAATCGTCACTCCATTCAGGAAAGATGAAAGCCTGGATTTGGCTGCTTTAAGGAATCTTGTCGAGTTCCAGATCAAGAATAAGATAGACGGGATAGTGCCTTGCGGAACTACTGGAGAGAGCCCTACTTTAGAGCATGACGAGCATAAAATAGTCGTGCAGACTGTTATTGACACAGCAAACGGAAGGACTAAGGTAATAGCTGGAGCAGGAAGCAACTCCACAAAGCATGCTGTCGAGCTTACCGAAATGGCGGCAGATTTGGGAGCAGATGCAACCCTGCATGTTTCCCCCTATTATAACAAGCCAACCCAGGAAGGGTTGTTCAGGCATTTCAGCGCGGTCGCTAAGGCAGCGGATATACCTGTAATACTTTACAATATCAAAGGAAGGACTGCAGTCAATATAGAAACTTCGACTTTGGCAAGACTGGCAAGAGAGCACTCGAATATCATAGCAGTCAAGGAAGCCTCCGGAGACATAAATCAGATGCAGGATGTGTTGAAAACTTTGCCTAAGTCCTTTGATGTGCTGTCCGGAGATGATAACATGACTTATCCCTTGATGAAGATGGGCGGCCGGGGAGTTATTTCGGTGGCAGGCAACATTATTCCTGGAGAAATAAAAAAGCTCACAGACTATTGCCTGGCTAAAGATTTTTCAAAAGCAGAAGAGCTGCACAACAGATTGATGCCGTTGTTCAAGGGTATTTTTATAGAGACAAATCCAATTCCGGTAAAAGCAGCTTTGGCAATGAAAGGAATGATTTCAGAATCTTACAGGCTTCCAATTTGCGGGATGCAGAAGGAAAATAGGGAAAAATTAAAGGGAATTTTAGAAGAGCTTGAGGTAATTTAAGCTTTCTTTTAATATCATGGGAAAAAAGCTTAGAGTGAAAAATAAATGACCCAAAAAACACTGCCATTTACGAAGGAAAAAATAATTGAATTGGCTAGAAGGCATCCTACTCCATTCCATGTCTATGACGAGTCTGGGATCAGGGAGAATGCCAAGAAGTTTAGGCAGGCTTTTGAAATACTTCCGGGATTCAAGGAATATTTTGCGGTAAAGGCCCTGCCAAACCCTTTCATAATGAAGATGCTAAAAGAAGAGGGCTTTGGAGCAGACTGCAGTTCAATGCCTGAGCTTTTGCTGGCTGAAAGTATCGGATTGCAGGGGGAAGAAATAATGTTTACCTCCAATGACACCCCTGCCTCCGAATATAAAAAAGCAATGGAGTTGGGTGCCATAATCAATCTAGACGATATTAGCCATGTAAAGTTTTTAGAAGAAAACGAAGGAATGCCGGAACTAATTTGCTTTAGGTACAACCCCGGGCCTGCAAGGACTGGAAATGCTATAATTGGCAATCCAAAGGAGGCAAAATATGGATTTACTAAAGAACAGCTTTTTCAGGGCTACGAAATGTGCAAGAATATGGGAGTAAAAAGATTTGGCCTGCATACAATGGTGATATCCAATGAGCTTAATCCTGATTTTTTTGTGGAAACAGCAAGGATGATTTTTGAGCTGGCGGTAGAAATAAAACAAAAACTGGAGATCAATTTGGAATTTGTAAATTTAGGAGGAGGACTTGGTATACCTTACAAGCCAGGGCAGAAAGCCTTGAATTATGAAAATCTTGCACGCAAAATAAAGCGGGTTTATGACGAAATGATTGTTCCAAATAATCTTGATCCCCTAAAGATATACCTTGAATGCGGAAGGGTGATTACCGGGCCATATGGATTTTTGGTTACAACTGTTCTGCATCTAAAGCACACTTACAAGGATTATATCGGGGTAGATTCATCAATGGCAAACCTAATGCGCCCAGGGATGTACGGGGCATATCATCATATAACCGTCCTTGGAAAAGAAAACACTCCAACGACAAAGATGTATGACGTTACCGGCTCTTTATGCGAAAATAACGATAAGTTTGCAGTGAACAGGCCGCTCCCAGAAGTAAAGATTGGAGATATTTTAGTCATACATGAAACTGGCGCTCATGGCCATTCAATGGGCTTTAATTACAATGGAAAGCTGAGGTCAGCAGAATTGCTGCTAAGGCCGGGCGGCTCTGTGATGCAGATTCGAAGAGCAGAAACAGCAGATGATTATTTTGCTACATTGGATTTTAATCAATTAAAAATGTTTCAATAAAAAATAAGGCTTTGTTGAAAATGAATGGTAGCGTCAATTTGTGAGCGGTGCATTATTTTGCGGCACTAAAGGTGGAGGGGGGAAGTCCCTTACGGGGAGGGACCGCCTCATATCGTTGCGGCATAAAGAAGCGAACCGGCGCTACCAAGAGCGAAGCGAGGTTTTCAACAAAGCCAAAAGGAAGCACAATAGCAAAAACTCAATAAATAAAAAACAAACTCAAATAAAAAAACCATAAAAAATAAAACTACAAAAATAAAACATGGCAAAAAGAAATCCGAACATCGCAAAACTGCAGGCTGGCTATCTTTTTCCTGAAATAAACAGGAGGAAAAAGGCTTTCCTGGAAAAAAATCCAAAAGCAAAGCTGATTAGCCTTGGAATAGGAGACACGACAGAGCCAATCACACCGCATATAGGCAAAGCCCTGATTGATGCTGCAGCTGAATTGGGAACAAGAAAAGGCTATACTGGATATGGCGATGAGCAGGGCATGACAGCCCTAAGGGAAAAGATTGCTTCTGTTTTTTATAGCGGCAAGATCAAAGGAGAAGAAGTCTTTGTCTCTGACGGGGCAAAGCCGGACATTGGAAGAATTCAATTGCTGTTCAGCAATGATGCAGTAATAGCTGTGCAAGATCCCGCTTACCCGGTTTACATAGACAGCAGTGTAATGTACGGGAAGACTGGAAATTATAACGGTTCAAGAAAACAATTTGGCAATATAGTGTATATGCCTTGCATTCCAGAAAATAATTTTTTTCCTGACTTAAAGAAGATTCCAAGGGCAGATGTGATATTTTTTTGCTCTCCGAATAATCCAACTGGGGCAGTTGCCACAAAGAAGCAATTGCAGGAGCTTGTGGATTATGCAAGGAAGAATACGTCAATAATAATCTTTGATTCCGCATACGCAGAGTACATCAGCGATAAAAATCTTCCTAAATCCATCTATGAGATGCCTGGAGCAAAGGAAGTTGCAATAGAAGTAAGCTCATTTTCAAAGCCAATTGGTTTTACCGGAGTAAGATTGGGATGGACTGTTGTGCCGAATAATCTTAAGTTTGATGACGGAAGCTTGGTAAGGAATGACTGGAGCAGGATAATGACCACGCTTTTCAATGGAGCTTCAAATATAGCGCAAAAAGGCGCATTAGCGGCATTGGATAAAGAAGGCCTGATGGAGATGAAGCAAACCATTTCTTATTACATGGAAAATGCAAATATAATAAGAAAAGCCCTAAATGAGTGCGGATGTGAAGTTTACGGAGGAGATAATGCTCCATATATATGGGCTAAAGTAAAAGGGAAAAAATCCTGGGAAATATTTGAATATCTTTTGGAAAAAGCCAATATAGTTACAACTCCTGGCGTCGGATTTGGCCAGCAGGGGGAAGGATTTGCCAGATTCAGCGCTTTCGGCCGCAGGGAGAGTATAGAGGAAGCTGCAGAAAGGCTTAGGAGGCATCTAAAATGATAGTCATGAAATTTGGAGGAACATCCATAGGCGGAGCTAATGAAATAAGAAGCGTGGCGGATATTGTCAAATCAAATCTGAGCAAAAAGCCAGTTGTTGTTGTTTCTGCTGTCAAAAAGGTAACTGACAGGCTTATAGAGCTAGCAAATCTAGCAAAAGAAAACAAAGGGGCAGCGAAGCTTGAAGAGATAAAGAATATGCACTATGCTATTCTTGAGCAGCTAAGCCTTGATAAAAATCTCCTAAAAAGGGATTTCGACGAGCTGGAAAAAACAATTAAAAATGCCAATGGCAAAAAATTAGATTTAAGGACCCTTGATTTATTCCAGTCTTTTGGAGAAAGGATGTCCTCAAAAATCGTGGCTGCACAGTTAAATGCATCTGGAGTAAAGTCCCAGGCATTTAATTCGTGGGAGCTTGGCTTTGTCACAAACGCAGATTTTGGAAATGCCGAGCCTCTTGATGGAACTTTTATTGCATTGAAGAAAAGCATAGCAAAATTGAATGTTGTCCCGGTTATAACCGGATTTATCGGAAAAACGGAAATTGGGGAGATAACAACACTTGGAAGAGGGGGCTCTGATTACAGCGGAGCTATTGTAGGGAGCGCAATTGATGCCAAAGAGATACAGATATGGACAGATGTTGACGGAATTATGTCAACTGACCCAAAGATAGTCCCTAATGCAATAACATTAGAGGAGGTATCCTTTGGAGAAGCGTCCGAGCTCGCATATTTTGGAGCTAAAGTCCTGCATCCAAAAACCATTTTACCAGCTGTTAAGAAGAATATACCTGTAAGGGTATTGAACACTTTCAATCCGAAAGGGAATGGGACTTCGATATTGAAGGATGTCAAGAAAAACACGCAGATAGTGAAAGCAATAACTGAAAAAACCGGTATAATACTAATTAATGTAAATTCAACAAGGATGCTCGGGGCTTATGGATTTTTGGCCAAGCTTTTCGAGGTTTTCGACAAATACAAAAAAAGCGTTGATGTGATTGCAACAACAGAAGTTTCTGTCTCGATGACTATTGACAAGGAGGACAATCTCGAAAGCATAATGAGGGACCTGGAAGGGATTGCTGAAGTCGAAGTTCTGAGAAACAAGGCAGTAATCTGCGTTGTGGGGGAAGGTATGAGGCATACGCCGGGAGTTGCAGGAAGAACATTTTCAGTCTTGGGAAAAAATAATATCAACATTGAGGTTATCTCTCAAGGAGCATCGGAGATAAACATAACATTTATAGTAGACGGCAAGGATGCTGAAAAAGCAATAAAGATTTTGCATGAGGAGTATTATGGCGTCTAAAAAAATAAAAGTTGGGATTTTAGGAGCGACAGGGATGGTCGGGCAGAGATTTGTTTCTTTGCTTGAGAATCATCCATGGTTCCAGGTAATAGAATTGGCTGCTTCTCCAAGGTCCGCAGGAAAAACTTACGAACAAGCTGTTGAGTCAAGGTGGGTGGTTGGCGGCGATATTCCGGATTCTGCAAGGAATATTACGATAAGAGAAGTCGAATCTGATATGGATAGGATAGCTGACGAAGTTGAACTGGTCTTTTCTGCGCTGGAGATGGAAAAAGAACAAATAAAAAAGATTGAAGAGGACTACGCTTCAAGAGATGTTGCAGTAGTCTCAAACAACTCAGCGCATAGATGGACGGAAGATGTGCCAATGATGATGCCGGAAGTAAATCCTGAGCATGTGAAATTGATTGGCATTCAAAGAAAGAATAGGGGCTGGAAGAAAGGATTGATAGCTGTAAAGCCAAACTGCTCAATACAATCATATGTCCCGATAATAAAAGCTTTAGAAAAGTATGAGCCGAAAAAGATAGAAGTTACAACTTTGCAAGCCATATCAGGTGCAGGAAAGACTTTTGAAAGCTGGCCTGAGATGGTAGACAATGTCATCCCTTTTATCGGCAATGAAGAGGAAAAGTCTGAAAAAGAGCCAATGAAAGTCCTGGGAAAGATTGAGAAAGGAAAGTTAAAGCTCGCCAGCAAGCCAAAGATATCGGCAACATGCATAAGGATAGCTGCAAGCGATGGCCATATGGCAAGCGCCTCAATATTATTAGGCAAGAAAATAACAAAGAACGAGTTCATCAAAGCTGTTGAGAAGTATAACAATCCATTATCTAAGTTAAATCTCCCCAATGCGCCAAAACAATTCATCAAATATTTCAATGATGACAACAGGCCGCAGATTAAGCTAGATAGAAATATTGAGAATGGAATGGGCATCGCAATGGGAAGATTAAGAAAAGATCCAATCATGGGATGGAAATTTGTAGCTTTATCGCACAACACAATAAGGGGGGCGGCCGGGGGGGCAATTTTAACTGCAGAATTATTGAAGGCAAAGGGATATATTTAGGATTAAGAATAATCCTTTATATTTATTTATCTCTGCACCCTTATATAGAAAGGCTTTCCATGTATGGGCTTTCCGTTCTCTGTCTTTAGGCTCTCTAATTCAGGAAGCGTGTCTTTAATTACTCCAAAAGAAAGAGGCTCGTGCGTTATTATATCTGGCAGGCACTTTACCCCGTTTACAATAACTTCATGCATTGGCCCGCTCCTCTGGATGCTGTCTTTTACACTCCATTTATGCTTGGCTAAAACCCCGAGCACGCTGTGCAAAGCTCCAGGAACATGCTGCAAATAAAGCCTTAGATAGCCTTCTGTTGCAATTTTATTCTGGTCTGCAATCCCAACAGCCTTTCCATTAATATTAATTTGCCTCGCAATTCCGTTTTGTATCATCTCTGCAATCTTGATTATATCATAAAAAGCTGAGAAAGCTGTTGGCCCTTGCCCAGCGCCTTTGCCCACATTAAAATATTCTTCAAAAGGAGAGCCTTGTATGTAAATTGCATTAAATTCCTCTTTTACATTTGCCAGCCTGTGATTTTTGTCTATCAGCGCAGGATGGACTCTTACATCTACGTCTCCATTCTCTGTTTTTCTGGCTATGGTAAGCAGTTTTATGACATAGCCTAAATCTTTTGCATAATCTATATCCACAGGGCTTATCCTTGAAATGCCTTCCGTATAGACTTCTTTCGGATTTATCCACTTTCCAAAAGCCAAAGATGCAAGGATAGCAATCTTCTGCGCAGCGTCCAAACCTTCAACATCAAATGTCGGGTCAGCTTCTGCAAATCCTTTTTCCTGCGCTATCTTTAATGCAGTTTCGTAATCCATTCCTTCCGACATTCTTGTAAGTATAAAATTAGTTGTGCCATTCAATATTCCGATAATGCTGGAAATGTTACCAAGGCTAAGCTGGTCAAGGAGGGGGTTTATTATCGGAATGCCGCCGGCAACTGCAGCTTCAAAGCCGACATTGACTTTTTTTTCTTTAGCAAGAGCGAATATTTCAGGGCCATACTCAGATATGACTGCTTTGTTTGCAGTTACAACGTGCTTTCCATTTCTTATTGCCTGCAGGATATAGTCTTTCGCAGGATTATACCCCCCAGCGAGCTCAACTACAATATCTATCTCCGAATCATTAAGAATTTTATTCACATCATGGACTATATTTGAAAAATTAACATCTCTTTTTTTGCTTATATCCCTGACTGCAATAGTTTTTAGTTTTACATTGTTGAAATTCTTTTCGGAGAACAATTTTACTACTCCTGCCCCTACAGTCCCGCATCCAATCAGTCCGACATTGATTACCCTCCCGCCCATTTTAGCTCAAGTTATTGAAAGGTATTTTTAAAGTTTTGGATAAGGATTTACACAAATATTTAAATAACCAAATTTGTTCCTAAGGATATAATGGTTGATGGCAAGGATAAACATCCAAAGGATAAAGAAAACAAAGAAGCCCTGAACAAAAATCAGGAATTGGATTACTATGTCTGGATTGAGAAAGTAGTAGATGCTCTTAAGGAAAAGCAGATAAAAAAACATGTTATTGATGGAATGTGGACTCCTTCCGGATTCTTTCACATAGGGAACTCAAGGGCTGAACTGCTAATCCCATCCTTCGTTGCCAAGAGGCTTAAGGAAGAAGGGATAGAAGCAGAGCAAAACCTGATAATTGACGATTTTGATGATTTCGATAAGATACCAGAAGGCATTGAATTAAACAAGGAAGAATTCAAGCAGTATCTCGGCAAGCCCTTGAAAGATGTTCCAAGCCCGGTCAAAGGCTTTAAATCCTGGGTCGATTATTTTGCTGACGGGGTTGTTCCGGTTGCTAAAGAATTTGGAGTTGCTCCTAAAGTAAGGTCTTCTTATGGAGCATATAAAGAAGGATTGTATGACGATGCCATTAAAGCTGTCCTAAACAAAGCAGAGGATATAAGAAGGTTATGGAAAGAGATAACAAACGCTGACAAGCCGAAAGACTGGCTCCCTATCATGGTTGTATGCGAGAATTGCGGAAGGTCTTCTACTACAAAAGTAATGTCCTGGGACGGAGAATATGTGGAATATATCTGCAATCAGGATAGGGAGTATGCAAAAGCATGCAGGCATGTGGGTAAAATAAAGCCAGTTAAAGGAAAAGCAAAACTGCCCTGGAGACTGCATTGGCCTGCCACCTGGAAAATACACGGCACTACTTTTGAAACTGGGGGAAAAGACCATTTCGCAGCAGGAAGCTCAGTTGATACTGGGAGGGCATTCTGCAAATACATCTTCAATTGCGAGCCTCCATTCCAGATTCCTACTGAATTTCTAGTAGTAGATGGGCATAAACTATCAGGATCAGCAGGAAATGTAATTTCATTGAGGGATTGGCTTGAATTTGCCGAGCCTGAATTATTAAGGTTTATGATGATATCCTACAAGCCTCAGACAGTCATCAATTTTGACCTGCATTCAAATAAATTTTTCCTGCTGGCGGATAGGTATGAGGAAGCTGAAAAGGTATTTTTTGAGAGCAAAGGAAAAAAATCGTCCTTGGAAAAAAGAAACAGGCAGCTGATTGAGCTGTATAAATTCTCGCAGATAAGGGAAATGCCGCAAGAGATGCCAGTTCAATTGAATTATTCGAACGCTGTCATTGCTGTCCAGACCTTTCCTGACATTCCCATGCATGACCTGGCAGCTATTTTACACGCCAAAGGATGGATCCACAGGAAAAGCTTGAATAATCCTGATGTAGGAAGACTGGAGAAAAGATTGCAGCTAGCCAAGAACTGGCTGGGCAAGTATGCCCCTGAAGACATCAAGTTTACCATCCAGGAAACATTTCCAAAAGGAATAAAGATTACCGAACAGGAAAAAGAAGCCCTGCATCTGCTGGCCAAGGAGCTAAAGCAAAAAGACTGGGAGCAGCAGGACCTATTCAATGAATTTTACAATATATGCCAGAAAGTTGGAATCAAGAATACTGATTTTTTCAGGGCTGCGTATAATGTGCTGTTAAATAAAGATAGAGGGCCTAAATTAGCGCCTTTTATACTGGCTTTGGGAAAAGATAAAGTTGCTGGGTTGTTTGAGAAGGCCTGATTATTGAAAGTCTTAGAACGGGTTAAGTAAGGTATTGTGTGTTAGTAAGCATAAGTGTAATCAATAGCGAGGCAAAATTAGTGGCAGGCAATTTTGCCGAGCAGTAAACATGGTTCGCAAAGCGAACATATTGAATTTACTGCAAATGTAATAAAATTATCACTTAATCTTACTTAACCCTTAGAACGAAACTTTTTTAAAGTGTGATTACTCTCCAATAGTTATTAAATAGTTATCAAGGATTTACAAGAAAAATGGCTTTAGAAGGAATTGTTAAGGATTTATGGGGGACAGTTGATAAAATAACTCAGCCTAGATTTGACGCTGAGTCGGTAAAGGATAAAATCAAGGCTGCCTCTGATTTAATAAATAATACATATACCAGAGAGGCTGTAGAAGGCCCAGCTATTGTAGACAAAGTTGAGGAATTTGCCTCACTGTACTTATCAGCTGCAGGAACTAATTTTGGAGATATAAGGGATAAAGCAGTTAAAGAAAAATATGCCCATGAAATGAGAAATATTTTAGGTGATAATTATTCGCCTTTCAGAGATGCTATCAGGACTGATGACATTGATACGGCGCTATCGCTTGCCAAGAATGCTTTTACTGGAAACAGTTATCTTGCAAAAATTCAATCAACTGTTGAAAGGATACAATTATTAAGCCCAGATGAGCAGATGAAATGGGCAACGCACGCCGCAGAATCCATAGGAGGCAATAATCCTTTGGCAGTTCTTCAGAATATAGGGGGATACATAGGCACACTAAGGCAAATAAAAGGATTAAGAGGGCCATATATAACTCCTACAGCACCTGCACATCCATAATTTAATTTCTTTATTCTAGAATAATTGTAAATTTACCCATAGTGGTAACATTTCTTGATTAAAAATCGAAAGCTTTATATTAGTAAACCTACGGAATTCTTTTTATGGCAGGAGCTCATGGTGGGGAGGATATAGTCACAAAGCTGATAGGCGAACTAGACAGACAAACAGAGCCTTACGCTGCATGGAAAACGGCTAAACCTGCAATACAAAAAGGAACTGGTTCTACCAGAGCTCAAAAAAAGTATCTTACTGATGTATTTGGTCCAGAGTTAACAGCCAGGGTTGAAGAATTTGCAATCGATTATTTAGGGGGCAGAAAAGGAGATTCAGCAATGCTAGCCCACACTTTAAGAGCAGAACTTGGAGAAAACTATGTCCAATTCCGTTCGGCTTTGAGGCATGGCGACATAGACACAGCAAATAAATTAGCTAGGGATGCTACTGAAGGCAAATATTTCGCAGCAGGGCTTGAAGGCACTGTCGAGCGATTGAATTCTTTAGATCCTGGCAAAAGGATTGCAGCAGGCAAAGAGCTTGCCAAAAAGGCAGGTGGAGACGATTATGTGGCGGCCGCAACTAACCCGGGGCAATTAGCTCAAACATTGCTCAGGCAAAGGCAATTGGCCGAAGCTTACAAAGTACCTGGCGCCGGTGGTGGAGGCGGTGGTCACCATTAACACAATTAAAAAATCGTCAGATTCAATAATTGAAAAAATTGAGAGGCAATTAGCTCGAAGCAGCGAGGTTTATATCGACAAGGCAATAAACAGCAAAATTGACCACATGGTATCAACATTAGGCAAAGAAAAGTTGATTGCAGATCATATCAATAATTTATCAAAAAATTATAACAAAGACTTAAGGGATAAGGTGCTATTTCTTTTGGTTAAGCTTTATAGGCTTAACAAGCAAACTCATGAATCATTAATGAGGGAGCTAAAGAACGGCAAAAAATTATTAGGCAAAAGAGTCAATTCCAGCATATCAAAAAATAATGCGCATAAAGATATATTAAAAAAGCTGCTGGCTATTGCAGACAAGCATTACCAGTTTGTAAAAAATTATGCGAAGAATTTTAATCCAAAAATAAAATACCAAACTTCTGCAATACTGAGCGTGGTTGCGCACAAAAGAAAAGCAGAAACAATATACAATGCACTAGCAAATATCAGGACGAGAAAGACACTTCACAAGGTGCTGGCTCAAAAGCTGGATACGGTCTTCCAGTCATTAATAGACTCAACAGCAGAGTTATCAAATAAGATTGCAGTTTTGGCCCAAGATATTAATACGAACAAGGTTAGAAGCCTAAAAGACCATGCCCAGATAATTGACAGCGTCATAAGTTCTAAAGTAGAGGTTCTAAGAGACTTTGCCTACAAGTACAGCTATAATGTAATCCACTCTGATCATTTCCACGATCTTGATGGCAATAAGATAATCCTGGTAACAAAGAACGACCATAAGAATTATTCTGCTGCCTAATTTCTTCCTGGATAAGAACAAATCCGTATTTTATCTCCTATAGCCTAATTTTGCCTATAGGACAATGTCTAAAAACCGAAACCTTTATATACTACTTTTACCACTTCTAAATGGTTACAATAGTAAACTTTGGTGTAAAAATGGACTTAAACAATGGTTCTGGCTCTGGACATGGTTCAGGTAGCAATAGCCCTATAGGTCTTAAGCCAAGCCTTGGAATAAAACATGGAACAATTCAAACCCAGCATTACTTCGGACCTAATTATCAGGGTACTTTTAAAGATTTCTCCAAAGGAGACAATCCCGGAAAAGCATCTTCTGGCCTTACTTATGCTCCAAGTTTTGCTTTCCACAATCTCTCAAGCGCAAAAACATGGGAAGCATTAATGGACTATGGCTTCCATGTAACGCAAATGGGAGATTATTACTTAATCAACTCGGCAAGCGCAAAAATCACCATTCCTAAAAGCGATTGGAAAACCTACGGCCCAAATATGACTATCAACAGAGATGATCTTGCTGAGAATTTTAGCGGATGGCTTGCAGCGACAAATGGAAGCCATGCAATAGAATATGTCAAGCCCCATCCAGGAATAAGCTTATTTGAATTGCCGGAACATACTCCAGATTACAGCCAATTTGGCATGACAGATGTAAAAGTCCCAATCAAGATGCTAGTCGGTGCAGTTCCTTTAAACAAAGTCGGCTATTATATCTCTAAGATTAGAAATTTAGAGCAGGATCTAAGGAAGATTATATTCACTAATCCATTAAAAGAACGGCCCGGCTTTAACCCAGAGACAGAAGCTTACCTGGAATTCTTGGAGGAAATAGGCTTAGGGCATGCTAGGGAAATAACAGCAATTGGCGTTCAAAATCTAGAAAAGGCCATTGCAGCGACTTATAGTGGCACTGATGCAAAAACCGGCGAGGATGTAGCAGTCTTAGTTGCTGACGTTAATCTTTATCGAAAAGCTTCTGATATCGCGAGAAAACAGGGGCTAAGCGGCGAGGAAGCAGTAAATTTTGTAAAAGCCTACATCTTATATCATGAGATTTACCATGTTCTGGATCATAGAAAAGGATTAAGTGAAAAGAAAATAGAGGCAGGCATCGGAGCAGCTTTAGCAGAATTCTTCGGAGAAAGGGCATCTCAAGTAAGGGAAAAAATTGCAACTTATTATAGGGCATTGGCTAAAGAAGGCAGAGATTATGCCTTGAGGTGGCAGGAAGGTGGGAATGTTTCTGCAAGAGCTTTATCCCAATCAGGATTGGAAGGCATGGTAAAGCAATATATTTCCGAAGCAAAAGAAAAAGGATTGGCTGGAGAGGAAGCAAGGGATTATGTTGCAAACAAGTTAGAGTCTGAACTTGGAGAAACTGCAACAAAAAATATGAAAGATAGCGGAGATAATACAACATCTACCGAAAGTGCAAAAAATAATGAAAACCCTGGAGAAACTGACTCAGAAGGCGGAAATGCAGAAACTAGCTCTGAAAGCGCTCCGCAAAGCGCAGACTCTGGCAGCCCAGCAGAATAATAGACCAACATTAATAAACCCTTAATTTTTCTTTATCATCATGAAACAAGTCTTGGTTTTGGATTTTGACGGAGTGATGGCAGACTCGCAGATGGAATGCCTGTTTGTAGGGTTTAATTCTTACCTTGAATTTAACAAAAAAACAGAGCTTTTTGGCGGGCAAAGATTCACTTTTGACAATTTTAACGCATTGGCTGCAAAACATAAAAAAACCGTTGATGAGTACAAGAGGCTAAGGCCCTATGTCATTGATGCTTTTTGCTACTACGTCATAGCCCATATTGTTGAAAATAATATAAATATGCCTGACCAGGAAAGCTACAACAGGATTAGGGATAAGGTCAAAGATAATATCCATGGAAATTTTATAAGATTTTTTTATGAGGAAAGGCAAAGATTGATTGATAACAATCTCGATAAGTGGCTTGAGCTCGAAAAGCCATACAAAAAAATAATCACGGCGATAAAAAAGCTGGGTAATACTCCGGCAATATCCACAAATAATAGAAAATTCACCATAGATGCGTTTTGCGGCAAATACGGCATCAAGCCTATGATTATAATTGACTCCATTTCCGGCTCGGATAAAAAAGTGCATATAGAAAAAATCAAGAATGAATTAAAAATAAATTTTGAGGACTTATATTTTGTTGATGACCAACTGAAGAATTTTATAAAAGTCCTTCCTCTTGGGGTAAAATGCTATCTCGCAACATGGGGCTATAATACCGAAGAGCAGCGCAAAGAGGCAGAAAAGTCTGGAGCAATTCTTGTAAGCGAAGATAACTTTTATGAAGCTGTTGTAAAGTAGGTATAAAAAATGAAAACCCCCATAACAATAATAACCGGCTACCTTGGATCAGGAAAAACAACCCTATTAAGAAATATCCTAAAGAGCACAGACAGAAAGCTGGCCATAATAATGAATGAATTTGGAGAGATAAATATAGACGGAAAGATAATAAGGGGCAAAAATGTTAATATGGTCGAGCTGCAGGGCGGCTGTGTATGCTGTTCTCTAACCGGGGAATTTGAGCAGGCTGTCAAGGAAATAATTGAAAAAACAAATCCTGATGCGATTGTGGTAGAAACTACAGGAGTAGCAGAGCCTGATGCTGTTGTTGTGGATATACAGGATAATCTTCCGGAGTTAAGGCTGGATGCAGTAATAACAGTAGCAGATGCAGACGCAATTATAAAATTCCCAACAATAGGGCATACCGGAAAGATGCAGCTTGAAATAGCGGATATAATCCTGCTTAATAAGATTGACCTAGTAAATGAGGGGCAATTAAAGGAAGTTGAAGCCAAACTTAAATTAATAAATAAGACTGCAGTAATTTTCAAGGCAAAAAAAAGCGAAATCGGCAATGAATATTTATTCGGAATAAATGCAAAAAAAAATATAAAAAAACACAAAGTCCATGAGGCAAAGGAAAGTTACTTTTATTTTGAGACTAAAAAAATAATAGACAGGGAAAAATTTGAAGATTTTATCAAAAACATGCCAAAAAATATATACCGCGCCAAGGGATTTATTAAATCCAGTGAAGGTGACTTATTGTTCAATTATGTAGCTGGAAGATTTGACTTTGAAGCCTTCAAGACTGATAGCACTGAACTTGTTTTTATAGGGGAAAATGCTGATAAAGCCAAGGATAAAATAATAAAAGATCTGGAAAAAACGATACTATAAATTAAAAAATGCCATACAAATTTATAGAGGGATTGACTACAGCGGATGTTGCATTTGAGGCTAGAGGCAAAACTCTAAACGAGCTGTTTGAGAGCGCTGGCATGGCTGTTTTTGACATAATGGCCGAGCCGAAAAAAGTTGAGAAAAAAACAATAAAAAAATTCAAGATTGAAGAAAATGACCTTGAAACATTGATGTTTAAATTCCTGGATGAAATCTTGTTCTTCAAGGATTCTGAAGCCATGGTATTCAATTCATGCAAAGTTGATGTCAAGGAAAAAAATGGAGCATTTATCCTGGCAGCTGCCCTAAATGGGGATAGCATAGACTACAAAACGCAGGAGCTAAAGGTTGACCCTAAAGCAATAACCATGCATAAGTTTGAGGTTAAGAAAGAGGAAAGGGGTTATTTGGCAAGGGTTGTGGTGGATATATAGCTAATTTTATTTTGTTGCAGCTTTCATAATGCCGATATAGCTTCCAATTTCACCTAGAATTCCGTTTTTTGTGCCTAAATTCTTCTCAATCAAATGCACAATTGAACTTCCGATAATAGCTCCGTCAGCTCCAGCTTTAATGACACTTTTGACATGCTCAGGCTTGCTTATTCCAAATCCCACGCATAGGGGGGTTTTTGTATTTTTCTTTATTCTTTTTATCATTTCCAATGTTGAATTTTCTAATGTTGCCCTTGCTCCTGTAACGCCAAGCCTTGAAACAGCATATACGAATCCAGTTGTCTTATCTGTAATTTTTTCAATTCTTTCATCAGGAGTTAAAGGGCTGACAATAAAAACAGTGCCAATATTATTCCGTTTTGCAGATTCAATGTATTCATCTGCTTCCTCAATGGGAATGTCTGCCGCCAAAACTGAATTAACTCCTGATTTTGCAGCATCTTTATAGAAATTATCAATGCCCCTCTGCAATATCAGGTTGCCATAGACCAATAGCCCAATAGGAATTTTTCCATTATACTGCCTTATTTCCTTTAAAAAATGAAATGCCTCGTCAGTATTCATTCCGCTCTTTAAAGCTCGCATGTCTGCCGCCTGTATTGTAGGGCCATCTGCTATCGGATCAGAGAAAGGAAGCCCTAATTCCAGAATATCAGCCCCGGAATCGATGATTTTTTTTACAATCTCAATGCTTGTCTTATAATCTGGATCCCCAATTACAGTAAAAGCTGCCAAAGCTCCGTGTTTTTTCTTTTTTAGTTCTGAAAAAGTTTCTTTGTAAGATGCCATTTTATTTTGATTATTTTTTTTCTAAGTGATTTTTTGAATGATTATTTTTTGTTTTTTTATTGTTGCACTTTTTGATGGATGCATGAAAACGATTGCTTGTTTTGTTTATTTTGAATTAAATATCAAGGGAAATATATGCCCCTGTTCACTCCAATCTCAATTCCTTAACTATCGTCTCCATATCCTTATCTCCCCTTCCACTTAAATTAATGATTATTGTTTTGCCTTGCAGTTTCTTTGCATTTTTTATTGCATAAGCTACCGCATGCGCTGACTCCAATGCCGGAATGATGCCTTCTTCCATGCTAAGCATTTTGACAGCTTCAATGCACTCTTTATCCGTTGCATACGAATACTCTGCCATTCCTTTTTCTCTTAATAGGGAATGTTCAGGGCCTACTGCGCTGTAATCCAAACCAGCAGAAATTGAGTGAGTGTTCATTATCTGGCCGTATTTATCCTGCAAAATATAGGTTTTTGTGCCGTGCATTATGCCTACTCTGCCTTTTTCCTTGTCTGCAAATCTTGCCGCATGCTTTCCGGAATTTATGCCTAAGCCTCCTGCCTCTACTCCGATTAATCTTACATGTTTGTCATTCAAAAATTCCTTGAATATTCCGATTGCATTGCTTCCGCCGCCAACACATGCTACAATAAAATCTGGCAGTTTTCCTTCAATTTCCAAGATCTGCTTTTTTGCCTCTTTGCCTATTACTGATTGAAAATGCGAAATCATTGTTGGGTAAGGATGCGGCCCTAAGACTGAGCCAAGCAGGTAATGAGTGTCCTGCACATTAGCAGTCCAGTCTCTTAAAGCATCATTGATAGCATCTTTTAATGTCTTGCCGCCAGTCTCGACAGGATTGACTTTTGCTCCAAGGAGCTTCATCTTATGGACATTTAATTTCTGCCTTTCGATATCAACAGAACCCATGTATATCTCGCACTTCAACCCTAATTTTGCTGCTGCAGTCGCGGCTGCAACCCCATGCTGGCCTGCGCCGGTCTCTGCTATTATTCTGATTTTGCCAATATGCTTTGCCAGCAGGGCCTGCCCCAAAGCATTGTTTATCTTATGGGCTCCTGTATGCAAAAGGTCTTCTCTTTTCAGATAGATCCTGCACCCCAGCTTTTTGCTTAAATTTTCTGCATAAGTCAATGGCGTCGGCCTTCCAGCGTATTTTTTCAGCAATTTATCCAGCTCTAAATTAAATTTCCTGTCCTTATTTGACCTTGAGAAGGCTTCCTCTAGCTGCTCCAGAGCAGGCATTAAAGTCTCCGGAACAAAAATTCCGCCATATCCATCAAATTTGCCTAAGGATTTCATTTTGCAGCCTCAATAAATGCCTTTAATTTTTTATGGTCTTTCTTCCCAATGCTTTTTTCAACCCCTGACGAAACATCGACCACAAATGGATTCAGCTTTTTTATTGCTTTTCTGACATTGCCGGGATTTAAGCCGCCAGACAAAAAGTATTTTTCCTTTACGCCTTTCAGCAGGCTAAAATCAATGCTTTTTCCAGTGCCGCCATAATGCCCCCCTTTGTATGCATCAAAAATAAAAAAATCAGCATCGAAATCACTTACTTTTTTTAAATATCTTCTGCTTTTGACCCTTATTGCCTTTATGATCTTTTTTTTGGTGGCTTTCTTTGCTTCCCTGCAAAACTCAGGGCTTTCATTGCCATGCAGCTGTATATAATCCAGGCCAATCTCCTTTGATATTTTTTTTATGTTGTTTAGCGTGCTATTGACAAAGATTCCAACTTTCTTGGTTTTTTTTGGAGTATCTCTGGCAATTTTCCTCGCTTCTTTTAATTTAATATATCGCGGAACTTTTCTATAAAAATTTAATCCTATAAAATCAGCTCCCAGCCTGGCAGCTTCCATCGCATCCTCATAATTCGTTATTCCGCAGATTTTTACTTTTGTCATTTCTTACCTTATCAGGCTTTTTATTGATTCTTCGATACCATCCGAGTTCATGAGATATGAACCGACAAGGATTGCATTAACTTTTGTTTTTATTTTTTCAACATAATCTCTTGATGAAATGCCGCTCTCACTGATTGTTATTTTATTTTTTGGGATTTTTCCTGCCAATCTTAACGTGGTTCCTGTGTCAATTTTTAATGTATTCAGGTCCCTATTGTTTATGCCTATGATTTCTGCATTGCAGTCCAGAGCCCTGCTTAATTCTTCCTCTGTATGCACCTCTACAATGCAGCCCATATTATATTTTCCTGCCGTTTCAATAAATTTTTTAATTTCCTCATTTGTTAATATCGAAGCTATCAATAAGATGGCATCTGCATTGTGCAATCTTGACTCATAGATTTGGTATTCATCTATAATAAAATCTTTTCTCAATAATGGCAGGTTAGTAAGTTTGCTGGCTTCTTCCAGATCCATAAGGCTTCCATTGAAGAATTTTTTATCGGTCAAAACTGAAATAGCGCTTGCATATTTATTGTATACTCCTATAATTTCCCTCATGTCCAAGCCTTTTTCCTTTATGTTTTTTGATGGAGAATTTCTCTTGAATTCTGCAATTAGCGCTAATCCTTTTTTTGATAGTGCCGCTTTAAAATCCAGCTTTGAATTTTTTAGCTTGGCTTTGAAGCTATCCCAAGGCATATTTTTCTTGCTTATTTCTACTTCCTTTTTCTTGTTTTCGATTATTTCCTTTATCATTTTTTAAGATAGATATTTAAGATTAATTTTTTGCTTATTTCCTGTTGGTAAATTCCTTTAATGCCTCTAATTTTTTCAATGCTGCTCCTGAGTCTATTGATTGCTTGGCAGCTTCTACTCCTTCCCTTAAGCTCAAAGCTTTGCCAGATACATATATGGCAGCGCCTGCATTCAGCAAAACCACATCTCTTTTGGGGCCTTTTGCGCCTTTTAATATAGAGATTATTGTCTTTGCATTTTCCTGCGCATCTCCCCCAAGAAGTTCATTTAAAGCGCTTATGCCAAGCCCGTAATCTTCCGGATTTATATCATAAGCCCTTATCTTTTTGTCCTTTAGCTCCGCGACTTTTGTTTTTCCTGTGATGGTTATCTCGTCCAGGCCATCTCCATTAACAACCATGACATGCCTGCTGCCGAGGTTTTTCATAACATTTGCAATCTCCTCAGTAAGGGCAGGATTAAACACCCCAATTACCTGGCTTTTTGCGCCTGCGGGATTAGTCATCGGCCCCAAAATATTAAAAACGGTCCTGACGCCTGTTTCTTTTCTTGCATTCATGACATATTTCATTGAAGGATGGAATATAGGAGCAAACATGAATCCAATGCCAGTTTCTTCAATGCATTTTTCCACTATTTTTGGCTCTAGCTGTATATTGACTCCTAAAGCTGCAAGAACATCAGCGCTTCCGCACTTGGAGCTTACTGACTTGTTGCCATGCTTTGCTACAGCGGCACCGGCTCCGGCAGCGACAAAAGCAGAAGCAGTCGATATATTAAAAGTTCCTGACTTATCGCCTCCAGTGCCGCACGTATCCACAAGATAATCAACTTTTGGCTTAATTGAGCTGGATTTTTCCCTCATTATTTTTGCGCATGCCGTAATCTCTTCTATCGTTTCGCCTTTCATCCTTAAGCTGATTAAAAAAGCAGCAATCTGGGCATCTGTGGCTTTGCCTTCCATAATCTCGTTCATTACCTGCTCTGCTTCATCTTGTGCAAGGTTTTTCTTTTCAACAAGTTTTGCTATTGCTTCCTGTATCATTTTTTTTGATAATTTTTTTGTTTTTTATTTTTGAGTATTTTTATTGAAACTGATTTATTTTGTTTTTATTGAAAGTTTGATTTTTTATTGTTTTTATTGGGTTTTATTAGTGGGTTTTATTTAATCATCGCCAGCAAATTTTCTATTATCAATCCGCCGCTTGGCGTTAATATGCTTTCCGGATGGAATTGCACGCCCTCAACAAAATGCTTCTTGTGCCTTACGCCCATGACGACGTTGCTTTCGCTCCTTGCGCTTACTTCCAGCTCTTCAGGGATTTGTAGGCCTGCAAGCGAATGATACCTGCCAACCTGCAGCGGATTTTCAAGTCCTTTGAATATTGTCTCATTATCATGCTTTACCTTGGAAGGCTTGCCATGCAAAACCTCTGGAGCCCTGTCAACAACACCGCCAAAAGCCTCTACTATGCTTTGATGCCCAAGGCAGACTCCAAAAACAGGTATTTTTCCTGCATAAGTTTTTATTACTTCTATTGAAATTCCGGCATCTTTTGGAGTGCTTGGCCCAGGCGATATAATGATTAATTTTGGCTTTAGTTTACTCGCTAGTTTATTGAAGTTGCTCATACCAATATTATTTCTGTAAACATGAACCTTGCACCCTCTTTTTTCAAACTCATCTACAAGGTTATGAGTAAAAGAGTCGAAATTATCTATCATCAGGATTTCCATTTTAAACATACCCCTCAATAGTGCTATTTAAAATGGAAGCTGCGAACGGTAGTGAGTATGTTTCCATTTTAAACATCCTCAAGCGCCTTTAGGCAGGCAGCTGCTTTCCTTTCCGTTTCCATATATTCACTCTCAGAATCGCTGTCATACACTATTCCTGCTCCGGATCTAATGTAAGCTTTATTCTTCTTTATGCGTATCGACCTAATGGTTATAGCGCTGTCTAAATCGTTGCTCGGCGTTATATAGGCAACTGAGCCGCCATAAAAGCCTCTTTTTGTTTTTTCATACAGCCGCATCAATTTCATGGCCTCAACTTTTGGAGCCCCGGTTAATGTTCCCATGTTCATGGTTGCCATGTATGCATGCAGCGCATCAAGGTCTTCTTTTAAAATGCCCCTCACATTGGAAACTAAATGCTGGACGTGGGAATATTTTTCAACTATAAACGGCTCATCAACGTATCTGGTCCCAGGATCAGATATTTTTGCAACATCGTTTCTAGCAAGGTCGACAAGCATTGTATGCTCGGAAACTTCCTTTATGTCAATCTTCAACTCAACTTCATATCTCGAATCCAAATCTGGGTCGATTTTTCCTTTTATGAAGCCTCTGGGTTTTGTCCCGGCTATTGGCCTTATCTCAACTGTTTTTCTGTCTTCTCCTTCCACTCTCAGGCTCATCTCCGGGGAAGCGCCCAATAGTATGCCATCGCTGTCATTTATGTAGAACATGTATGGGCTTGGATTTAATTTTCTAAGCTTCCGGTAGATATCCAACGGTTCTTTGTTGAAATTTGAAAAAATTGTCCTCGAGATAACCCCCTGATATATATCGCCCGCCCTGATATGCTCTTTTATTTTTTTTACTTTTTCAACAAACTCGTCTTTTTGAGTATCACTCTGAATGTTTAGCCTGGACTTTTTGTACTTTCTTTTCTTAGGTATGCCTTTTGTTATTGCTTCTTTGTATTTGTTCAGCTTAGAAATGCATTCTTTATACAAATCCTTCTCATTTCCGGTGACTAAAGCATTCGCGATAAGATGAGTCTTGTTCTGCTTATGATCAATCAAAAATAAATTGTCCAAAAAATAAAGCACATAATCAGGATCCTGAATCATATCTTCCTTATTTTTTGGCAGGTTCTCGAATTGGTCTATAAAATCATAGGAGATAAAGCCAAAAAGCCCGGCATACGGCACAAACGGCTTTTCAACTGGCTTGAATTTAAATGCAATCTTCCTTATTATGTCCATATGATTCTTTAATTTTAATCTTTCTTCCTCGCTTACGAGGCTTCTTTTTGGGCTTAATTTTCCAATTATTTTATTTTTTTTATAAGTGATTTTATCGCAGAAATCAAAATCACCGTTAAGGAACTTGATAAATTTTATTCCCAGTTTATTCAATGCTGTAATCTCAAAATCCTCGCCTTTTCCCCTTACCATCAAACAGGGATTTGCGCTTCCAAGGCTTTTTTCTCCATATTTCCGGACTATATCAGCAGATTCAAGAAGTATAGAATGCTTTTTCCTCCCATAATCGGAAAGTTTGGCAAAGTACTCCACCGGTTCCAAGGCATAAGGCAAAGTTTCAACTATCGGAATTATGCTGCCAGCTTTTGCTTTCTTGATTTTATCGTCAAAATTGCCGATTTCATTTAGTTGTTGCATACTACAAGCCCCTTATGTAAGTATATAAATATTGTGACAGAAAGTAGTTAAATTTATAAATAAAGACACATTTAGGTCTTTTATGGCACAAAATATAACGGAAAAAGTCAAGAGCTTTTTAGACAATGACTTCATAGTAAAGAAAGCCCTTTTCAAAAATATAGTCAGCTTACGGGCTTTGGCGCGCTATATCATCCTAAATCTTGGGCTTGAAAATAATAACTTAGACGCAGTCATAAGCGCAATAAGAAGGCACAAGCAGAATGAAAAAACTGAAAAGGATACTGGCCTGAAAAAAATATTCCCAAAAATCAAGGTTACAACTAGAAGCAACATTGTGGATATTCAATTGCAAAAAACAAGAAAAAACCTTGAAAATATAAGCAAGCTAAATTCAATTATTGATATAGAAAAGGGAGAGATAATCAGGATAATACAGGCAGAGCAGAGCATTACTATAATCATTGATGATAAAAACCTGGATAAATTCGAGGAAATTTTCAATAAAAAAGAGTACATTTCATTGTCAAAGAATTTGGTCGAGGTAAACCTGCAGTTTGCAGGCGAAGCCCAGAATGCCAGGGGAATTGTTGCAATAGTTTCATCAAGCCTCAATGCAGAGGGAATTAATATTGCAGAAATAATGAGCTCTGCTCCTGAACTGCTGATTTTAATCAAGAAAGAATATTTATTGAAAGTGCTGAATGTTTTGGACAAGCTGCAAGAAGTGGCTTAAATTAATTCTCAAAAGCCCCATCATCTCATTGTCGCTGCAATCACAAGGCCTCAACGGCTTTCCATGCCTAGGTCAGCTTTCAGCTCCGCAGCTCTTTGCCATAGGAAAAACTCCCTTGCATCCGCCAGTGCATATATAGTGCATCATTTTTATTTTATAATTATTTTTTAAATTGCTTTTAGTTTATTGAATAGCGGTTATTTTTTAATTGTGATGGTATAAGATATATAGTAAAAATAAAATGAGTAAATAATAAAATATTGAGTTAACCGAAACTGCTGCCGCATCCGCAGCTTGACTTTGCCTGTGGATTGCTTATCTTAAATCCAGCTCCCTGCAGGCTCTCAATATAGTCGACATGCGAGCCATTCAATTTTCTCATGCTTGCCTTGTCGACAAAAATCTTGATGCCTTGCTCCTCTATGGTGATATCATCAGCCTCGACCTTGTCATCCAGCTCCATCCCATACTGGTAGCCGGAGCATCCGCCCGGAACAACAGAAATCCTCAATCCTTTCTTCTTTTCCTGAATTATAAGCTCTTTAATCTTTTCTGCTGCCTTTTTTGTAACAATTATTTTTGTATTCTCAGATGATGCCTCTTTACTATCTGATTCCTGAACTAAAGGTGTATTCTCAATCATTTCATTTAATTTCTTTACCGCGTCTTCTATTACACCATCATCAATTCCATGGCCTTTGAATCCCATTTCTAGGCTTTCGAATGGGCTGACATGGCACCCAACACAATGAACCCCATAGCTCATCAAAGTTTCAACTACCTGAGGATACTTCTCAACAATCTCCCCTATAGTAGTGTCTTTTGTTATTTTTTGGATTTGTTCCTGAACCATTGCAATTACCGTTTAATTAGGTTATTTACTGCCTTATTAACAATAGTTAAGGTAAGCTAGCTTGTATTTAAATGTTATTGGTTTAAGGGCATAGTTTAACGGTAAAATAAAGATGATTGATAATTGCAAATTGGATAATAAGGCAAGTAAAGACGCTAAAAGCCTATTAGATTTTACTAATCGCCCCATTCTCGAAATCTTTAAATAGATAGTATTTTTCTCATTTTTTATGGTCAAAAATATTGCAGTTATAGGCTCTCAATTTGGTGACGAGGGCAAAGGCAAGATTATAGATTTTCTCGCAGAGAAAGCGGATGTGGTGGCAAGATTCAATGGCGGCAATAATGCTGGCCATACCATAAAAATAGGCAATGAGACCACAATTCTGCATATTATACCTTCCGGAATCCTCCATAAGTCAAAGATAAACATTATAGGCAATGGAGTGGTCATTGACCCAAAAGTTTTGATGAGGGAGATAGAAGACCTAAGATCAAAGGGAGTCAATATCAATCCCGACAATCTTGTTGTAAGCGACAATGCCCATACAATATTGGAAAAGCACATCACTGAGGACAGAGAAAAGAATGCCCACATAGGAACTACTTTCAGAGGCATAGGCCCCGCATACACCGACAAGGTTGCAAGGAGTGGGTTAAGGATAGTGGATTACATAAATCAAAGCAAAGACGCAAAATTAATGCCATTTGTAAAAAACACCACTTATCTGATTAATCATTTATTAGACGAAAATAAAAAAATATTATTCGAAGGGGCGCAAGGAACTTTATTGGATATCGACCATGGAACTTACCCTTATGTCACTTCTTCAAATGCAATATCCGGCGGAATTTGCACAGGCTTAGGCATTGGACCTGGCAGAATAGACAAAGTTTTGGGAGTTGCTAAGGCATACACAACAAGAGTCGGAAACGGCCCATTGCCGACAGAGCTTGGCACTGAACAGGAGATGGAAAAAGAAGAAAGCTATAAAGACCTAAAGTCTGCATTGAGCGAGGAAGGCTTTGCCAGGCTAATGGGAAAAATAGCATCCGAAGCCAATCAAGGAAGTGAGTACAAGCAGGGAAGGCTCCTGAGGATGAATGGAGTTGAATACGGCTCTACAACCGGCAGGCCAAGAAGGACTGGATGGTTTGACGCTGTTATGTGCAAATATGCGGCAATGATTAACGGAATGGATGCTGTCGTATTGACTAAATTGGATGTTTTTTCCGGCTTTGAAAAAATAAAGATTTGTGTTGGGTATAAGTACAAGGATAAAATCCTTAAAAATTTCCCAACCAATCTTGCTGTTTTGCAGAACTGCAAGCCGATATATGAAGAAATGCCTGGATGGAAAGAGAACCTAAGCAAGGCAAAAGGTTTTGATTATCTTCCTGAACCTGCAAGAAGGTATGTGGCCAGGATAGAAAAGCTCTTGGGAATTCCGGTATGCATCGTTTCTGTAGGGCCTGAAAGAAACCAGACTTTTGTGTTAAAGAAAGAGTTCTTGTTTTAAAAAATATTCGTTAAGAGGGTATACTTAATATTTCTCAAGCGAGATTTTTCCTTTCTGCGCCTTGATAACAACCTCATCAGTCTCCGTAAATTTTGCGAGATTAGAGGATATCTTTGGCAGAAGAATCCTTTCTGACCTGAAATCGAGATTTGTGATGACCTGCTGCTCAGATATAGGTTTCTCAGCATGGTCTACTCCTAAATCTGCAAATACTTTTGTAGCGGATTTGCCTTTATCAAGATACTCTTTTGTTCTTTCAAATAAATAGCTTGCAATCTTGTCAGCAACATCTATCTTTGTTACAGAAGTTATACCTTGCAGCCCGGGGCTTAGATTAGCCTCGATAACTTCAGGCCCTTTCACACCCTCTAGGATGTCAACTGCGCAGATTTCAGCTCCTATGGATTTTGCAGTGTTGACTGCAATTTTTTTAGTCTGGGTATCAAGAAGGAATGGCTCTCCTTTTCCGCCTGCATGGATATTTGCTCGTTTCTCTCCTCTTACTGCTTTCCTCTTCATGGAGGCTATGACCTGATCTCCTGCGACAATTGCCCTTATGTCCGAACCATCCGTTTCAATATATTCTTGTATAAGGAATGGCTGCCGAAAAGTGTCAATCGCATCGAGCATTGATGAGGCTGCTGCAAAAGACTCAGCAAACATAACTCCTTTGCCTTGAGTTCCATGGGGGAATTTTATTATGATTGGGTAGTTTACCTGCTCAAGTATTTTTTTTGCTGCGGCTACTGACGGCACCACATATGTGTCAGGCATCGGAATATTATGATACTGCAATGCTAAATATGTCAAAAGCTTATCCTGCCCTATTGTAAATGCATTCGGCTTTATCGGCATATAGCAATTATCGTAAAAAGCAGTGGTTATTGACCTTAAAAGTGCAGTATATCTAAAAGATCCTTTTGCATAAAGGCAGTCATATTTCTTCAGTGGTTTCCCGTGGTATAACACTGAGATGTCTTTTCCGCCAAGCCTTACCTCTACATCCTTAATGTTCACGCTCTCAACTTCATCAAAGTATTTCTTCATCGCCCCAAAAACCCAGAGGCTGCTTTTGCTTCCAAGAGATAATATTGCTGCTTTCATTTTTTAGTTATTTTTTTTATTTATTAAATTTTATATTGATTTTTTATTGAGTATGGTAAAAGGCACAAATTATTGAGCAAAGATATGGGCCCTTTACTCATACTCATTTCATTCGTAGCTTACAACAAAGTTGCAAGTATTACGAACGGGCAGCTATTGTTTCCGTAAGGAAACCCGGGAAAGCAATTCAAAACTGTCTGTTGTCCCGAAGGGACACCGAAAAGCAAAACAGTTTGTCCGTTGCTTTTCAAGTGCTTTCCGCTGGCTCAATTATTATTGTCCGTGAGTATAGGTTACTTTTGAAACCATGATTTTTGGTTTATACTTTTTATTATTGAATGATAATTTTTGGACTATTCGATTTATTTGGCTTTACTTTCTATCTTATTTGTATTTATTGACGGGTCAACAAGGAAGCCGTGCTTTAAGGTATTGACTCCAATAAGCACATTATACCTCATGTGGCTTCTGTCAGCCAAGGTAAACTCAGATTTCATCTTTTTTCCAGCGAGGATTATCTCAGCTTCTATTACTGGCCGCAGCTTATTGCCATGCGCAGATTTTACCATTCTTGAGGTTATTACGGGGCCAAGATTAAGCTTTGATGCAAGCTGCAAATCTATTGAACTTTTGCTCGCGCCAGTATCAATCTTAGCTTCTACTTCCTTGTTCCGGCCATCACTTGAAAGCAGAACAACCTTCTCTATGACCCCAACAATAATCTTGTCTTTGAACTCACTCTTCATGGCTTAAGAGGATAATTATGCATTTATAAGGTTTTCTAAAGGAAAATTGCATTAAAACCATGAAAAAATTTATATAGTAAATGTCTAATATAGTCTATCTCAAGAATGGTTTTGAAGCAAAAGCATCAAAAGCTTTTTTTCCTGCAAATAATTCTATTGCGGTTGCGATTGGTTCTTCTTTGAATCCTTCATATATCCCTACATAAGTAGAAGGCTTAAAGATTCCAGTAATTGCTTGGACTGGATGAATATATATAGAAGTAAAAGCTCTCGTTCCTTTTAAACTTAAATAACCTAAAGAAAGAGCAGCTCCCTGAAAAGGATATTTATTTTCTTGTCCGCTAGTTGCTAATGTTTCACCAGCTGTTTGAAATTCTTGTATTTTAGAACTTATCCTTTGTTCATATTTTTGGATAGGAGTTTGTTTTTGACTTTCTTGTAAATCCACCTGCCTATTTTGTAGATTGCTAGAATCCACATAAATGTTACGAATAGTTCTATTATTAATCCCCAGTTCATTACTACCACTTAAACCAGTTTCCCTATTTAAACTTTTCTCAGCTTCCTGTCTTTGAGTAGAAACCTCAGCAATAGATTTTTTTTAATATAAACTATCCAAGCCCCGTCTTCTCATCCAACCCGAACATAATATTCATGTTCTGCACAGCCTGACCGGCAGCTCCCTTAAGCAAATTATCTAATGTAGAAACAATAACTAACTGGTTATTATCATCAATCTCAAAGCCGCCGATAAGGCAGTAATTCGTATTCTGGACATCATGCAGTTCCGGAATCTTGCCTTCAATTATTTTTACAAATGGCTCATTTTTATAGTAATCCCTGTAGATTTTCTTGATTTTATTTGAATCCATTTTTTTATCCAATATTGCATGCATTGTGCACATAATCCCCCGAAATGTAGGCAAAACATGAGGAGTAAATGATAGTTTTGTTTTAATAAACTGCTCTATCTCGGATTTATGCCTATGATTGGACAATTTATACGCTATGATGTTGTCAGTATAATTTTTTGGGTCATTATTGTATGTAGGCTTTACCCCAGCCCCGCTATATCCGGACTTGCAGTCAAAAATTATATGTTTTGCAAATTTTTGTATCGGGAGCGCCGTTAGAACAGAAGCAGTTGCATAGCACCCTGGATTTCCGACAATCTTTGCTTTTTTAATCTCTTTTCGAAATAATTCTGGTAGCCCGTAAGCCCGCTTTGCCTTCTTGTCAATATGCTTGATTCCGTAAACTTTCTCGTAAGCAGAGGTATATTTATACCGATAGTCTGCGCTCAAGTCAATTATTTTACATTTTGACTTTAATTTTTGAGTAAGCTCCATCCCAATACCGTTAGGAACTGCAAGAAAAACAACATCCGCATCTAATTTCTCTATCGGAATGCCTGTAAACTTGAGCTTGTCATTGAAAAAATCTGGATACATGCTTTTTACTGCCTTTCCTGCATTGCCTCGGCTATTTAAAACTGCAAGATCCGCATTCTTGTGCCTTGCCAGTATTTTAATCAGTTCATAGCCAGAATATCCGGCTGCTCCAATGATTGCTGCTTTTATTTTGGCCATTTGTTGAACTATATTTTTTTATTTTTGAAAATTATTTAATTTTTTAGCTTTATTTTTTATATCGTTCCGTTATCGGGTTTTTTGCATTGTTTTTATTGAGTTTTTGCTTTGAATTGTTTTGCTTTTGGTTTTACTTTAATTTTCTATTTTAAATTAATTATTATGTTAGTATAATGGAACTTAAGTCATACTAGTTATTTCAATGCTCCGCCAAGTATCTTTATCGCTTTGTCAATTGTTTTTTCATCTATTGTCAATGGAGGCAGCAGCCTTAATATATTCTCCTCCGGCGAATTTACCAGCAACCCCATATCATTGCACTTAGTTACAATCTCTTTTGCATTGCCTTCTATAGTGATTCCAATCATCAGTCCTTTCCCGCGTATTTCCTTAATCCTATCATTCTTCAGGGATTTTAATTTTTTAACGATGTACACTCCTTGCTTAGATGAATTTTCCATACGCTTATTTTTATTGATTTACTCGACGGTATAATTTGCAGCAGCGCAGGAAACTGGATTTCCCCCGAATGTGCTGCCATGGTCCCCTTTCTCAAAGCTTGCAGCTACTTCTTCTTTGGCTAAGGTTACAGCTATTGGAACTCCGTTCGCAAGCCCTTTTGCAAGCAGCACTATATCCGGCTTAATCTTTTCATACTGGAATGCAAAAAATTTTCCGGTCCTGCCGCATCCTGTCTGGATTTCATCGAGTATAAGCAATAAATTATGCTTGTCGCATATCTCCCTTAACTGATTCAGATAACCGGATGGCGGAATGATTATGCCTGCTTCCCCTTGAATCGGTTCGGCTATGATTGCGCCCGTATTTCCGTCTATTGCCTTTTCAACTGCAGCTGCATCTCCATACTCAACGTGCTTAAATCCTTCAAGAAGAGGCCGGAATGGCGCTTTTATTTTTTCTTTCCATGTAGCAGACAAGCTGCCCATAGTCCTTCCGTGAAAGCCATGATTCATTGCAATTACTCCAAATTTTTTTGTATGCCTTCTTGTAAGTTTTATCGCTGCTTCCACGCTTTCGGCTCCTGAATTTGAAAAAAAGCTCTTTTCCAATCCGGAAAGCTTTGCAAGCTTTTCTGCAAGCATTGCCTGCTCTTCGCTATAATAGAGATTTGAGGGGTTTGTTGCCTTTTCGGCCTGTTTTTTTACCGCTTTTGCAAATCCTTTGTTCCCATGCCCAAGTATGCAGGTGGCTATGCCCCCAACTAAATCGATATACTTTTTCCCTTCTTTATCAAATAGGCAGCATCCCTTGCCATGGTCTATTACAAAGCTGGGCCTAGTATAAGTCTGCATAATGTGTTTTTTCTCTAAATCTATTGCCTTTTTAGTATTCATTTTTTTATTTTAAATATTTTATAAATTATTTCTTATTGAATGTTGATAGTTTTATAGGGTTTGAATGAATCGAAAACTTATCTTACTATTTCCGTTCCAATCCCCTCATCCGTGAAAATCTCTAAAAGCAATGAATGTGGCGTCAATCCATTTATCAAGTGGGCTTTAGGGCATTTATTCCTTACTGCGTGCATGCATGCCTCAACTTTAGGTATCATTCCTTTATTTATGAAACCTGATTTAATCGCATCTTTTGCAGTCTTGAAGTTCAGATGGTAAACAATCCTGCCATTAAGCTTTACACCGTCAACATCGGTAAGGATTGTGAGCTTTTCGGCCTTTAAAGCGACAGCAACGCTTGAGGATACAGTGTCAGCATTTATGTTGTATATTTCTCCGTCCTTGTCTTTCCCTAAGGGGGATATTACCGGAATAAAATCAGCTGCAATGAAGCTAAGCAACTTGTTTTTGTCTATGCTAACAATATCGCCAACAAGCCCTAATTTTTTGCTCTTCTGCTTGACTTTTATGTAGCCGTTTGCATTCATGGACTTTGCGCCATGAGCAGCAATGCTTTCAACAATAGTATCATTCAGCTTATTGAAAACTTTTTCTGCAATCTCCATGGTAGTCTGGTCCGTATACCTCAACCCGCCAATGAATTCTGGAATTATGCTGCGCTTCTTCAGCTCTGCATCAACCTCGGGGCCGCCGCCATGCACAACTACAGGATTCATGCCGATGCTTTTCAAGAGCACTATATCCTCTATCAGATGGCTTATTTTGTTCATTGCATTGCCGCCAAACTTTATCACAACTATCTTATTGCCATACTTTTTTATGTAAGGCAGAGCCTCTATGAGCACCTGTGTTTTTTCGTTGTATTCTGCCATGGTTGTCGATTTATTTTTTTAGATTAGTTTTTTGTTTTTGAAAATTATTTGACTTTTAAAGTTTGTTTTTTTTGTATTATCTCAATTTTATCGTATTATTATTCATTTTTTGAATTAATTTGATATTGAGTTTTTGTTTTTGAATTGTTTTGTGTTTTTTGTGTCGAGATTATAGTTTTTATTAGGTAGCATATAACGCATTAATCTTAACATATTCCTCAGTCATATCGCATCCATATGCAGTAGCATTTTTATTCCCATTATTTAGGCTTATATTTATGTCAAGCTTTTCCTTGCCCATTATTTTTTTTATCTTCTCATAATCAAAATTTATTCCGGTGCCATTCTTCACGATAAGGTCATTATCAAAGTAAACATCAATTTTGCTTTCATCAAAATTTGCTCCTGAGTTCCCCATAGCGCACAGTATCCTGCCCCAGTTCGGGTCATTGCCATAGATAGCGCATTTGACGAGATTTGAGCTTACAACAGATTTCGCTATCTTCCTTGCGTCTATTTCCGTCGCTGCATTTTTTGCATTGACCTGGATGAGCTTTGTAGCTCCCTCCCCATCCCTTGCTATTTTTTTTGCCAAATGGGTGCATACATAATCAAGAGCATCCTGGAATTTCTTTTCATTGACTTTTCCCGCCATTCCGTTTGCCATTATTGTAGCCATGTCGCTGGTGCTTGTATCCATGTCAACGCTAACCATGTTAAAAGATTTATCCACTGAATTTTTTAGCAGGGAATATAATTTTTTTGAGGGTATTTTTGCATCAGTGGTTATAAAGCAAAGCATCGTAGCCATGTTCGGATGAATCATCCCGGAGCCTTTTGCAATCGCACCTATAGTGGCATTATCAACTTTCACTGCTATGCTTTTCTCAACAAGGTCCGTAGTCATTATTGCCTTTGCAACATCAGATTTTACGCTAAGCTCTTTTTTTATTCCACGCAGCCCATTTGCTACCTTATCCATGGGCAGGAATTTTCCAATAACCCCTGTAGAAGCCACAATTATATCATTATAATTGATGCCAAGTTCTTTTGCTGCTATTTTTGTCATTTCTTTAGCATCTTCAATGCCCTTTTCCCCGGTGCACACATTCGAAACGCCGCTATTGACAACGATTGCTTGGGCTTTTCCATTTTTGAGATGCTCCTTGGTTACTATAAGCGGAGCGCCCTTGACATTATTTTTAGTATACATCGCAGCTGCATCTGCCACTGCATCGCTGAATATGACTGCTAAATCATGCTTCCCTGATTTTTTTATTCCAATCGCTTTTCCAAGGGCCTTGAAGCCTTTCGGAGCGCATACATTGTTTTCTAGAAGTTTCATTTTGATCACGCTTTTGTCAATATGGACATTTTTGAATAAAATTCCTTGCTTTCCTGCTCAGTTTCCTGCTTTATTTTTGCAAGCGCGGATTTTGATTTTTCCAGTCCAAGGTTTCCAGTAGCGCCCATATGTTTTTTTGATTTGATATTTTGAACAGAGTCTATTTTGCTTACTTTTCCTAGCTCCAGGCCAACTTGCTTGTAAGCCTCGCGGAACGGAACTCCTTTCTTTGCCAGATCTATGACTT
>CAYTDO010000032.1:0-26562 GCA_964436645.1 uncultured Methanosarcinales archaeon | reverse complement strand
TAAAAGATATGCGGATTTAGGCAAGGAAATGAGAACAGCTTTTATCCAATATGTTAAGGAAATCAAAGAGAAAAAATTTCCAGATGAAGAGCATAGCTTTCAATAGCTTTTCTAAATGACCTATAAACCATATCATTAAGCAAATGATTTATAAATTCAATTTCTTTTTTCATTCTATATGGATTTGAAAAATAAAAATATAGTAATCGGAATAACTGGAAGCATTGCCTGCTATAAGGTTCTTGATATAATTAAAAAACTGAAAAATAAGGGGGCGAATGTTTATGTCATAATGACCGAAAGCGCAAAGAAGCTTGTTGATATCAAAGATTTTGAAAAGGCATCAAATAATAAAGTCCAAACTGATTTATTTTTGCCGAATATTGATTATAAAGAATACATAAAAAAGAATGAGCCGATAAAACATATATCTTTGGCAGATATTGCTGACTTATTCTTAATTTGCCCCGCTACTGCCAATATAATCGGCAAGATGGCAAATGGCATTTGCGATGATTTACTGAGCACAAGCCTAATGGCTACAAATGCTTCTGTTTTAATCTGCCCTGCAATGAATGTCAAGATGTGGAAAAATAGGATTATGCTGGAAAACGTTAAAAAATTAAAAAATTTGAATTATGAATTTGCTGACCCAGAATATGGGGAATTAGCTTGCGGATACAAGGGAATGGGGAGGCTTGCGGATTTGGGCAAGATTGTTGAAAGGATTGGAATGATTGTTGCAAGAAGGTCTGATTTGAAGGGCAAAAAAATACTTGTGACAGCTGGAGCAACCTCTGAAGAAATAGATCCTGTAAGAGTTATAACAAATAAAAGCTCAGGTAAGATGGGCGCCTATATAGCTGAGCAGGCTTTTTTAAGAGGAGCTGAAGTTACTTTGATAAGGGGGTCTAATTCTGTCGAGCCTGAGTATCATTTCAATGATATTATAATCAGTTCAGTCAATGATTTATTCAATGAAATCAAGAAAAATATCAAAGGCGCCGATATAATTATTCATGCGGCAGCAGTTTCCGATTTTACAATAGAAAACAAGTCCAATAAAAAAATAAAAAGCATTGAGAACCTTAATTTAGAATTAACGCCAACGACGAAAATCTTTGAGAACATTAAAAAATTAAATAAAAATATACTATTGGTTGGCTTCAAGGCAGAGTATAATGTCAGCGAGAAGGTTCTTGTTGAGAGGGCTTATGATTTATTGAAAAGCGCGAATGCAGATTTTGTTGTTGCGAATGATATAGGAAAAAAGGATAGGGGCTTTGATGTTGAGACAAATGAGGTTTTTGTTGTTGATAAGAAAAAGAAAGTAACGCATATAGGTTTAGCGGATAAAAGAGTGGTTGGGAATAAGATTTTGGATGAAGTGAAAAATGCATCATATTAATTCTATAAATTCCTTAAGAATTCCTTATAACTCCCACTTTCTTTTATCTTGGAAACAAGTTCCATATCAATCATTACCGGCTTAGTCATTTCCTCAGGAGATAAAATCCTGTCAAGATCTTCCTCTTCAATTAAGTTGTATTTTAAAACAGTCTCTTTTATTGTTGAATCGTTTTTTAAGGATTCTTTGACAACTTTTGAAACAGCCTGGTAGCCCAAATATGGATTAAGGGCAGTCGCAATAGCTGTGCTTTTATGCAATAATTCCAGGCATCTTTCCTTATTTGCTTTTATTCCTGTAATGCAGAATTCCCCGAACATCTTCATTGCATTTGCCAATATGTGCATTGATTGCAATATATTGTAAGCAATTATCGGGCACATTACATTTAATTCCAGGATGGAATATTGGGCTGCTGATTCCACTGTCTTGTCTTTTCCAAGAACGTCAAAGCATACCATCAATACGCATTCAGGTATGCTTGGATTTATCTTTCCAGGCATTATTGAAGAGCCTGGCTCGACATCAGGAAGCATTATTTCAGAAATGCCAGCTTTTGGCCCGGAATTCAATATGCTCAAATTATTCGATATTCTAATCAAATCTATTGCAAGGATTTTCAATGATGATGAAAAAGATACAAAGCAATTGTAATTTTGAGCCTGTTCCAACAAATTTTTTGAAGTTTTTAAGTCAATGCTTGTCAATTCTTTGAGGTATTTTATTATCGTTTCATGAAATTTTGGATGCGCTGTAATGCCGGTTCCTATTGCAGTCCCTCCGATGCCCAGTTCTTTTAATTCCTGGCTTGCGCTTATTATGCGCTCTATGTCTTTTTCAAGGGCAACAGCATAGCTTTCAAATTCCTGGCCCAGGGTAACAGGAACTGCATCTTCCCAATGAGTCCTTCCAACTTTAAGGATATCATTGAATTCAACACCATTATTCCTCAAAGAATCCTTTAATTTTTCAGCTTCAAATGTTAAATTTTCTATTACTGATAAAATTGCAAGCTTAGTCGCTGTTGGAATCACATCGTTGGTGCTTTGCGCCATGTTGACATGGTTGTTCGGGTTTACAATATATTCACCAAGTTTTCCTCCCAGAATTTCTGTTGCGCGATTTGCAATTATCTCATTGCAGTTCATGTTAAAAGGCGTTCCTGCCCCAGCTTGGTAAACATCAAGGACAAAGAAAGAGCCAAATTTTCCATTAATAACTCCGTCAGCGGCCTTTACAATTGCATTTCCAAATTTATCGTCGAGCTGCTTCAGCTCCATGTTTGCCAATGCGGCTGCCTTTTTTATTGTTGCAAGAGAAAGAAGAAATTCCTTATGCGCCGTTATTCCGCTGATCTTGAAGTTTTCCTTTGCCCTTTGAGTAAAGGCTCCATAATATGAGGATACAGGAACTTTCACCTCTCCCATTACATCCTTTTCGATGCGGTAATCCATAGATGGATGGCATTAACTTTATTTTAATAGCTTTTCGATTTTATAGAACTAAAATAACCTATTTTTTCTTTCCGCCTTTGAAGTATTCTACAATCATTTCCATCTGTATCAACTGCTTTTTGGAAACATCAACTGCAAGGCTTAGTGAAACGAAAAGAACCAATAAAGTCAGCCAGTTAAAGATTGCTATGACCATCATCCAACTGACAGTCCCTTCCTGAGAATGGGCAATGTTAATCATATTAAATCCAAGTATGGCTGCAGTTATACCAACTACCAATAGAACAATTTCAAAGGCGCTTATTTTGCTGGCGTACATACTCTTTCAGATTTATTCTTTCCAATACAGATATTTAAATGTTTCTTTTTTATTATCTTTGTATAGCGAAGTGACATATGTCACTGCGGAACACACTTTTTTATTATCTTAAAGGCTTCCATGAAAATCTCCGCTACGCTGCGGGTTAGCAGCTTCGAGCCCATTGCATCTGGGCTGAAAGCATCGGTCAGGTCCGGTGAATTGCGAGCGGCGAGCTAAAAAGCCGCTCGTCGCATCTCACGGAGCGGCCCCCTGGCCTTTTTAGATGCGCTTAGCAAGGGGCTCGACCTCAAGGCTGCTAACCTGCATTTTCATGGAAGCCTATCTTAAACATCAATTATTAAAATACATAACATTTAAAAACAAGGAATTATTCCTATTTTTCATGAGCAAGAAGAGCAGAGGACTAAATGCAGGCAATAAGCTTAAGAAAAGAAGGCACCAGAGCAGATGGTCCAATAAATGGTTTGTAAGGAGAGTTAACATGCTGAAGGAGAAATCAGACCCTTTAGAAGGAGCATCCCAGGCCAAGGGCATTGTTCTTGAAAAAGTACAGATGGAGGCTAAGCAGCCAAACTCAGCAATGAGAAAATGTGTTAGGGTCCAGCTTATTAAGAATGGAAGGCAAGTCACCGCATTCGCGCCAAGAGAAGGAGCCATAAAGCTGATAGATGAGCACGACACTGTATTGGTTGAGTGCATTGGAGGCGCAATGGGAAAGAGCAAGGGAGATATCCCTGGAGTCAGATGGCAAGTAATTAAAGTTAATGATCAAAGCTTAGATGCTTTATTGAAAGGAAGGATAGAAAAGGCTAGGAAGTAAAATGACTGAAGTAAAATTTCTAAATCGATGGGATGCCAAGGGGATAGAAGTAGTTGATCCAGGATTGAAGGCCTATGTCACCCTTGAGCCAAAAATCGCGCCAAAGACTGGTGCAAGATACGCAAGAAACAGGTTCTATAAGAGCAAGGTTTTCATTGTTGAAAGGCTGATAAACAAGATAATGATTCCAGGCCATAAAGGCAAGAAGCACTTTAGGTCAAGCGGCACTTCCACTGGAAAGGCAAATACTGCAGTGGGAATTGTCGAGAAGGCGTTTGAAGAGATAGAGAGGCAGACAAAGGAGAATCCAATTAAAGTTTTTGTCAAGGCTTTGGAAAATGCCGCTCAAAGAGAAGAAATAATAACCATAGAATATGGCGGCGCCCGCTACCCTAAGGCTGTCGAGTGCGCTCCTCAAAGAAGAGTGGATTTGGCTTTAAGGCTCATGGCCCAGGGCGCTTATCATAAATCTTTTAATTCTAAGAAAAAAGTTGTAATCTCTTTGGCAGAAGAGATAATGAATGCATACAGAATGAGCCCTTCTTCCAGCGCAATTGCTAAGAAATTAGAAGTTGAAAGGCAGGCAGATTCTTCAAGATAATCCAATTTAGAGAAAGACAAAAGTTCATTATAAATTGATTTGTCTTTCTATGATTAGCGGCAGTTGTTACTATAATAAATTACTTCAGCCTGCCGCTAATCATTAGCAAGATTTAAAAACTTTGATTTATCTTAAATTTTTGATTAAAAATGGTTTTTGAGCAATACCTTGGAATACTCCAGCAGAACAAGTATTTATACTCTTTAGTGTTAATTGCAACTTTCTACGTTATTTCTCAGCTTGCCGTATTCATCTCCCAGAAAATAATATTAAGGATAACAAGCAGGACAAAGACAGACATTGATGACTTAATTGTAAACAGAACCAACAGGCCTGTATCCCTAATTTTGCTGCTGGTCGGCCTCAGGCTGGCCTTGCTCCCCCTCGGGATAAAGCAGTCCGTATTAGGTATCTTTGAGCACATAATTTCTTCAGTACTTATCCTGCTTATAACTTATATCCTAATCGTTGTCATTGGCATAATAATTGACGGCTGGGCAAGGAAAGTCGCTGAGAGGACAAAATCTGCACTGGATAGCGATATAGCCCATATTTTTCACAGGTTTTCAAGGATTTTCATAACCATTGTAGGAATCTTGTTCATATTGCCCATATGGGGCATACAGATAGGGCCTTTGCTTACAAGCTTGGGCATTGCAGGAGTTGCAGTTGCGTTCGCCCTTCAAAATACCCTTGGCAATATATTCGGGGGAGTTTCATTAATTTTGGACAAGAGCATCAAGGTTGGGGACAAGATAAAATTAGATAACGAAACAATGGGAACTGTGCTTGATGTCGGATTGAGGAGCACCAAGATAAAAACATGGGACGGGGAGCTTGTTACAATTCCTAATGGCAAGATGGCAGATTCAAGGATACTTAATTTTGTGCAGCCAGATCCTTCTGTGAGGGTCGTCATCGACTTCGGGGTGGAATACGGCTCGGATGCCAATAAGGTCAGGAAAGTTGTATTAGAAACAATAAAGAAGCTTCCGGGGTTTATGAAAGACCCCGAGCCAAAAGTCCTTATGATTGGGATGGGAGATTTTGCGCTTAAGTTCAAGGCCTTGTTTTGGGTTGAGAATTTTGATATGAAATTTGAAATCAAGTCTCTGGCAACAGAAAATGTTTACAACGCATTAAGAAATAACGGGATAGAAATACCTTTCCCGACTAGGACGGTTTATATGGCTGATAAGGGGAAGAAATAGTTGGATATTTAAATGATTCTTATTCAATGTGATTTGCAATACTCGAACGAAGTTCGGTTCCAACTCCGCGGGCTATAGTGCTTGGCAAAATTGCCTGCCACTAATTTTGCCTTGCTATTGATAGCAATAACCACTTAGAAACTGAAAAAAATTACCTGACTTTTCCTTCTTTAACTTTCTCGGCATGGACTGGCTCATTTCCTGCCTTTAATTCAGAATTATTGCAGATGATTTTTCCATCTTTTGCTTCAATTTTTATTTTTTCAAAGTTTTCATAGGTAATCTGCTCAGTTGAATTCTCTAAATTTCCGCATTTTACCAAAGTGCCCGGCTCTGAGCTTTTGACAGTTAAAACTCCAGTATTATCATTTTCATCGGATGCTGCGAGTAGCATCCCCCGGCTTTCAATGCCTCTTAGTTTTGCAGGCTTTAGATTGCTTACCACCACTATCTTTTTGTTTTTTAATTCATCTTTGGAATAATGGCCCTTTATTCCTGCTACAATCTGCCGTTTTTCATTGCCTAAGTCTATCTTTAAGACATATAGCTTTTCTGCGTTAGGATGATCATCAACTTCAAGGATTTTTGCGACCTTTAGATTTAAGGGGAAGAGCCCATCATCTTTCTTTTCAATCTTTTTCACCAAGATTTTTTCACTGCTTATCTTATGGTTCTTTAAATCAAATCCAATGTCTTTCCATTTCAATGTTTTAAGGCTTAACTGCTCCTGCAGCCCCTTTGAAAAGTCCGGAAGGATTGGCTCAACAAGAATGCTCAGGTTTTTTGCGATATTGAGGCATAATCCACAAATTTTTTGCGCTTTATCTTTGTCGGTTTTGATTAATGCCCATGGCTCATTTTTTTGGAAATATTTGTTGCCGATGTCAGATATTGCAAGTATTTTATGCACAACGGAGTTAAAGTTCAACTCATCGTAATAATTCTCGATTTTTTTTATTTTTTTATTTATGCTGCCAATTATTTCCTTTGATTCCTTGCTTTCTTCTATACTTTTTATTTCGCCGTTGAAGCTCTTGTTTGTAAAGCTTATCACCCTGTAGCAGAAATTTGCAAGATTTCCAACCAAGTCATTGTTTATTTTTTCCCTTAAGTCATTGAAATCCAGATTAATATCGGCAAGCTTCTTCGATAGAACATTTGCATAATAGAACCTTAGATGCTCTGGCTCGTATTTTTTCAGGAAATCCTTTGCAGTAAAGAAAGTCCCCCTTGATTTTGACATCTTTTCGCCGTTTACAGTCAAAAAGCCATGCACAACTATGCTTTCTGGCAAATTAAATCCAGCTGCATGCAGCATTGCCGGCCAGAAAAGGAAGTGAAAGTAGGTTATATCTTTTCCTATGAAATGGATTACTTTGCTTTCATTCCATGTTTTTTCTGTTTTCTTTAAACCAACGGAGTTGGTGCCAGAAATCTTTGATTTTTGAGCATCTTTGCCAATGAAATTTGCAAGGCTTGCTATGTAGCCTATTGGAGCATCCATCCAAACATAATAATATTTATTTTCCTCTCCGGGTATTTTAAATCCAAAATAAGGCCCGTCTCTTGAGATGTCCCAGTCTTCCAGGCCATCTTTGATCCAGTTCTGGACAAAGTTTTTAACTTCCTGCTGCAGATTTTTGTTTTCTTTCAGCCATCTTTCCAGGAAGTCTGATAGGGAGCTTAATTTAAAGAAATAATGCTCGGACTCTTTCAATACCGGCTTGGAGCCGTCAGTAACTGAGTAAGGATTGATTAAATCTGTTGGCTTGTAAGTAGCGCCGCAGGACTCGCAGACATCTCCATACTGGTCTTTTGCATGGCATTTAGGGCATTCTCCCTTTATGAACCTGTCCGGAAGGAATCTTTTGCTTTTCTCAGAATACATCACCTTGATGGGTTTTTTGTATATCAGTTTTTTCCCTAGCAGTATATTGAATATCTTGTCTGAGAAATATTTATTTTCTTCGCTGTTTGTTGAGTAGTAGCTGTCAAAGCTTATCTTGAATGCGGCAAAATCTTCCTGGTGCTCTTTTGAGAATTTTGCAATTAATTCCTCTGGCTTTATTCCTAAGTCTTTTGCCTTTAATTCTATTGGAGTGCCATGCGTGTCGTCAGCGCAGCAATAAACGACGTCTTTTCCAGTTGTTCTTAAGAATCTTACAAATATGTCTGTCTGGATGTATTCTACAAGATGGCCTATGTGAATGCTACCGTTAGCATACGGAAGGGCGCTTGTTACAACTATTTTCTTACTTTTAGTATTATCTTTGAAATTAATCACCTAATGCCGAGAATAAAGTTTTTGTTTAAAAATGTTGTCAAAAGTTCATTAGCCAAAATTAATAATTATAAGTACTATTAGCCTTATAACACCTTACTTACTCAATACTAAAAACTTAGAAAATAAAAGAATGATAAAATAAAATCCTATTCCTCATCCCCGGCATTATCCGCCGCCTTGCTCTTCTTGCTTTTTTTCATCTTTTTAGTTATGCCTATCTTTTTTTTGCACTTGCCGCATTCAAAGACGTATGAAGGTATTCCTTCGAAAGTTTTCCTTTTGTATTCTGTTGTTGCTTCCCCTTCATCGCCGCAGTGAGGGCATTTATATTGGACTTCCAGTTTAGCAAGGGAATCAATCTCTTCATTGGACATATTATGCTTGCAGACCTGGCATTCAAAGTAATCTGCCTTTTTATCGACTTTTCCGTTCTTCTTGATTGGCTTGCCCATGGTCGGCTTTTTGCATTTAGGGCAATCCGGCCTGTAAGCCCATGCTGCGGCAAATCCCTCTCCGATTGACCTGTTCGTAAAATACAAGCATTCATCCATGCTTGTTGGCTTTTTTAATTCCATTATGCTGCTGCCTCTTTAGTTTCGTTTCCTTTGTGCACAAAAATGTGAAAACCAGCACTTTTAGGTGCTGGATGAATCATTTTTGGCATCCTGAAAATCCGTTGGATTTTTCTGATTTTTGCAAAATGAGTTAATAATTTTTGCATCTTTTTCAGCCTGCTCCTGGGCCTTGAAATACATCGCATTCAATGCAAGGGCATCTTTTTGCTCCAATTTAACGCTTTTTGACTCTTTTGGAAAGTCTTGAATGAGCTTCTCCAATTTATCAACGGCTTCATAACCCTTTTGAGCAGAAGCGTTTCTTAGCCTTGCAGATTCCCTTATTCGATCCCGGCCTTTGCATCCAAATCCGTATTGGGTTGTGCTGCCTTTGCCCCATTGCCATCCTTCAGAGCTAAGCTTTTCTGCTTCCAGGAATGCTAATTTAAAATATATAATATCATCAAGGGGCTTTGAAAGCTTATTATTTGCTTTGAAGGCTGTTAAATCTGCTGTAAGATTATTTATCCCTTCAGATGTAGATGGAGGAGATTTTATCGTTGAGTTATACTTTTGGTCCAATCCATCGATTTTTTTTATTCCTGCGTTAAAGCTGATAGTGTCGCTGTTTGCGCAGCTAGCTATTAATAGAGTTATACTCAATAATGAAATTAAAATTATCTTTTTCATGAAATCACCTGAAAATGTGATAGTGGCGCCCCTTTTTAAAATTTTATGGTTTTTGAGTTTATTATCTAATAGTTTTAATTTTATAGCCTTAATCAAATAATGGCTTTTAGAAAACCTATTTAAATCAATTGCCTATACTGAAGAGCATGAACAAATCTTTTTTGCCTATATCTTTGGAAGAAGGAAAGGAATATTACAAGGGCTTTTCGCAATTTGATGTAGTTTTTGTCACCGGGGACCCTTATTATGACCATCCTCCTACCGGGATGGATATTATCTCCAGATTGCTGGACAGGAAGGGCTATAAAGCCGGAGTGATAGCGCAGCCGTTATCTGGAGAAGATTATAAGATATGCGGCAGGCCTAAATATTTCTTCTGCATTACTTCCGGATTATTGGATTCAATGCTCGCAAATTACACTCCAATGCTGAAGCCGAGGGAGAATATTCTTGTTCCGGAAAGGGCATTAATGGTTTATACCCAAAAAGTAAAAGAGCATTTTAAAGGATGCATAACTGTTCTTGGAGGGGTTGAGGCTACCACAAGGCGATTTACGCATTTTGATTACAAGGACAATAAATTAAGAAGGGGAGTACTTAATGACACGAAAGCTGATTTATTGCTTTTTGGAAGCGCTGAAAGGCCCATACTTCAATTGCTTGACAGGATGGGAAATATTGTGGCAAAGCTTGACGGCAATAAAAATACATTGCAAAGTTCCAATAATAAAAACTCATTAGAAAATTTAAAAAATAAAATATTAAAGCAACCTGCAAAAGATGAATCAGAACAACTAAATAATCCAGGCACATTTAAAAAATTAAACAATAAGAATATATCAGAAAAATATGAAGATAAACCCTTAGAACATTATAACAAAAACAAATTAGGGCAATCCAATAAAAATAACCCAGACCAATCAAATAATTTTACTTTTGACAAAATAAAAGATAAATTAGATCTCCAATCAATAGAAGGAGTATCATTCAGAGTCAAGAAAAATGAAATAGACAAGAAAGTAAGAAAGCTTCCTTCTTATGAAGAATGCGCTGCTGACAAGCAGAAGTTCGGCTTATTGTCTAGAATTTGCTATTTGCTTCCTGATGAGCCATTCATTGAAGGATGCGGCAGCGGATTTATCCAGCATAACAGGCCATGCCATACTCTAACCGAGAAAGAGATGGACTATATTTACCATGCGCCTTTTACAAGGGAGCTGCACCCTAAGTCAAGAAATCTTGAGCTTAATGAGAGCATGGTCAAAAAATTGGAAGCATCTGCCGTAATCGGGAGAGGGTGCTGGGGCTCATGTTCTTTCTGCGTGATTCCTTTAGTTCAGGGAAAGGAGGTTGCAAAGCGAAGCAAGGAAAGCATAGTGGAAGAAATAGAAAATTTATACGCTTCTGGCACAAGGAAAATAAATGATTTAACTTTGCCGACATTAAATATGTACGGCTCAAGCTGCGCATTGTATAAATATGAATCAAAGATGCATTCTCCGATAATCAATGAGAATATAACTGTCCATGACAAGAAAGATTACTGCAACCAGCAATGTGTGGGATGCAAATTTAGGGTTTTGAGCGACGACCTTTATCCTTTGCTTGTCGAAGTTGAGAAATTAAATCAAAAATATGCTGGAACTTCTTTGGAATTAAGGAGCGCAATAAGGCATGATATAATTCTTGACCAAAAGAAATTGTTCAGGAAAATAATGCAGTTTGTTACAAGATTAAAGATTGCTCCGGAGCATCTGAGCGATCATGTATTAAAGCATATGAACAAATCAACTTCCTCGGAATTCAAGAAATTCTTAGAGGAATACGAGAAAGTCAATGAAGAGCAGGGAACTCATAAGAATTTAGTGCCATACTTTATAGCAGCTCATCCCGGCAGCACTAAACAAGACATGGAAGAAACAAGAAAGTTTTGCAGGGAGCATGGCTTATTTGTCAATCTTACCCAAGTATTTACCCCAACCCCCGGCACGCTTTCGACAGCAATGTATTACACTGGAGAGAATCCAATGACCAGGGAGAAGATACATGTTCCAAGGGCATTCAGGGAGAAAAAGGACCAGAAGAATATTTTACTTAATGAAGGGACCGAGTTTTTTGATGATAATGGATAGTTTGGGATGAGATTTCCGATTCAAACAATAATTTATTTTTCCGATTTCGGGCAACTGCCATTTCAAAAAGGTTTTTAAATGAGCATTGACTTTCTAAAACTCTTCCCCGTGTAGCTCAACGGCAGAGCGTTCGGCTGTAGACAGTGTTAGACAAGGCAAATTGCTATGGATGAAAAGCACTCAGCTGATCCCGAAAGGTTGCTGGTTCAAATCCGGCCGCGGGGATTTTTTCTATAGGTTTAGCTTAGGTGAAAATTCTCACTTACGTTCGGCTGCCATCAGGCTCGCATTTAATGGTTTAGTAATAGTAGGCTTCCATGAAAATCTCCGCTGCGCTACGGGTTAGCAGCTTCGAGCCCATTGCATCTGGGCTAAAAGTATCGGTCAGGTCCGGTGAATTGCGAGCGGCGAGCTAAAAAGCCGCTCGTCGCATCTCACGGAGCGGCCCCCTGGCCTTTTTAGATGCGCTTAGCAAGGGGCTCGACCTCAAGGCTGCTAACCTGCATTTTCATGGAAGCCGTAATAGTAGACATTCCCCGGATAGGGCTTCCCCCTTGTCTGCTAAATGATATGATTGTAGATGCTCGCTGATTGATGGCAGCAGCATTTTCACCTGAGCTTATTACAAATTTGTCAATCCGCCGAATATGAATCCAAGCAGCTTAATCATTATCAGGTACATTATTGCAGAGCCTATCAGGAAGAACGGTATGTACTTCAGGCCCCCTTTGACATTGCCCTTTTCCACAATTGATACTATCATTGATGAGAATAAGGCAATTATTGCGAGCGCGCTCAGCGAGAAATATTTGAAATGATTTGGATTAGTTGATAAGTTTGAAACGTCCAGGCTAAGACCGCCAACACCGCTTGCTATGCCGGGCCCCCCAGCTGCCGAGAGCTTGCTTACAAAGCCTAAAATTATCGTAAGGAGATGGAATGAAAGGGCAAAAAGCAATGGAGCAATCACAATGACGATGGCAGCGATGAAAATTGTATAGGAAATGACAGATGAGGATATCTCCTCTTTTAATGCCTTTGTCTCTTTTATGTTTTTGACTATGTTGTCTATGAGATTTGCTATCTGGCCCCCGCTTTCAAGCTCAGTTATCATAAGATCAATTGTCCTCCTGAGCATAGGGGAATTATATTTTATTCCAAGCTCTGAGAGCGCTGTGCCGATATCATGGCCAGTCATGACTTTTTTTGCCACCTCTGCCATTTCGCTGGCAAGTATGGAAAATCTTGGCTTGATTGCGCCCAATATTGCATTTTCGAATGACAAGCCGCCCTTGAGATTTGAGGAAACAACCTGGAGAAAGTCAGGCAAGAGGTCTTCCATTTTTTTGGTTCTTATATATATCCTTAGATCCAATACGAAATAAATCATCATGATAAAAAATGCCGCGAGAGAGATCTGGGTAGTGAACCAGGAAGCTGCTGAAACGCCCAATAGCAGCAGCTGCGAATAATCTACCAATACGGGATAGATATACGATATGTAGATAATGCCTGTAATCAAGGCTGTCAAGTAAAATAAAGCTCCAAAAAACCTATAAGGGGCATTTGAGATGCCTGCCTTAAGAAGGTAAGTCCTAAGATAGGGAATGGTCTTTTTAGGGACAAATGCCTTTCCAAATTCCTCCAAAAATATTATCTTGACCATATTACAAGTTTACTGTCGGCCTTACGCTTTTGAATATTGAAATGAATATAAGCTGAATGATAGCAATTATCCCCAATGCAACCGCAAAGGTTGTCAATCCAATATTAAAATTTATGAAACTTGAAAGCACAAGGAATATAGTCATCCCTATCGATGGTATGACCACTGCTGCAAGCATGTAAAATATTATTATTGTGTTGAGTTTTTTTCCATATGTCTTTATTTCTAGCTCCTGTTCCCTGGTTATCTCTTCAATCACATTGCTCAGGGGAATAGTGATATCTATCCCCAGCCGCAATGCATTGTTCACATGAAACAGGATCTTCCTGAACTTTTCAGATGGAGAGTAAGTCATTGCATTTTCAAGGGCCTTTTCCAGAGAGCTTCCGGTATCTATCTCTCTTACAATTTCCCCAAGATATTTTGAGGCAACACCGTAACTCCTGCTGGTTTCAACAAGCGCATTCAGAAGAGGTTTTCCCGAGTAAAGCTTTATGAGCAGATACTGCCCTGCAAACAGCACTTCCCTGTCAATCTCTTTCTGCCTTCTGATTGTCATGGCTTTTAGCTTGAGAAACTTAAACTGGAAGACAAAGAAGAAGAGGCATATGAATGCAATAGGCAGCAGAGATAATGGAAGGCCTGCCTTATCGACTATGAAAAAAAAAAGAATTGTCAATCCAAGCGAAAAGGGAAGGGCAAATTTTAAATTATTATAGATAAACTGCTGAGGCGTTATCTGGAGGTGGACAACCCTTAACTGCTTTTTGAGATGGGGGAATTGCGCGCTTATCCTCTGCACTATTTTTTGAATGGCTGCTTTTATCATTGGATTAATTCTTGAATGGCTGCTTTCGGTAGTACTTTGACATTATCATGCCTATCCTGTTGATGTCATTTATGTTGTTTTCAACCAGCCATTTTAATATGTCAATTTTTTCGCTGACGTCCTTGTCGATGTCTTCCTTCGAGAGTCCAGTGTATAAATTCAGCGTCTCATAGGTTGTATCTGGATCGCTTATCTTTTCGAGAGCATCTTTGGAGGCATTGAACTGCATTATTGGCTTGGCATCGCCATCGTGCATCACTTCTCCAATCTGGAGGGTTCTTCTTTTGCCATCTCTTCTGTTTATGTGCTGCACGAGAATAAGGGAAAGGGCTGAAAGCACCTGCTTTGGCAGGTCTATTGGCGGCTGAGTCAGCCTGTTGACAGTTTCCCTGACATTGTTTGCGTGGACAGTCCCATAAACTGAATGGCCCGTGTGCATTGCTTCAAATAATACCTCTGCTTCTGCTTTCCTCCTTATTTCCCCGACAACAACCCTGTCGGGCCTCATCCTAAGGGAGTTGACTATGAGGTCTAGCATTGTAATGCCCCCCTTTCCTTCCGGGTTAGGCAGCCTTGTTTCAAGAGGGACCCAATGCAATGTCTCGGGCAGCATAAGCTCTCTTGTATCCTCTAAGGAGATTATTCTTTGGTTAGGCGGAAAGAAATTTGCAATCACATTAAGCATGGAAGTTTTTCCTGATGCGGTGCCTCCAGCTATGATTATTGAAAGCTCATTCTGGACTGCCATCCATATCAATGCAGATGCTTCATAGGATATTGTCTTCTCTTTTATGAAATCAGTTATTGTCCATGGCTTTACTGCAAATTTTCTTATGGTTATTGTGTTGCCTTTTGATGATATTGGAGTTAAGGTTGAGTTTACCCTGTCTCCCGTCTTAAGATGCGCATCCATCAATGGATTCAGGGTTGTAATTTCCTTGCCTACATCCCTTCCAATAATGGTCGAATAATATCTTATTCTGCTTTCATTCGGCATTATTATGTTTGTTTTCAGCCAGCCATGTTTACGATGGTAAACCCAAACAGGCTCTTTTGCATTGTTTATTACAATCTCTTCCAGGTTTTCGTCTTTTAGAAGTATCTCGATATGGCCTAGGCCTATATTCTGCTGCAGGATATAATTTATGAGCATGTCTATAGTTTGCTTATTTGCTGTTGGGAAATATTTGCGGAGCAAAATGGAAATGCTTTTTTTGAACTGCTCCCGGATGGCAGAAGTTTCAACTATGCCCTCTTCCTCCAAAGCGCCGGTTTCTTGGGCTACGAACTCTTCCCGTATCTTCTCCAGGATTATTTTTGTCGTTTCACTTATGTTCGTTATAGAAATGTTGTAGATTGGGACAGATTCCTCTTCGCTTGTAAATATGGAGATGGATACGATTATGTCATTGACTTTTAGCTCGTATGAATCCAGCAGTTTTTTACCTTTCACCTTCCAACCTCTTTTTTATAGCTATATTTAACTAATCTGATGTTATTTTGACTGCTGTTTTTAAATTTTATTAATTATGGGTTATCTTGCAAATCAAAAGAAATTATTTTAGGCATTTATAAAAAATAAATAATCATTCCATCGGAACTGATGACCATAAAGTCCAGTCATTGCTTGGCGCGTAAGGCCCGAACACGAAATATGGGGGCTTGTTCTGCCCGAAATAGGAATATTGCACGTCTGTCCATCTTTGAGGTATTTGAGCTCCGCCTCCCATGCCCATGCCGTAAATGTCGCCGCCAAACAGCCTCCAGGTTTTCATCAATCCGTGGAAATCGCTTAAATCAGTTGTTGCATCGGCTCCCGGCTCTACGGTGATTGCGCGGTCATAGCCGTGCCTTTTTATTATCTCCACAACCTCTTTTATAGGGGCATTTCCCTGGCCTGGGCTCAGGTGATCATCCTGGTAGCCATAATTGTCAGCAAGATGCACATTCCCTATCATGCCTTCCCTTGCCAGGCTTTCAACTTGCTGCAGGTACCAGTTTCTGAACTTGTTGTCATTTTCCTCTTTTGTAAACTTTGGATCCTCCTGCCAGTATTTTCTCCACATGTTAAGATGTCCTGTATCCAGGGTAGCTTTAATGTGCCTCTCCGCAATCCTATGGGCTTCCTCTTTGCTTATGCCAGGCATATAATATGGATTTTCCTGCAGCATTCCTTCCCTTCCAGGTATTAATGCCTCTGCTAATTTGTCTTTGTCCATTTCCGTAGGGGCCCGGCTTACTCCGAATTGTATCCTTGGCTGTGTCAGAAGCTCTGCCATCTTATCCCTTGACTTGCTTATAATAAATTTCAGCTCTTCAAGATGGCCGCCAAATCTTTCAGGGAAGAGGTTTTCAACAGCGACAACAACCGGGTTATTTGGATCTCTTGTCCTTCGCATGGCATGTATCCCTGATTCTGCATACATCCTTGCCCCATGCTGCTCGAATCTTTTTATTGGAGTAATAAGCTTGGTTTTAGTTTCGTTAGTATCTTCTGCCTGCTGCTCCTGGGCCGCTGAAGCTTGCCTGGCAAATTCAAGGCTTTTTTCTTCATCTTTTCTTGCGTCCCTGAGGATATCTAAAGGATGTTTTGTTTCAGATGGTATAAGCTGGCCTACAAAACCTCCAAGGTATGGTTGTTCTTTCATTATCTTCCATTTTTCATCCGCAGGTATTGAATCGTCCAGCCTTCCATAGAATTCCATGGCCTTATCTATTTTATTAAGATTGTCGATATGTTTTTGTGTCTGCTGCCCATATTGCAGAGCCCATCCCCGTGAATGACCTTCCTGCATTTCTAAAGTAGCGCGCAAAAACATCTCTTCCGGATAAACCTTCTCGAAGAAGTTTAAGCCTCTCCCTAGTTTTTTCCTTTGATATTCATTGTAATCCTCTGCCTCTTTTTTGAAATAGTCAAAATGCTGCCTTTGTATCTGGAATCTGCCTCGGTCTTTGTCATATTCGGGGACTCTGCCGTGCAAGGTATCATAAGGATCGATAAGCCTTCTATCCTGGTAATCAATGTAATCACCTTTTTTGATAAAAACAGGCTTGCCATCAATGTCAATTCCTTGCTTGTCCTCCTTTGCCCTTTTCCACACAGGATATGCAACAAGTCGGTCTTTCTCGACAGTTTCCATTTTTTGTGAGGTTCTTGCATCCAATAATTCGAATTTTGCATTCACTTCCTGCATGTGGGATTGCTTTACCATCAATCTACCGGAAGGGTCCCTCGCAAGATTAAGCTGGTGGGTTTCATCATCCATGTGCATATCTGTCATCGGCCTTTCAAATTCTCCTGAGTGCATTACCACGCTTCCACCGCCCATGTCTGCCTGGAAGTCAATTGCCCTCTTTAGCTCTTGGAGGTCCTGGAAGGCATTATCAATAGAAAAGTTTCCTCGTTCATCCCTTCCCATCATACCCATCAATCCAAAGCTTGCGTGAGTGTTAAAACGAACTTCGTTTGCAAGCTGCAGCTCCCTCAACGCCTGCCTTTGGTCTTCTCCAAGCATTTCCGGGGTTTGAGCATTTCTGTTTCCAGACCTATACCCGGGAAATTGTATTTCCAGCTTTCCCGCGCCCATCCTTATTTTAGAATAAATGCCTGCGACATTGGCAGCGGAAATTCCCATAGGGACGCTCATTCCAATATCCTGGATGCCTAGCTTTATATCCGGGCCATTGCCCGGCTTTATGCCGTATGCCTGCGGGTCCATGGCATTAAAATAGTCCACCATCGGATGATGGGAATATGTTGGTTCGCCGAAATCCATTTTAGTTTTTTGCCTGAACTTTTTATCTTAGCTTTTATTTTATTATGACCTATTATTAGTTTATTTTTTTTGTTGGAATTTTATTAGTAATATATATTATTGGAACTTCATCATTTTCAAATTATAGGCTCGCACATTGGCTCGCATGGATTTTTGCCATTAAATGGGCGGAGGCTGTGAGATGCGACGAGCGGCGTTTTAGCTCGCCGCTCGCAATTCACTGCCGCGCTATGATTTTGCTTTCTGAACTGGCTTAAATGCAATTTGTTCCTTATCTTCATCTGAATTCTATTAAATCCTTGATTCTTAACCCATCTACCAGTTCAGCATATTGTGCTGTTTTTTGAAATGATGGTAAATTTGCCAAGCAGTTGCTTTTGTAGTATTTTCGGCCTGTTCTTTTGCCAAACTTTCCCTGTAAGTGTCTGTCGCAGTTTTCCTTTTTGGCTTTTCGACTTTTGGAGCCTTTCCTGCCATGCCCAACATTTCACCAAATCCTTTGAAAACTGATAAGTAATCAGAGAGATGGCCTTTATGCGCATTTGCGCGGGCTTTCGAAGATCCTTTTCCGACTGACTCTACATCCTCCCCGGCTTCATTTAAATATCTTGCAAGCTCATCCCCTAATGATTCCAAGGCTGCTTTTACAGAACCGTCAATTATTCCAATAAGCTGGAAATCTTCATGCTCCCTCATCTTTTTATACCTGTCAATATGATCCTGCTTCCATGCGTATACCCTCATGCTTATCTCCACCCTCCCTAAATGAAGCGGGCCGCGCTGGTATTCCTGGCTATAATTCATTTCAGGCCTTGTCCTGAACATATAATTTAGGAGGAGGCATTGATTAAACCCCTGAGAAGCCGGCTTTACCGCAAGAAGCTCGATTTCTATCATAGAACTTTCGAATGCAACTATCAAGTCAGGAGTCTCTGTCTTGCTTTGGTCAAGCTGCAGCCTTTGAATATTCCTTAGATAAGGCCTTACCCAGTGCATATACATTTTTATGACTTCATAATGCTGCCTTAGATATTTGAGCGTAAATACTCTTCTATTTTTCATCTCATCAAAAGTATGCTCCTTCCATGCGAGAAAAGTCCTTAGCTTTCTTTTCAAGACTTCCCTTACTTTCCTGTTGAAAGCGCCCCTCTCCCTTTCAACAACTTCATCAACATCTTCCTGCTTTGCAGGGTGAGTTGAGAAAAATAAATCAGGCAATGTTGTAAATTGCACTTCCCTTGCCATTCCATAGACCGATGCAGGATTTTTTGCCCCCTGTTCGACTAAGTCAACCCAGATTCCTTTTAGAGTTATCTCAGCGCTTTCCGAGCTTCTGCTGTTGGTGTAGCTGTCCTGATAATAGCTCAGCCTTTCGTCAAGGATCCTTAATTCTCTCACAAGCTGGAAAAGCTCCCTGACCATTTTCCCTATTGTCGCAAGAAACTGGGAAACCTTGTCCTGCTGCAGCCCCAGCCTTTGCTGAGCTGCTCCAAAGAATGCAGAATTTTCAGCTGCTGCAAACACATCGGTTATTTTTATTATATTGGAGTATCCGGAGAAATATCTTAGGTAATGAAGCATCCAGAAATAAGGCTCTTCAATTGAGATGTTGTAGCCCTCATAATGCATTCGGTATCTTCTTGCAGGCTTTGGGAAACCCGTTTTTCCATAATTAGCCCTTGTCTGTTCTGCTATCTCAACATCTGCTATATCGTGCCCATGCTCTTTTTTTGTAAATCCGAATTTTATTAAGTCGGCCTCTGTAGGCATATTTTTACCTCTTTTTTACTCTTACAGCTACTTTAGCCAGTATACTATTCTGTATATTTATATACTGGTTATATTTAAATGTATCGAAAAGTCCAGAGGACTTTTCGGACGTTTAACCAAGTTAAACATATCGAAAAATCTTTTTGATTGTATAGTACCAAATTAAGTTTACACTTTTTTGATATTGTTAATTTAAAAAAAGATTTTCCACTTTGCGACCGGTCCCATAAGAATGATAAATTTTTACTTTTAGTAAAGAGAAAGGAAAGAAGATTAACTAAAGGTTTCGATGGAGTGACAAGGAAGAAGATATTAAGATTGCTTAAAATAAAACCAAGAACTATAACAGAACTTGCTAGAATCCTGATTATTGGCCATTCATCAATTAGATAATTATTATGGAAGCTGGAAAAGGGAGATTTAATCAAAAGAACAGGCAGGATTGGAAAGAATGCTGTTTGGGCTATCAGACAAATTTAGCGAGCTTGGCCTGCTTTTTTATATTGCTTAATAAGACGCTTTTATCCAATAAAGAATCTAAATTAACATTAAACTTTCTTCTTGCAAGATGTTTAGCATAAATAAGCATAAGCTCCCCGGATGCAAACTCGATTGGCTTATTATTAACGGACTTGCGAGCTGCTTCGCGAGTAACAAATACACCCAACGGTAAGGTGTAATCTCCAGTTATAAATCTCAGCGCTAAAATAGAAGCCTGCCTTTTCATTTCATTTAATTTTTCTAAAATTGCAAGCCTTACTGCATAATAACCCCCGGCAGTATTCTCAGCATAATGCTTCCTTCCATCATAAGATTCATAGTCCGTCATGAAATTATTTGCATTTGAAACATGCATCTCAAATAGTTCATAGGACCACACTTCAGGGAAACAAAGGATAAGGTAATAATTCCCCAAATAGCTTCCAAAAAAAGCAGAATAATCATTTATTTCATTGTATTTTTTAATCTCATTGATCAGATGTTTTCCCAATGTATCATCAGTTGCTGTGATGCTCCATCTTGTGGGAACTAATTTCCTGTTTTTTCCAATGCCGACATTTCCAACACTTAATATCCTGCTTAAAAAATTTTCATCAAACTTATTCTCATAAAGATAAATCAAAGCTTCATTCGCCTTTAAATCGGTATCATAATTCACTTTTTGGACTTTAGTATGTATTTTTGGATTTTCAGTAAGCTTTGCCTTTAGCAAATCCGCATATGGGCCTGTAGGCGCCATTAAATTATCATAATTTATCCTAAATTTAGGCTTGCTTTTGAGATTGATGTCCATGTCAACAGGCTCCGAAGCCATGCTGACCTCTTGATTGAGCTCGAGAAATTTATTGCGTTTCTTTACATTAGTTTTTTCCCTTGAGTTTATCAAAGCAGAACGGAATTCCACTATCTTTGGAATCTGGAAATCCTTGTATGCCCAGTATTTTGGCGTGTCATAAATCCAGGTTTCCTCAGTTTCTTCAGGCGGCGCAAGAATGCCGATGTTTATCTCAGGATAGCCGTACCTTCCTATAAATGGAGCAACGCCTTCTGTCGAGAAGTTTTCTTTTGTTATGGTAGTTTTTACCTTAATCTGGGAATAAGCCTTGGCGCATATCGGGCAATTTATGTTGCCGCAATTGAATAATGGGTGGTTCTTGGAATCATACTTTGGAAGGTGCATGGCAAAAAGAATAGTTGAATATGGATTTAAAGGTTTTTGATTTGCGCAGATACCCAATATTAATCTAACATGTTATTACTTAATAATAGCTAAAATAGGCAAAGATTTATAAATTGCTAGTCTCTTTTATGAACATGTACAGCCCGGCAAAGTTTATAGGCGGAATTGATCCTGATAAAGAACTGTCTTTGAGAATCTGGCATGAAAACTTTTCTGATTTGGAAACACTGGTGCATGAATACGGGTGGGTAGGCCAAGGCTTTGCGCAGCTAATAGGCAACAAACATATTAGAGACATCCTTAAGAGAAATGGGATTGAAGAGCTGACAATTGACCAAGATGGGGTTCATGGGCTGGAAAACGCTCCTGAAAGCGAGAGGCTCGTTCTCAAAGAGGTCTTAACAGCACAATACCGAAGAAGCGAGGGATTGGTTGCAGCAGTAAAAAGAGATGATTTTACGCACCTGGACGCGGTCAATGGCGCAGTTATGAAAGGCCTCGTCGTAGGGATGGGTGTTGCAAGTGCATTGGATGTTGCCGGATTGAACAATACATTGACGGTAATGGCATCAAGAGGGCTGCCTGGCCTTCTAGAGGCATCGTCAGTCTCACATTATGTATTAGAAAAGGAAGTAAAAGATAGAAAAGGGAACTTAGCGCAAAAATCAATGAGTTATGCTGCGGAAATTGGATTAGACTTGGCATTGATTGCAAAAAGGGCCCCAGCCGCGCTTTACGAAGCAATTAATTTGGGAAATTGGGCTAACAAAGCACGTAAAAAGGTGTTCCCTAAGAAAGCAAATGAGTCATTTGAAAGGGCTTTGGGAATCAAGAGCAATACGCTTCCGACAATGACTCATCTTTGGTCAGAAGCCCAGGAAAGCGCCCCTTATAGGGGTATGATGGGTATAGCATCTCTTGGATATCTGAATGGAATCGTTAATGGCGTGGTTTACAAGTTTTTGGATTTTGTTACTGTATTCTGGGTCAACAGTGGAAATACTATACAAGGCTCTGTGGCTGTTTATTCAAATATATCTAAGAATTTGCCAGATGCAGCAGCATCCAGATGGCATAAAACAAAAGAAGCGTTCAAAGCATTGTATGCAGACCCCTTTCAGCGCGCGAATCTTATTGTAACTCCCCTATGGTTTGCAGGAATTTTTGCATTGCACTCATATGGATTTAATCTTCAGGCGCATTTTGGCAATCTTGGCGCGGCCCTGGAAGCTTCTCTTATTGGCGTAGATACGGCAGTAGCTGCTAAATTTGCCAAAGAAGGAGAGCATTATAATTTTACAGTGGCCCCTTACCTTAGCGTTTCAAACCCAAAATTACTTTACCTTGCAAAGGAACACGGTGCCAATGAATTAATAAGAAGCCTTGAGCATGATTATACTCCAACAGGATTTATGACTTATCGCGGGGGCCAGTTAACCATCAATACTTATCAGGCAATAGGCGCAATTACTGAGAAAGTTTCTAAGGGAGCAGCAGCAGTTGGGCGTTTTCTGGATAAGACTCTATCTTAAATCTAAAAACTACTGCATCCTACCTACTTCATCAATTATTCTGTCGGCAGTAAGCTCTTCATATTTCTGCAATGATGTTCTGCCGCAGTATGGGCATATTGGCTTGAAGTCCTTCCTATAAAAAAATTTGTAATTGCAGTGAGTGCACATTACTTCTATTGTGTTGGGCTTTGGCATCTTTCTTGCATACAGCTCTGGAGATACATGCCCCATGGATTCAAACTCTTTTTTGTTTTTATTCATCTTTGCGTGGCAGGATTTGCACACAAGCCTTTTCCCATCTGGGCTATATCTTACATCATCAAACTTGAAGTCCAGCCTGCAAATAGCGCAGGTGTACTGGGAAAGCTTTTTCATCATATTGGCTCACTTCTTTCCGAAATAAAAAAACTTGTCTACTGAAACATCCTCCGGCTTGTAGTTCCCAAATCTTGGCGTTGCTACTGTCGATCCAGGATGAGCATTGGAGCTTCCATTACTTATGTTTTGGGGGATATTTGCCGCGCTTGAATAAGGGGAGGCTGCTGCCTGCATTTGGGCAGGCTGCGATTGCGGCCTTGCCCTTTTGATATCATTCAGCTCACTTTGCAATATTGAAATTGATTCTTTAAGGCCTGCGATTTCTGCCAAAATCTTTTTGGCTGCACTCCCTATCATGATCTCGAATTTCTTCTCGAGCATGTAAGAGTTACCTATTTCCCTATTTGCATCCATATTCAATGTTGAAGCTTCCATTTTCAGTCACTTTTTATCTATTCGCTGAAATTCTCTTTTATGAAGTCTGACATTATTGTGTTGCCAGCCAGCTGGTAAGCTTCTAAGGCCCTTGAGACATTCTCATCCTTCATGCATACGTCTCCTACAAGGTTAAGCTTTTCCTTGTCGTTTGCCATCTCAAAAGCTTTTATCGCGAATTCGTATCTCTTGTCCTTCAAGCAGGCGTTTCCAAGGCCCACAAGCATGGTCTTATCTTTTATAGCGGAAAAGATTTCAAATGCATGCTCGAACCTGAACTTGCTAAGGCACTGCTCTCCAACTTCAAGAAGATGCGCGCTGTCGCCTATTGCGATGAATGCGCTTATTGCATGCTCCAATCTTCCTTCATTAAGGCATTTCTTTCCTATTTCCAGGAGCTTTTCCTTGTTATTTGCAAGCTTGTAGGCTTCTATACAGTTGCTGAATTGCATCAATTTTTCATAGTCTCTTGCCACTTCGTTTAGTCTTTCTCTATTTCCAGCAATCACGAATGCCTTTACAGCATCATTCAGATTTCCTTTTTTCCTGTATAACTCGCCTATTTCAGTTAGGATGGTGATTTTCAGGTCCTCAGCAAACATTGACAGGTTCAAGTTGTCTATGCCCTTTTTTAGCAAAGAAGGCATAAGTTTTCCAAATCTGCTGGTGTCCTCTGCTTGAGTTGCGTCGTTTTTTGTAGCTATGTCCTTTACAAGTTTAGTAACCAATTGTTCATCTCTTTCCATTTTTTATTCCTCCTATCTCCGGGTTTTTTTTATTAGCAATAAAATGTTTATTTCATATAATAGCTAGTATATAAATTTTACTCTTTTGTAAACAAGTGTAGGTTTTTGTATACTGACTTGGAAATTAATTTATCTTTAAAACTTATAAAATCCGCCGCTTCGCGGCAAAAATTACTCTCGGCGAAAATTGCCCTGCCGCTAATTTTCGCCTCACATTTATTGGCAACTTTGAACTAATATTGCCCATACCTACCTTTAAATACAAGTATGAACTTTCTTAATCAATGCTCACAAAAAAACATTACGATGAGATAAGGGAAGAGCTTGACAGCTGCAAGAACCCTATTTTCTTTTTCGATGATGATCCCGATGGGCTTTGCTCGTTTCTTTTGCTCTATAGGTATTTGAAAGAGGGGCATGGATTTGTAGTTAAAACTCACCCTACACTTGATGCTTCCTTTGCAAACAAAATAAAAGAATACCATGCAGACAAGGCTTTTGTGCTTGATGTCGCAAATCTTGAGCAGGATTTCATTGATGCAAGCAAAGTTCCAGTTGTATGGATAGACCATCACGGGCCTTACCAGAGGAGCAATGTGAAATACTTTAATCCAAGATTGATAAAATCAGATTCAAATGTGCCGACAACATATATGTGTTACCAGGTGGCAAAGCAGGATTTGTGGATTGCTGCGCTAGGGTGCATTGCAGACTATTACCTGCCTGATTTTATTGATGAATTCAAGGAGAAATATCCTGAGCTCATGAATAAGCATGGCAAGATATCTGTTGGCGATCTTTATTTTGACAGTGAATTAGGGACGTTAATCAAAGTCTTTTCTTTCTGCCTTAAGGGAAAAACATCAGATGTTACCGCGAACATGAAAGTGCTTACCAGAATCAGCAGTCCAAGCGAAATACTCAACCAGGAAACTTCACAGGGAAAATACATATTTAGGAGATTTGAAAAAATCAATGCGCAATATAACGAGCTTCTGAAAAGCGCTATGAAGCAGTCAGTTGGCAGCAAGATTGTTGCGTTTACATATTCCGACGATAAAATGAGCTTTACAGGAGACCTGGCTAATGAGCTCCTATTCAGGTTTCCCGGCAAAATAATACTTGTCGGAAGGAAAAAAGAAGATGATGTAAGGATGAGCATAAGGAGCACCAGGATCCAGGTAAGGCCAATCCTGGAAAAAATACTTGTAGGGCTTGATGGGTATGGCGGAGGGCACGAGCTTGCGTGCGGGGCCAATGTGAAGGAGAAGGACTTCAAGGAGTTTGTAAGAAGGCTGGAAGAAAATTTGTAATTGCTATAAGGTTCTAGGAACTTTTTAATCCGCAGCTTCGCGGCAAAAATTACTCTCGGCGAAAATTGCCCTGCCGCTAATTTTCGCCTCGATTTCTATTTCAATGTTATGCCTTTAAATCCCTGTTTATTATATTTATAAACTTCTCTTTTTTGTCGTCTATGTTCTGCCTCTGCGCAAAAGCCTCAGTGTTCTCTTTCTTTATTTTTGAATTTATCCTTTGGACTTTTTCATTAACTTTATTCAATCGGCTTATGACTATTTCCAGTTTTGGTTCCATGCTTCCCGGAGTTGCAAGGATGAGGATCTTGTCAAATTTGTCGTTCAGATAAAAGAGCTTGCTTCCGCCGAATGTCTTCTGCTCCTCCTTAATCATCTCAAGCAGCTTCGCGTCCCAATTTATCTTACTGCTTAGGGTCAATATAATCGCTTCTTTGTATGCCTTGTTTCTTATCAGGCTCAATTCTATTGAGTCGTTGCCTGAGTTGATGTCTTTTTCAAACTCATAAAATTGCAAGTCTGATGTAAGGTCAGAGAAATTAAAATATCCTATGGAGTCTACATTCCTATTTATGCCGATATGAGAAACAAGATTCTTGTAATCAGGACTCTGGAAGTCCATGCAGTACACCCCCTAAATGTTGTTTTTGCCCTGATCCTATACTCACGGACAAAAATAATTTACAATTGTTGTCCGTTCGTAATAAGTAAAGGACATACTTATGTATAAAAATTTGTGCCCTTTACTATATTTAAGATTTTCGGTAATTTTCGTCCAATTCTTTTTTAGAATAATTAAATTTATAAACTATTTATGAATCTTTACATCTATTGCGTCGGTGGTCCAATGGCTAAGACTTCGGCCTTCCATGGCCATCAGAAGTAAGCCGACTATCCGGGTTCGAAACAATCTTTTCCCGACTTCGTCGGCAAAAGTGCTTGAAAATCATCAGATTTTCAGCACCTCGAAAATGCAAGGCATTTTCGTTGGCTTGACCAAAACCTACAGCGGGGCTCTGCGAACCCCGAAAAGTGGAA
>CAYTDO010000031.1:0-41814 GCA_964436645.1 uncultured Methanosarcinales archaeon | reverse complement strand
ATTAGGAATGCGGGATTTAAGGACGTTTATGTGGTGGATGAAAAGTCTTCGGATAGGACCGGGGAAATTGCAAAAAGCATGGGTGTTCCAGTCTACCAGAGAAAAGGGACAGGATTCGGATGTGGCATAATGTCTGCTATTGAAATTGGCTATAAAAAAGGCTATGATTATATTGTCAGGCTGGATTGTGATGGAACTTATCCACCTGAGGAGATACATAAGCTGCTTGAATATACTCCAGAATATGACATGGTCGCGAGCTACCGGGGCTGGAGAAACATAAAACCAATGCACCGGCTGCCAAACATATTCTTTACTTATCTTGCGAACATATTGTTTGGCTTTCATATCAGGGATATAAACTCGGGCATGAAAGCCATAAGGGTAAGCAGATTCCACGGCATCTTGGATGCTCCCGGTTTCGACCTTGAGGCGCAGATGACCTTGAGGGCCATCAAAAGAAGATATAAAATAAAGAATGTCGGGATTAATTTTACAGAGAGAACTAAGGGAAACTCTAAAATCAAGATTGCAGATGGCATATTGATACTTAAAAGAATAATCGAAGAGAGATTTATCAGATAAACTATTTCTTTATAAAATTTAAATTAAAGGGGCGGCCAGCGTGATTTGAACACGCCCAAGGAGAGTCGTGCTAAAAAGTTCCACAGTCTCCTATGCTGCCAGGCTACATCATGGCCGCCATGCATTCTGAGAACTGAATTATGCCTTATAAATCTTTTGCAGGCAATTTTACTATTTATTTTTCAGAAAAGATTGGTAAATAAAATAAGGGAATATAAATGAAACTGAATATATAATGCCGATGCTTAGCGGGTTATATCTAGCGGCAATTCCAATTAAACTTTCCATATTGTTCAGGATAATAACAAAATTTAAGATTGCAAGAACTGGAATTGCAATGCCCAGGAAAATATGATGTTTTGCTGCCAGATTCTCAATTTTCCTTACCAAAAGCTCGAAAAGCAACCCGAAAGACACTCCTAAAATTACCACAATAAGATAAAGCCTTGTATTTGACTCTAAAAGGAAAGGCACTAACGCAACGGATATGATAAAATTGCCTATAATGGCTATGAGAAAGGAAAGCCAGTAAACTGCTTTGTCAAGGAGCTTTATTTTTGGATGCTTGCTCTTTTTTGCTCTCTCGATGATTTTAATCGCTTTATTTATGTCCTTTTTCGCCCATCCTTTTTCTGCAAGGCGTCTTTCAAGGCGTCTCATCAGAATTCTTCAATCCCCCTTACTATGCCCTCAACAAACTTGACAAACTTTCTTGCAGTCTCGTAATCCTCTTTGAGAGTGTCTATGCTGACTTCTATTACCTTGCCATTGTCTAAAACTGAGGTCATTGTTACATGCCTTCTAAACTCCTCCCTTTTGCTGTAATCTGAGCGCATAATTTTTCTTAAATTAATATATAGGTTCATGTACCTTATCATATCCTCTTCAGGAAATAGTTGAGTCATGACCTTGCAGCACATAACAGGATTTTCAGGTATCTCGGTTATTTTCTTGTTTTGTTTTGCGTGCTTGAGCAGAGAGTCAATGCCAAAAGAGAAAGTATTGATGAGCCTTTCAACCATATGCCTCATCATGTCAGCCGTCCTTGTATATTTGAGGCTTACATAGAACAAATGATCCACTCTCTTTAGCTCGTCTCTTGCATTATCCAGGGCTTCTTCCATTCTTTAACCTTCCAGCGCTTATAGCTCCTTTTTTACTATAGTTGAAAGCCTTTTTATAAATAATTTTGCCTTTTTAAGGTATTCTTTAAGGATATTCTGGGTAAGAATTTTGGATTCATAGCTTTCATCGCAAATGACAAAGCTTTCTTTCCTTGGGAATTCCATCGGGCTTTTTTTATGGGCAAGAAGCACTTCCCTAAGCTCCTGTATTGCTTTTATATGGATGTTTTCTATGCCGTATCTTCCAGCACATTCCTCCCTGAATATGTTAAATTTTGTCTTGAAGCTGTCATCAAAAGAGGAGATGCGCTTGTACTTTAGCTCATAATACATCAAAGAGCTTATTGCATAGCTGAATGACAAGAATATGTTTTCTGCTAAAGTTATGAGGAGTTTTGGGTCTTTGGCTAGGGGATATGTTACTGTCAATATATGGTCAGCAAGAGCGAGTTTTTTTTGCGATGATTCAATGAGCTCTGAGAATTTTTCCATATCTTTATTTTTAAAAGCCTTGTTTAAATTTTTTGCTATAGTTAAAAGTTGATTAGTGCTTGTGCGAGGCCTTAACCTTGCTCCTTAACTTCGCACACTGCGTGTGCTCAGGTTGCCTATCACAATCCTGCGGAGCTATCTGCGTGGCAAATACGCACAAGCACTTGAGCATAGTTGGGCATCAACTGCGTGCACTTTTGGACTTTTACACTTTCTAGAACTAATCTATTCTGCCTTTAATACAAGTATAGCTTTTGCCAGGTCATTGTCATTCTCTTCAATTGCCTGCCTGGCTTTCTCTTCGGTAGCGCCTGTCTGCTCCATGACTGTCTTGATATCGTCGTCATTTATTTCAGCTTCCTGAGAAAAGGTTCTTTCTTCTATCCTGCCGCTGATTTGGAAAGTCTCCTGGCCCATCATATTTACTTTGCTTACCTGGGGATTATGAACAATGATTTCGGAGTTTTGGGTTTTTATTATTACCTCAGTTGCATCTATCTCCTTTTGGGTAATGCCCAGCCTTTTCATAGCCTTTTGCATTTCCCTTGGATTCATTCCTGGTATCATTTTAGATTCCTAACAATTGATTTCCGTATGTATAAAGAAATATCATTATCGCCATGATAAAAAAACACATGATTAGGATATGTCCGGGCTTTATCCTTATCTTGCTCTTGTATTCATCAAAATATCTGGTTAATCCGCCCATTCCAGAGGGCATTGTTATTTTTTCTTGCGCCATTTTTCGTTTAGGTTTTAAAAAAGGTGTAGGGCCAGAATAAGCCACCTTTTGTCAGGCGTTTTTGAGCAACGAGGTTGCTATCACCTGTCTTAGCATTTAACTAAGCGTCTTTCTAAGGCCTTTCGGCAGACTTGCACCAGGCAGGGCTCACCGTTTCATCCATTCCCGGGAAAACGTCAAAAGGTTAACTTGGGACTGTCACCAGCCCCTTCGCATTTATCATCCTGTTCTCGGGCGGTCTCGTTTCTGAGTGGTTGCCATCCATTACTGGATCTTGCTTCCGCAAGCACCTATTTGGAATGACCCAAAGTGGGTGGACTTTCCTCAGTGTTTAAACCGATAGCTAAGTACTGACCCTACGAATCAAAAGAGAATAAGGCAATTTATAAATTTAACCCTTTTATTGGCGTTGTTATTAAAAAGTAGCAAAATATTTATACTATTCTTATTCTCCATGCTTTATGGGGTTTGATGAAGAGCAATCTTGGAATAAGGAATTGATTGATTTAGTTTTAGCCCAGCTTATACTGGACAATTTGAGAAGCCGCTATGAAAGCGTGACTGATGGCTTAAGAAGAGCTTACGGAAACAATTTTCAGGCTGAAGTCGGAAGTGAAATGGATCTTGCCAAAGTCTGTTACGCTCGAATGGAACAAACAGTGAGGGATGTAGCAGATGGTAAGCAGGGCATTGAACATCTGGCTTTTTACAGGACAAGGGATGCTAAAGAGTTCAACATGTTTTTAGACCGCGCTGAGAGTAATCTGTTGAGACCGAAGTTAGAGAAAGTAAGGGAGTTATGCGATATTCTTAACACGCCAATTGTCAAGCTGAGACGAGCGCTAATTTATCATGCATTCTATAATGACCCTCCGAAGAACGAGTAGTCTACGGCTTAATCGTAACCGTGTTTGAATGAGACACTAACTTCACGTTCTTTTCAGTGTAGAACCTGACCGAGCCCGATGGCAACCCGAACTTTAGCGAGATTCAGAACACGGCGTTATTTCCTTTTTTTCAATTGTGCTGTTAAAGCCTTAATCTCCTCAAGCTGCTGGAGTAGGATGCCCTCTTTGATGTCCTCACCAATAGCCAGCAGAATTATGAATATGACAATAAGCAGCCAAAGGAATACGGTCTGCAAGAATCCCCAGCTTAATCCTGGCCCTTCGGCAGCATAGGTTTTGCCTATCATCACGTATCCTATTACAAGCACGAGAAGGCCCACAATAAGAAGCATCTTCTCGAATGAACTGGTCTTCCTTACCACCATAGAAATACCCACCAATCCATTATTTATATATTTTGTTGTTTTGGTATAAAAGAAATCCCTTCAGCCTATTTTTATTTTTTCTTCTCCAGAACAAAAACATCATACTTCTTATCTCCGCTGTATGCTTCTTTCTCCTGTAAAATAGAGAAGGAGTAGTCTTGCGCATACTTCCTTATCAATTCTTTATTTCCGGTAACTGCCATCTTACCTTCCTTGGATAATATGAACTCTGCCTGGTAGAAGAATTCCTTATAGGCTTTATTCAGCTCTTTTTTCTGGGATTCAGGAAGTTTTGCCGCTATCTTATCAATGGTGTTTTTCTTGAATTTAGTGTCCAGCCATTCGATATCCATCCTGCTGAAATTTATTTTTTTGCCTACCCCGGCTATCTTGCTATTCTTTTTGGCAAATTGAAGGTATTTCATGACAGGATCCACACAATTAATGCTTAAGCTGCCACCGCTTATTTTTGAATCCAGTTTCTTGAATAGCTTTTTGAAATCATATTTCCCATATTTCCCAATTTTTAAAAATGCAAATTTATCCTTGTTGTAGAAATTTACGGGAAATTTTGAGGCAAACAGGGCAGCTTCTATAGGTATCATTCCGGAGCCTGCAAAGCAGTCCAGCAACGATTCTTTTTTTTCGTAAGATGAAAGCCGGACAAGCATGTAAGCCAGGGTTCCTTTTAATGAGGATGGGCCGGAGAATATCTTGTATCCCCTCTTGCTTAAGTCAAATCCTGCAAAATCTACGCCTATGCAGCATTCTTTTCCGTTAAAATAAACTGCTATGCTTAAATCTGGATTTTCCAAATCTACGCTTTGCTTATAGCCGCCTTTCTCTTCTATATGCTTGATTATTATTGCCCCTATCTTTGCTTCAATTTCCGGAGTGGGCCTTTCTTCTTCTCTGCTATTTTTGCATCTGACCCTAAAGGATGCTTTTTTGCTGAGCCATTCTCCAAATTTTATGTCCTTGGCATTTTCATTCAAATCTTCCAATAAATCTGTGTAATCGAACTTTTTAAGAAGAAAATAAACCCCATATGCTGATTGGGATAGGTAGCAAAGCTTGAACAGGTCTTCGTGATTTTTTATATCAAAAACTACGCATTTCTCCAGCTTCTCTGATAATTTTCCTATGAGTTCCTTGACTTCCAAAGAAGCAATGTCCTCCATCCCTTTGTGCGTCAGCAAAAATCCTTCCATAATTATGAGATTCGCAGCTAATTATAAAAAGGTTTATAATTCAAAAGGCTTTGTTGAAACTGTAGTTAGCATCAATAGTGAGCCACATAAAAATAAATATCCAATCGACTTCGAGGGGGATGTCCCTTACGGGGACGAATGCCGATTATCACTGAAACACAAATTATGGCGAACCGATGCTAACCGAGCGCAAGCGAGATTTTCAACAAAGCCTTGTATAAAAAATGGAAAAAATAATCCTGGATACAAACTTCTTGCTAATACCTTGCCAGTTTAAGATAGATATTTTTACAGAAATTGATAGGATTTTCCATTTTAAGTATGCTATTTTTATTTTAGACAAGACTTTGGATGAACTGGAAACTATAGTGGAAAAACAGAAAGGCAAGGATAAGGAAGCTGCAAGATTTGCCCTAAAGCTTTTAGATGCTAAGGGAATAAAAACAATCAAATCTGGCAATGATAAGCCTGTAGATGATTCTATTGCGGATATTGCCTCTCAAGAGAAGGTTATTGTTGCGACCCAGGATAAAATCCTTAAAAAAAGGCTGGAAGCTATTGGGACTCCACTTATAATAATGAGGCAGAAGAAAAAACTAGAGCTGCTTGGGTATGGCTATCGGACTTAGATTCCTAGAAGCATTGAATATTATATTTGATTTTAGCTGCAGATGCCTGAAAAAACAGGCAGAAAGCTTTAAATAGCACTCGCGTATTCTCCAATACGGAATGTATTACAAAATAGAGCTAAAAGACCGTGTTAGAGTGCCTCCTCACTTGTTTAATCTTGATACTAAAGAAGCAGTTGTAAAGAGCATAAAAAAGAAGTATGATGGTTTAATATCCAAGGACCTTGGAGTTGTCATAGACATAGCAGGAATCAGGGAAGTTGGAGATGGAGTCATAATTCCGGGGGATGGATCATGCTATTATGAAGCCACTTTCGAGGTGCTTAGCTTCAAGCCTGAGCTTCAGGAAGTTGTTCTAGGAAAGATAAGAGATATAGTGGATTTTGGAGCTTTCATAACCCTAGGGCCAATAGATGGCATGATTCACGTAAGCCAGACTATGGATGATTTTGTCAGCTTTAGCAAAGAAAAGACTTTGACAGGCAAGGAAAGCAAAAGAAGCCTACGAGTCAATGATGTTTGCAGGGCAAGAGTAATCGCAGTATCGTTTAAAGATCCTCTAAATCCAAAATTGGGCCTTACAATGAGGCAGCAAGGCCTTGGAAGGCTGGATTGGGTAAATGTTGAAGAAGAGAAAGTTGAGAAAAAAGAAGAGAAAAAAGAAGACAAGAAAAAGGATAAGAAACATAATTGAGGTCTTGATATGAATAAGAAAGCAGTGAAAATTTTCAAAAGATTTTCTGGCCGTTTTTTTTCATTGGAAGGTGCAATTTAAAATGAAAAAAAAGGTTTGCAAGAAATGCAAGATTTTTGTCGACGGAGATTCATGCCCTGTTTGCAAAGGAAACCAATTTTCCACTAATTGGCAAGGAAGACTTTACATTCTTGACCCGAGCAAGTCCTTAATTGCTGAAAAAACCGCCATACTGGCAAAAGGCGAGTATGCTATAAAAGTAAGGTGATTTTTATGGAACTAAAGATAAACAATAAGAAAAATGAATCTCTTTTATCGAGGGTAAGAATAGAATCCGATATAACTTTTGATAAGGCAACACCCTCAATAAATGATGTAAGGGATGCACTTTCCACCCAGCTAGGGAAAGATAAGAATCTTGTTGTTGTCAAGAGCATATACAACGAATTCGGATTAAGAAAAGCAAAGGGAATTGCTTATTTGTATGATAATGAGGAAATATTGAAAAGGTTTGAGGCTAAAAAAGAGAAAAAGGATGCGGCAAAAGCAGCTTAAAATAATTATTTGAGATAATCACATGGCAAAGAAAAAACCAACCAAAAAGAAACCATTTCAAATCTGGAAGCTTTACGAAGTCAAAAATGGAAGGGTTACAAGGAAGAATCCTTTCTCGCAGAAAGCTGGACCAGGATGCTTCATGGCAAACCACAAGGACAGATGGACCTGCGGCAAGACCGGCTACATGGAAAAGAAGGATAAGAAGCAGTAATTCTTTTTAGTTGATTTTTGATTTATCATACCCTCTTAATGCTCTTATTTGATTTTCTATCTGATTTTTGTAATCCTGATTTTATTATCCTACTTTTATTGAGTCCTAGTGGATTTTAGTATTAAAAATGGCCTATTTATTGATTAAATATGTATTAAATATGGAATTAAAAACTTGCAGATTTTAAGGATTATGGTAATTGATATAACAACCCGCAAAACAGAAATAATATATTAAAAATTAATTCTTTTTCTTTTAATAAAACTATAAGAAAAATAACTTAAGATTATCAATAAGGAGGCAATAGATATAACTGCGCCCGTCTTGAATGTCTTTGGAATGAATTTGAAGGCTATTTTATCTGGAGAATCAACATAAACAGCACTAATCACATTGTCAGCTTTTAAGATATTAATCTTTTTGTCATTCTGCATTGCCGCCCATCCGTCAAATAAAGAGAACTTCTCGCTTAAGACTAAAAATCCGGCCTTTTTAGGCATCAATTCTATTTCGTTATTTGAAATTGCGCTCGATTCTACTTCTGTTATGCTGCCTTTCAAAGAGCCAAAGAACTCTTCAAGCTCAAAGATAGTGACCTCTTTTTTATCATTCAGTATGTCCGGGAACACTATGCCTCCAGAATTTTTGTAATCCTGCATCTTTGCCAGGGAATCTTGGCCTATTGAACCGCCTAAAAGTATTACCGCCGCGAATCTTTTTAAGAAATCAACGTCATAACCCTTTATATTTTCATACCTTCCGTTAATCAATACCACCTTTTTTGGATCAAAATTTTTATTTAACATAAGCACATAAACCAGGCTTTGCACGTCCTGATCCGGCCCGATAATCAAAACGGCATCGCCGACTGAATAATATCTTGGCAGGAAGTTTTTGTTTTCATAAAGATAAGGGCCGTCCAGCCACAAAGTCCAGTCATTATTTTTGCAAGGCGCGCATTCTTTGAATTTTTTAACTAGCAAAAATCCATCTTTTTCAACTTCTTTTGTGGATGTTGCATATTTTAGGTTTAAGATCCCAAGAAGCTTTGAGCTTTCCTGGCTTTTTGCAACTCCAAGATACTTGACAAAATCGTTTAGCCATAAGCCCCCACCTCCTGAAAGAGTTTCGAGGCCATACTGCGCATAATAACTGCTTCCGTAGAAAGCGATAAGGTCGTCAACATCGAAAGTAGTTATCCTGAACTGCTCTTTTTGCTCCTGGAGATATTTTGCAAGATGGTTCTGCTCCAACTGATCTTTTATGTTTACCTCTTTAGGGATTGCTTTTAGGAAAACAAGCTCTGTTAGAATAATCAATATGATGGCTGCAGATGCCGCATTAATAAAGTATTTTTTATTTTTTAATTTCAATTCTGCAAGCTTTGATGAGTAAGTAAAGCCGTATCCCGCTAGAATTGATGCTGCAAAGGCAACAACAAATACAACACGGCCTATATGCCTTGTCTGAGCAAACGTTGGGACATATTTATAGAAAAATCCGGCTAAAAATCCTCCCGAAGCTAAAATCAGCATTGAGCTAGATATGAGGAGCAAAAAAAGAACCATTTTTTTTCTCCATAAAGCCAAAGATAACAGCGCCAGTAAGAATGCGGCAATGCCCAAATGAACCTTTATGCTTTGAGTTGGCTTGTCCAAAATAAATACATTGACAAAATCACCTATCCTAAAATAATCGCTTCCGATATATTCCTCGTAAGATAATCCAGATGCCCTGTTTGTGGTTTGTATAAACTCATAATTTGGAAGCAATTTTACAGCAGATATGCCAAAGAAAACTAGTGATATGACTAAAGAGATTATTGCAGTTTTGGTTATATTAGCTTTAATGTTAGGATTTATTAAATCAAATAGCAAATATGGGCCTATAATAAGCCCCGTGTAAACAAGAATCAAAGACCCTCCTGAGAATATCTGGAATGCGAATAAGATGCCGGCGGCAATTGCATAAGGCACGTAATTCTCTGACTTTTTTGCTTTAATAATGCAGAGTAATATTAAGGGAATCAAGGAATACGGCTCCAAGATGCTAGGGTTTCCAGCGATGACAAATCCATAAATCAATCCATTAAACATATAGACAATTGCTGAAATTAATCCTGAGCTTCTTGATTCTGTCAAATATTTTGCAAGAAAATACATCCCTATTCCAGCTATTATAAAATAAATCAATGTAGACAAATTTATTGCGATTATGATATTCCTGAATAGCATAGTGAATATGTGGGTTAAATTTAGGAAGAAGACCTGGCTGTCTCCGTATAATGGCTGGCCGCTGTACCAGAAAGGGGTCCAGAAAGGCAAAGTGCCCTTCTCCATTGCATTCAGATAATTATAGGAAAAAAAGCTTTGCTCATGGAGATGATGGCCATTGTTCATCAAAGTCCGAGCTCCTAAGAAGTTGTGGAAGAAGAATATGGCTAATGCAATTATGAATAATACCGATAAAATATCCTTTTGGCTCTTCTTTATTTTGTTTTTTATATTTTGAAAGTTCATGAAAATAATTAATTGGTAAATCTATACTTAATCAGAGTATAGACTGCTTCCAGCCAATCCCTGAATTTTATCTTTTTGCCCTCCTTCCTTGACCTCGGATTATAGGATGTCGGGACTTCAAAGATTTTAATGCGCCTTTTCGCTATTTTTGCAGTTATCTCCGGGCAGAAATCGAACCTGTTGCACTTTAAGGATATTGTTTTTATTATATCGGCTTTAAAGACCTTGTAGCCGCAAGGCTCGTCTGTTATACCTGTCCCATAGAGTATATTTGTGAGGGCTGTCAAGGACCTTCCTGCAGCATAATAGGCAAATTTTGAGTATCTTGATTTTTGGCCAAGAAGCCTTGAGCCATAGACGACATCCGCCTTTCCTTCCAGTATTGGAGCAATTAATTTTTGATAATCTTTAGGGTCATACTCCAGGTCAGCATCCTGTATCAGGATAATATCCCCGGTAGCGTGCCTTAATCCTGTCCTTATAGCAGCTCCCTTTCCCTGGTTTTTCTGGTGGAAGAATATCTTTATGGAGGAATCAGTTATTTTTTTTAATAATTCAGCAGTGCCGTCTTTTGAGTCATCATCCACTATGACAATCTCTTTTGTTGCATTATCTACTTCGGCATCTTTAACTTTTTTTAATATTGCCCCTATGGTACTTATTTCGTTATATACCGGTATTATCACTGATAGTTTTTCCATCTTGGGAAAGTATGAGATATGGTTTAAAAAATTATTGAAAATTTCGCCAGAAATTTTCAAATCCACGGAAATGCCTGCATTTCCGGGACAAAAATTGCTATGCAATTTTTACGTCCCGAAAAAAGCGCGATAAAATACCTCCAGCCTTTTAGGCTGGAAATAGTGCTTTTTTCGTTATTGATTTAAAGCAGTATCTGGTTTTAGCCATGCCAGCAAGGTTATTAGGATTATCAAGGCTGAAATGAAAGACAACAATCCTATAACTCTCTCTATTTGCAATACGCTGTATTTTAGGGTTATTGATGAGCCCTCAATTGTTTTAATCAAGATTGAATTATGGTTTGTGGCAAATATTGGAACTTCTTTATTATTCATGTAAGCTTTCCATCTTCCGAAATAGTCTTCTTTAAACACAATCCATTCATTGTCTTTGAAATTACCATTTATTATGACTTCTGTCGGCTTTATTCTTTTGAATTCAAGCTGTTCTGGATTAATTATGCCTTTTGAATAAGGCATATCTTTGCCAAAATTAAAGTGAGGGCTTAAGGTGAAATATTTGTATCCATCATCATTTTTGTACACAGTTTCATCAACTTTTTCCAAAACACTTATTTTTTCTGCATAATTAGTGCCATTTATCATGACATATACTGAGCATTGGTTTTGATAAAGGGGCTGCACAAAACTAGGGTAAAGGCTTTGGACTACAAAGGCGCCAGCAGGGTGGCATATATTTGCAAATATGTACCTGTATCCTCCTAATCTTAAATAATTGTAGAGCTCAACCGGAGTCTTTTCCATGACAAATTTTTCCTGGCCGAATGAATGAGTGCCATGTATTTTTGAGTATATTGAGCGCGTGCGCGCATATTCAGTTAGGTGGTATCTTGAGAGATAATGGCCCGTCAAAGCAGCCATTCCGGGGTCTATTGTGTTGGAAAACAAACCATAGGTAATCATCCTGCCGTCAACAGGCAGTGTTTTTGCAAAATCTATCTCCTCCTTAAAAGTTCCCCCAGATATAAAAGATTCCATGTGTATGTTCCCTATATTTGTTTTAACCATTGGCAGGATATATAATAGATTACCAACCAAGAGCGCTAAAAGAGCATATTTTAGATATTTTATCGTTATCCCCGCTATGAATGCGCATATTGATGCTACGAGTAAAATGAGCAAATAAGGGAAAGCTGTCCTGTAGCCGTATTCCAGATTTCCAATCATGGGATGATTTATAGCTAATGCTGATATAATGAAATGCGCAAGATAGGCTGATGCAAATAGTGCAAGGCTTTTAGGCATTTTTCTGAGAACTAACAATGCTAAAAAAGAAACTATGCCGAGAATTGATATTAAAGGCCCAAATTTTTTATCGTCGTTCCTTGTCAATTCCGGATGATTTAATGAAACTGGAACATCAACAAAAAAATCCCTTCCGTAGTTGATTGCCCGCTCAATGATTTTGTTGAATTCTATCGGGCCTTTATCCTCTAAAAAATTCTTGAATATAAAAGCCGGGGCAATGTAAAATAATGGCAATAGGAATATCAAAAGCAGTGAAAAAACAATTTTCAGCTTATTTTTTAATATCCATTCTTTTATTTCATTGATTTTTATTTTTTGGAAGATTAAGATTAAAGCTATCAATGAAAATGAAAGAAACACTATGCCTACTCCCTGGGATGTGTGCGTTATAAATGAAATGGCAATCAGGCAAAGTATTATTGCCATCTCCCTGAATTCCTTTGGCTTTTCTAAAATCAATGAGAGCATAAGGTAATTTATCGGGAAAATGAAGAATTCTTTGAAAGCCTCAAGATATTGGGCAAAATAAAAATTCAGGCCAATGCTTACGCTTCCAAGAATAATTATAAGAATGTATGCCGGTTTTTTTGAATCTTCTTCAAACCCAATCAGCTTTTCAAGTAATAAAGCCAATCCGAGAGTTGATAAAAATAAGATAAATAAAGTATAAAGATTGTAGAACATTACCTTTGGGATAAAATTAAGAATTATATTTGCAAATGCCATACTGGAGAAAACCAGCGGAGCTTCAAAGAGCAAAGGACTTTCACCTGAAGAGGTTGCAGGGTCATAAATCGGGAATTCTCCAGAGCCACGGGACGCATCAAATATAAGATTGAATTTTGTGAACATATAGGTGCCATTTGAGATAAATAAGGATTCATTATTCACTATGCTTATTGCGACAAAAATAGTTGCTGCCAATATCGCTAAAATTGCCAAATATTCCTTTGAATCAATCTTGAGAAAGCCCAAAGAGCGGCTTTTTTTAATCCATATGAATAACGCAATTACAGCAGGAATATAGAAAAATGCAAGGATTGTGAGAAAATTAATCTTCAGGGAGAAATAATTTGATGCAGTGTATAACAAGATTGTTGAGATGATGGAAACTGCAAATCCAAATATGTAGCTTTTTACGAAGCTTTTTTTTGAGAAGGCCATACCAAATACTGAATATGGGAGGTATAATGCAAATAAGGCTAAAAGGTAAGGGAAAGGGCTTAAGGCTATAATCAGGTAAATGAGGTTTTCCAATGAAGAAAAGATTTTATTGCCGCTTAGAAAAAATGAAGCTGTCAACGCAGCTGCAAAAAGGCCCCACGAAACTAAATTGTAATCTTTGATAAATATAGATACTAAGATTAAGTACACTGCTAATATTATCTGATTAAGCTTAACCTTCATATATCTAACCAACCCAATTAATGACCGATAACTAAAAAACGTTTAAAAATGCTTCTATACAAAGGGCTTCCATGAAAATCTCCGCTACGCTACAGGTTAGCAGCTTCGAGCCCATTGCATCTGGGCTAAAAGTATCGGTCACAGGTCCGGTGAATTGCGAGCGACGAGCTAAAAAGCCGCTCGTCGCATCTCACGGAGCGGCCCCTTGGCCTCTTTAGATGTGCTTAGCAAGGGGCTCGGCCTCAATGCTGCTAACCTGCATTTTCATGGAAGCCTATACAAAGGAGATATACACATCTCAAGAAGAAGGGGTTTAATTTATTTTCAATCAAAAAATCTGTATCTTACAAGGTAGAATAATGCCTTGATGCCGTCTCTCCAAGTTATCTTCTTGCCTTCCTCGAATTTCCTTGCAGTAAATCCTATTGGAACTTCAACTATCTTGCAGCCTTTTTTCATTATCTTTGCAGTTATTTCAGGCTCGAAGTCAAATCTTCTGGCTTTTAGATTTATTCCTTCCAGAACTTCCTTTCTGAATACCTTATAGCCAGTCTCCATGTCGCTTATTTTTGAGCCGTAAAGTATGTTTGTCACGAATGTGAGGAATACATTCCCAAAATAGTGCAGCTTGTACATTTTGCTCATGTTTTTTTTAATTACATCCATTCTTGAGCCGTATACTACATCAGTTTTATTTTCCAAGATGGGTTTTAATAATGCAGGATACTCTTTAGGGTCATACTCCAGGTCAGCATCCTGTATCAGGATAATATCCCCGGTAGCGTGCCTTAATCCTGTCCTTATAGCAGCTCCCTTTCCCTGGTTTTTCTGGTGGAAGAATATCTTTATGGAGGAATCCTTGATATCTGAAAGTATTTTCTTTGTACTATCTGTCGAGAAGTCGTCTACAATTATCAATTCTTTTGTTATGTTATCCAGGCTTACTTTCTGGACGCGGCTTATTATCTCTTTTATATTGTCCTGCTCGTTGTAGGCTGGTATTATTATGGAAAGTTTCATTTCTTTTGCAACAAATAGTAGAAGTTATTTAAATGTTATCTTTGAATATATTTCAATTTTTGATTTTATCTAATAGTTTTTATTTATACACATCAATAATCTTTTTTATGAAATCTGTTGTGGAATATCCCTCAACTTTAGGAATCAATACTATCTTCCCTTTGTTTTTTTCAATACAATCTTTTTCAATTATTTGGCTTATATTATAATCGCCGCCTTTGGCATGAATGTTGGGCTTTATCATTTCAAGAATCTTTATCGGGTTTTCCTCATTAAATACACTAACATAATCAACGCATTCCAGCGCTGCAAGAGCCTCTGCCCTGTCTTTTTCATTGTTCAGGGGCCTTTTAGGGCCCTTGAGCTTTTTTGTCGAGGAATCCGAGTTAATAGCTACAATAAGGATGTCTCCAAGCTTTTTGGCTTCTTTTAAGTACCTTATATGGCCGATGTGCAGAATGTCAAAAACTCCGTTTGTGGTGACTATTTTTTTATTCTTTTTTCTTAAGGTTTCAACTGTTCTTTTCAATGATTCTTTGGTTAAGAGTTTTTTTTGCATTTTCAGGTTATCTGAAGGATTTATGTAGTTTGCTTGTAATAATAATTAGAGATACTATAAAACTTTTGGCCATTTGCTTCGGCATCATTTTTTAAGCAACTGATTTATGTTTAACGCAAGCTGATTTGTTCTTCGATTGAGGTCCTTAGCTCTTCTATTTTTAATTAAATGCTTTTTTTGCAGTATCTGCAAGTAACCTGTAAGCAGGATCTCTGCTTGCTGCCATTGCCTCAAATTTCCGATAGTTCTCCTCATAACCGCGTGATGGTTGTTGTACATACAGCATTTTATATACTACACTGTTTATGTTACCTTTGCTGCTTCTATAATAGGTGAGCAGAATATATAGTGGTGCCTTAAAAATCACTTCGAGGAGCTTGGGCAGCACCTCGTCGCCATGATATACCATCCGCTTTCTTAGCTCTTCCCGCATGCGCTGATTGCCCCGTTTATGCAGAGCTAACAATACTTTTTCTTTATCATTTTCACCTACTTTTTTTTCTAATTCGGCACACTTTTGCTGAGATACCGGGGCATATGGATTATGATTTCCGTACAATCGAAACAATTCAGCTGCAATTGGCAAGGTCTTAGCTAAAATTTTTTCAGCTTCATGCTCAAATCCTTTCACATCAAGAATTGCAGCCTCGTAGCGCGTTCCAAGACCACGAGTTAGCTTCCTTTCATATAGAAATGGGTCTAAAAAATAGTGAGGATATTTAGCCATATAAGGTACAAATTCTTGTATAATCTTAATAGCTTGACTTAAAGTATAGGGGTATATAACTATTTCTGCCGGTGGATTTGAAGGTGGAAACTTATGCTCTATTTTATTCCTTAGCAGATATGTAAAGAATTGTATCGCTATATCATCCCGCTCTTTGCTCGTTTCGATTACAAAGCTAATTCTTAACTTCCAATAAAACTCCCTATGGCCGGGTGCCTTTTCAGAAGATATCCAGTCACTATCTCCCTGGTTATAGCGTTGACTCACAAATTTCTCTATATCATGTGTCATTTCCATTCTCTTCTTCTCTTAATATTCTAAAATCAGGATACCCTTTTACACTTTTATATAATATTTATCTTTATGTAGTATTTTTCAAAATAAAATCAGCGGCTTCAAGGAAATTTTTTGCTATGAAGTCCGGCTTAATGCTGTTTTTTTCCAGGTCTTCCTTGTGCTTGGCGCCATGCCCGGTCAGCAGGTATATAGCTCTGCATCCGGCTTTTATGCCCATCTCCACATCATGAAGATGGTCTCCCATGGCCCATGAGCCTTTTACATCAATGTTAAATTCTTTTTCTGCCTGCCTGATATATTTTGTGCTTGGCTTTCTGCAATTGCATAAGTCTTCCGGCGTATGCGGGCAATGGTAGATTTTTTTAATTTCTATGCCTTCTTTTTTTAATTCGCTTAAAAGTTTTTCATTAAAGATGCGCATGTCTTCTTCTTTGAATATGCCCCTGCCAATGCCGGATTGGTTTGTTACTATAATAAAAATATAGACTTTTTTTAATTTTTTTAATCCTTCTATTACTCCCGGCAATAGCTTAAAGTGCTCAACCTTATGGGGGTACATTGTGTCATCGTTCAAACAACCATCCCTATCAAGGAACAATACTTTTCTTTTTCCTATATTCTCTTTGCTTAAATTTTTGGTATTCATTGTATATCTCCCTCTATTCTGGATTTTGCATTCTTTTTTTGTGATTTTCTTGCTTTTGCTTACTTATTTTTCTGCGTTTTATAGGATTAGCCATATCCCTCCTATGCCGTATTTTATCCCTTTCCCTTCTTTTTAGATTTTCTTGCTTTAATCTCACTAAATTTCCCTCACCAAACAGGCCTAATTTGTAATTCATGCACTTTGGAATGTAATCTTTAATTAAATTTAAAAATTTTCTAATTTCTTTTACACTAAAGTATAGATAGTAGCTTTTTCCGTCTCTATTGACAGTACAATTTATACCAAATTTTTCCTTAAGGAAGTCTGATATTAACTTATTGTCTTCATAAGAAAGATAAGTGGCTATTTTACCATTCTGATTTATGTAACCAAATGAGCCATCATCGCAATACCATATTGCGAGGGCCATTGGTCCAACTTTATTCAAAATATTCTTCCCTATTCTTTTCTTCCCACCCTTATATAACGACTTATAATAACCTGTTAATATGGGGTTGACAGCAGTCCATAATATTGCATGATGATAATACTTGTTTGTCCTTTTATCGAATGTACTTGTTTCACTAAACTTTGGATCGAATTTCTTTAAATACTTCTTTTTCCATTTCAAGTATTCCCTCTGTTTGGTACTATGACCTTCCCTAAAATAAGCGTTGATCCCATTTTTTTGTAATTGCAGCCCACCATCTCCCAAAAGACTTCCAATTAATACCTGTTCTGTCTCTGGACTACTCTCATTGTTAACCCTTATATTTACCTCCGCAGCTTTTATACTGCAGGGCTTACTATTAATTTTTGAGCCATATGTTTTTAGGCTTATCGTAGCCGACCTTTGCGGAGCAAAGGGAAAAACATAATGAGCGAAAAAATTGCCCCTACCAATAAATTCACCATTAAGAACTTCTCCTTTAAATATCTCACCCGTAAATGTCCAGTGCTCTCTAGACAATGTCCAGTGATTATTATGCATTCTCAATGCTCCTTTCCAGCTCATCTGCTGTTACTGTAGATGTCCCAACTTTCGCAACAGTTATGCCTGCAGCATGATTGGCTATTATAGCGGCCTGCTCAAGATTTGCTCCAGATACCAGGGCAAGGGCCAAGGCAGCAACAGATGTGTCTCCAGCTCCAATTATATCATACACCTGCTTAGCGTATGTCGGTATGTTCAATGTCTTTCCGTCTTTTTCGAATAAAGACATTCCTTTCTCGCTCCTTGTTATCAGTATATTGCTGTCCAGATCCTTGAGAAGCTTTTTCCCTATGATTTCAATATCTTCGCTTTCTTCACTGGCTTCTTCACTTAGGCCTGCCATTTTTTTCGCTTCAGCGGTGTTTGGAGTGATTAATGTCACACCTTTGTAGAATTCTTTGTGTTCAGGTTTAGGGTCAACAATCAAGGGGATGCTGTTTTTGCTGCATAATATCTTCAAGGATTGCATCAAGCCATGAGTTATGGTACCCTTGGCATAATCAGAAATAATTACTGCATCTGCATTATTGGAAATATTTTTGACAGATTCTATTATCTTTTCTTCGCTGCCCTTTCCTATGTATCCTTTTTTTTCATAGTCGAACCTTATGAGCTGCTGCTTCTTTCCAAAGACCCTGACTTTCAATATTGTCCTCTTGTCAGAATCAGATATGAGATAATCAGAATTGACGTTTTTCTTGTTCAGCTCCCTTATCAGCTTGTCCCTTGTTGTGTCATTCCCAACTACACCGATCATCCAGACTTTTGCGCCCAAATCCGCTATGTTGGCGGCTACATTGGATGCTGCCCCCGGAATATAATCTTCCCTTGCAACATTTACAACCTGGACAGGAGCTTCCGGGCTTATCCTTGTGACATCTCCCCAGATATACTTGTCAAGCATTACATCTCCTATGACTATAATTTTTTTGTTCTTGAAATTTTTAATAATTTCGATTAGTTTATTCATTGCCCCACCCATTCCTGTCCAACCAGTTGAAATATTCTTTTATTCCTTCCTTTAATGACCATTTTGCTCTGAAGCCAATAAATTTTTCTGCTTTTTGTGTCTCAGCTTGTGTATCACTTTGGTAAGTTTTTGAATCATAAGGCATGTCAAAATATTCTGCTCCCAGATTTTTTTCCAAGACTTCATTGAGAGTTTTTATCAATTCATTAAAGCTTGTTGCTATCCCAGTGCCTACGTTGACTATGCAGCTTTGATTTGCATCTAATGCTTTTATGGTTGCATCTACCACATCTTGGACATAGATATGGTCGCGCTTCTGCTCTCCAAATTTGAATAATTTTGGATTTTTGTTTTCTTTCATCTGTTTCCCTAAGTGGTATACCATTGAAGCTGCCCGCTTCTTGTATTTTTCTCTTGGGCCGAAAACATTGAAATATCTTAATCCTACAATATGCATCTTACTAAATAGTTTTTCTGCGATACCGTCCATGCCTAATTTTGACCTCCCATATGCGCTGAGAAGCTCTTTATCCTGGCCTTCTTTCATCGGGACAGGGCCATTTCCGTATAAGGAAGCTGTTGAAGCATAAATCAATTTTGCATGGTTTTTTTCTGCAAGCTTTATCATATTTTTGAAGCCTTGGATATTGCTATTGTAAGTTTCTTCATCATTTGGGTATCTTGGGTCAGTTATAGCGGCTTCATGGAATATCGCATCGAATTTTTCATTAAGATTAAAATATTTGGAAACATCTGCATTGATAAATTTTCCTTTGAAACCTTTAAGATTATTTTTATTTCCGGTAAGAAGATTATCAACTACGGTAACTTTATGGTTTAGTTTTTCCAATTCCAAAGCGAGATTTGAGCCGATGAATCCTGCGCCGCCGGTTACTAAGGTTTTCATTCTGGCAACTCCAGCTTATCTAAATCAACTTTTCCAGATAATTCATCTCGGTAAGAGTCTGAGTCTTCATGATGCGTTGAGAACTCCATTATTTCGCTGTCTTCCAAGCCTGTAAAGCGGTGTTTTGCATTGGGGGTTATAAGAATTGAGTCTCCTTGAATCATTATATGCTTTTTATTCTCTATTTCCATCAAGACCTTCCCTTTTAGTATATAGAAGGTTTCATCCTTGTTTTTATGGTAGTGCATCGAGCACCTATACCCTTTGTTTAAAATCAGCCTTTTTCCGCAGTAATCTCTGTTTACAATCCATTGCTCCTTGCCCCATTCTTTCTTTATTTCTTTATAATTTGTTATCATAGTATGAATAGTTCATACTTATTCTATTTAAATCTTTCGTTAATAAATATATACTGAAGAATATAAATAAACCGAAAACTATAAAAAGTATGACTTTCTAATACTTTTTCATACCACGGGCTTAGCAGCCCAGAATGCTATTCTAAAAGAGATGTAAGTGGGCATCTCTCCACTCCCAAAAAGACGGCATTCGCTTGGGCTGCTAAGCCAACTTTTTCCAATGAAAGAAAGCGAAAGAAAGCCCAAGATTGCAATCAGCGTAGACAGGGGCTTATTGGAGCTTGTTGACAGCAAGGTCGATGGCTCAATCATACGGTCAAGGTCGCAGGCAATTGAGTTTTTTCTCAGGAAAGGATTGCAGGAAAAGTCCGTCAATACGGCAGTTTTGCTCATTAAAGGCGAGCATCAGGAAAATATGCTAAAAAAATTAAAGGGAAAGAGCTTAATTCAAAACCAGATAGATGTTTTTTCCCATTATGGCATAACTAATATTTACATTATCACCCAACATAGTAAAAATATTAATTTATTATTAAATGAAATATCCGCAGCAAAAATCAATGTTGAAATAATGGAGAAAGATGCAAAAGGAAATGCGCAGGCCTTATGGGCAATAAAAGATAAAATAAAGACCAGCTTTATTGTTATGTCTGGGGACATCTATAATGATTTTGACTTATTGAAGATGATAAAGAAGCATCTGGATATTGATAAACTTGCTACAATGGGGCTGATGACCAGGGAAAAAACTACAGGATATGGGACTGCTATCTTGGACGGGGATTTTATAGTTGATTTCCAGGAAAAGCCGAAGCAAAGCTCCACCAATATTGTAAATGCCGGCATTTACATCTTTAAGCCAGAAGTTTTTGAACTGTTTGAGAATGCCGGGAGCTTGGAGAAGGATTTATTCCCTAAATTAGCAAGATTAAAGCAGCTTACTGGGTTTTTTACTTATGGGGAGTACGAGCATTTTGGATAAGTAAATTTATAATTTATTTTTTCTAAAAATAAAAACAAACTATTTAAACAGAATAAATTTACCTTCCCAAATGCCAAAACTATACAGCAATCCGTGGAAAGACAGGATAGGATTGAAGAGCAAAGGACAGTATGCTATAAGGACACAATTTTACAAATGGCTTTTGAGGAAGTACTGCAAGGGCTCCAAGACGGTTTTAGATGTTGCATGCGGGCCCGGACAATTTATGAAGACAGCCAAGAGTGTGGGATTTGAGGCTTATGGTTTAGAGGCTGATGAGCGGTATAAAGGAGAGAATGTCATAATCCAGGATTTATGGGATCATAAGGGCAAATATGATGTTGTCTTCAACAGCTTCATAATGGAGCATATTGATGACCAGCAGAAGTTTGTGGATAAGATGGCTTCCTTGTCCAATGATGTTGTGATTACTATAAGCGCTTACCTCTCAAAGAATTTTTATAATGTGCCAGACCATAAAAAGCCAGTCACAAAGATTGGAGTAAGGTGGATGTTCAGGAGGGCTGGCTTCAGGAACCTATTATCTGTTCATATCCCATTTTACCATGCGGTTGTTGTAGTCTCCAAGAAAGTGACTGACAAGGATAAGGATGAGGAGTCTCAGAAGATTAAGGAAGGGTTTTGGTAAAGTTGATTTTTATTTCTTTATTATTTCATCAACTAACTCAATAACATCTTCCACCTGTATCTTCTTGACGCAGGCATTCTCTTTTCCGAATTTGCATTTTCCGGCTTCTCCTTTGTGTACGTTGATGCATGCTTCCTGGGAATCTTTTTTATAAATATAAAATCCGTTTTTTCCAAAAGGCTTAAACCTAACTGGGAGATTGCAGCCAAATAAGCCTATTGTCTTGACATTCTGGGCAGCGGCTACATGCATCGGGCCTGCGTCGTTTCCTATGAATAACCTGCATAAGCTTGCAAGATAAAACATCTCCCTGACAGAAGTCTTTCCCGCAAAATTAAAAACACTGTTTTTGTTCTTTGTTAATACAATTATCTTTTCTCCCAATGTAGCTTCTTCCTTGCTGCCAAAAAGGATTATTTTTGCCTTGTACTTTCCTATCAAATAATCGGCAATTTGCGCAAATCTCTCTTCCGGCCACATCCTTTCCCTTACTGATTCTGCAGCGCCAATACCAAATGCCACAATGAATCCTTTATATTTTATATTATAATTTTTTAATAATTCGTCCACTTTTTCTTTGTCTTCTTTTGAATAGTTCAATCTTTCAAGATTTTTTATTGTTTTTTTAATTCCCAATGGCTGCAATAAATCTATAAAAGTCCGAGTTGTGTGCTGCTTGTCATTATAGCGGACTTTTTTATTGTATAAAAATGATCTTACGCCGTGAGAATAGCCAGCTCTTTCTTTTCCTGCAAAAAAAGCTATTATGGCAGAGATGTTGAGGTATTCTTCCATGTCTATTGCAAGATTGTACTTTCTCCAATTTCTGATTATGAATCTAAGAATTGAGAATGGGCTTAGCTCTATTATTTTTAGGCTGCGTGTGTTTTTATTATTGTAGAAGACATCCTTGACCCTTTCTGTGGCCAGGACATCTATTTCCATTTTTTTATTGCTTTCTTTTAATGCCCTTATAGCCGGCAGGCAAAGAACTGTCTCGCCAATGCCCCATAGCTGGATGATGAGTATTTTTTTATACGACTTTTTTTCATTATTTCTTATATTAAATATTGATAGAACTAAACAAATTATTGCGCCGACATACCTGTCCAGAAATTTGATGAGGTTCACAGATGCCATTTTCACGATTGTTAATAGCCTCTAGGGTTTAATTCCCCGCCCTTTAGGGCGTCGGGAGGAGGCCATATTATATTGATACTTTAAAAAACTCCGTAATTTTAGTCTGAGGCTCGCTGTCATGCATGCTCAAAAATTTTTGATTTCCCGCACCCCGTTCGCTATCCTCAGGGGCATCGCTCGCCTCGGTTTTATTAGACATCCTAACCCCTTACTTTTTCTTCAACGCGATGTTCCTGACCACATCCTCGAGCTTTTTTTGGGTTTTCCGCAATTGCACGTAAGTGTAGAAGATTACAAATATCATGAAAAGGAATCCGACGATTATGAAAAAGTCCAAGGCTCTTATTATCCCGAATGTGGCAAGAAGCGGGTCTAATATCTGCGGGAAAATAGTCAAAATGACAAAAACTCCCCAGAAAATGAACCAAAAGCCATATTCTTTTATTGTGAATTCCTTCCTTTTATACTGCAGGAAATTGTAGTAGATCATGAAGAATCCAAATAGTACGCCTAAAATCTGAACCCCTAGTATACTTGCCATTTTAATTATTGTTTTTAAGTTTTTTATATGATTACTAAATCTTGCTAATCTTCCAAAGCAGCAAATTAATCACTATCTTGATGCCATCAAGGACTGTTGTCCCTTTGTATTTATCCGCATATACTGTCTCAATGGGCAATTCCTTGTAAGACAGCCTGTATTTGCCTATCTTGGCTATCGTCTCGCTTTCTATGCTGTAATCTGCGGCCTTCCACATTAGCTTTTTGTATGCACTTGCCTTGAAAGCGCGGTAGCCGCACTGGCTATCCCTGATTTCCAGACCATATAAAAATTTTATTGTTTTGTTGATGAACTGGTTGCCAAACTTCAATATAAGGGGCATTGCCTTTGAGTATCTCCTATAGCTTAAAACCACATCACAATCTTTCAATGCTTCTAAAAATCTCGGAATATCTTTTGGATTATGCTGAGTATCTGCATCTATTGTAACCATTGCATCTGCTCCGCTTTTCAAGGCAAAATCACATCCTGTCTTCAAAGCCGCACCCTTGCCCAAGTTCACAATATGGCTTAAAACAATCGCTCCTGCCCCCTTTGCCAGCTTTTTTGTGCTGTCTTTGCTGCCATCATTTACGACTATGACTCTATCTACATATTTTTTTGCATCTTTAATTACTTTCTTTATGTGCCTTTCCTCGTTGTATGCCGCGATGACTGCAAAAACTTTTTCCATATTGAGAAGTAAACTCTTTTTGTTTAAAAATTAGTGGGATTTATGAACTTTTATGTATTTTTTGGCTAATATCTTAAATACAATCGGCGCAAAGAAAGTGCTGAATAACGCTACAGTTATTATCGCGGTAAAGATAGCCAGATTTATTATTCCCGTTCCAAGCGCTAATGATGCGATGACTAATTCAGTATCTCCCTTTGGAAGAACTCCAAATCCAACCATAAATCCCTCAGAGATTGTGCCCTTGCTCAACAATACCCCTATTATTGTTCCAATTAATGTCCCGAATATATCTATGAGGATAAGGACAAATACTAGAAATAGATTTGAGGAAAGGACATTGAGGTCAAAATTCAATCCTACCGAGACAAAAAATATTGGAATCATAAAGCCGAATGAAATTATGTAGATAGAATGCGAAATCTCGTTTTTTTCCCAAGGCTTGCGATGATTTCCGGTTAAAAGAGTATGCCTTACCATTATGCCCGCAATCAAAGCGCCTATCAATGAGCCTACTCCATAAAGCTCTGACAGATAGGCCATCAAAAGAACTATTATCAACGAGCCCATGAAAAGGGTAGATTTTGACTTTTCATTTTCAAGAGCTCTCAAGGCAAGAGGTATCAAAGCAAATCTTGCAACGACAATTATCAAAAGAAAAATTCCCAGGTTCATGCCCAGCTTTAACAGGCTTGTCTCTCCAAGAATTGTCGAATGCAGAGAGACCAATATCGCGCTGATTAACAATAATTCAAACACATCATCTACTGTCCCGGACGATATGATAAGATTTCCTATCTTGCTCTTCAACAGCTTCATCTCTTCCAATATATCTAAGGAGATGGCTTGCGAGCTTACGGAAACAGATATGCCTATGATAACTGAGGCCATAGTGCTAAAGCCAAACAGGAATTTTCCAATCAAAAAGCCAGCAACAAGCGGTATTACTGTGTTAAAAATCGCTATTAGGGAAGTCTCCTTGAAATTTCTTTTGAACTGGCTGGCATTTATTTCCAATCCTATGAAAAAGAACAACAGGATTATGCCTATATTGGAGATAAATGAAAATATGGATAGTATGCTTTCTGGAAAAAATAGGCCTTTAATTATTGGTACTCCTAGTATTATCCCTGCGAGAATCTGCCCGATAACTCTTGGGAGGCCAAAATACCTGAAAATTTCAGAGAGAAGGTATGCAAGAAGAAGCGCAATCAGGGTTGCAAGTAGGGGATTAACCATTTCACTAACTGCCTTGTTAAAGGTATTATAAAAAGTTTCCTTTTATTTATTTTCTGTTCCGTCCCAATCAACTTTCCAGACAATGACCCTGCTGCCGAAAATTGTCCTCTCGTCGCTGAATTTCTTGAAATATTTCAATCCAGCGCCTTCCTGGTAGAACATCCTTGTGAACATTGAGCCTGCGAGATCGGAATCCATTGCTGCAACATTATAGTTATCTCCTTCCTTTATCAGGGCTATTCCAAGATTCCTGCCGTTTTGCAAAGTTATAAATGACTCGTTATACTTCTTTAAAAATGTGATATTCTCTTCTGGGAAAGAAATCTCTTTTGGATGCACAATTCCTTGATTAGTCTCTGCATAAGCTTCATGAGCTTTTAGATCAATAACCAACGGTATTCCAGAGACCCGGCAATTTAAGGTATTGTTGTCTGCCTTGCTGCACCCTCCGGTTCCAGCATACCCTGGCCATGGAGCAATCCAGTTATTTGCCTGGTCGCTTGTCCTTATCGACTGAACTTCATAGTATAGTGATTCTGCATCCTTATCAGAATAATTAAACCTCTCTTTCAAAAATGCAATGCTTTTGTTTTGGTTATTGGTATATTCACCTTTTTTCAAAGTGTTGTATGTCAATGCCCTGTCAAAATCCCAGCTGCCGAAATGCGCCCAGACACCGCTCTTCCCGACCATATCTCCGGAAGTTATAAAATAATTTTCAGGGGCATCGCAATGGGTTTTTTCAAGCACGCTGGCAGCGTCTTCTTCAGTGAAATACTTGCCCAAAGTTTTTCTTGCATTTTCCTTGTCTTGGGCTATTATATCATACATAATTTGGACGGCTTTTCTGTCATCTTTTGTCAGACGAGCAAGAACATTGAAGCCTTCTCTGCTGCCGCAGTCAAGCATCCTTAGTATTCCTATTGCAAGCTTCTCATCACTTGTCAAAAGCACCTTTCCTATCCAATGGGCGGGAGGTGTATTCTGGGTAGTTCCATCAAAGGTAACTCCCCTGTCAGTCCAGTACTTGAACCAATGGCCATAATCCCACCAGGAATTTACTATTGCATCAGGCTTTGAGTCTTGTTTTATCCTTTCCAGAGAGAGCCTCCAGGAATCATCAAAGTCCGTTACCATATTCCTGCTCGTATTATATGCTGAGGTGCCTGTGGGCCATACCAATAAAAGTAACAATAACGCTACCATTATTTTAGATACTACCTTGTTTACATGAAATCCGCGCGCAATCCATAAGGATGAATACCTATGCAGCTCTCCAAGAGCAGTTCCAAACCCTATTGCGAATGCAGGCACCACCAGCATGACGAATCTTACGCCTTTTGTGCTTGCGAAAATAGTTGCAATAAACCAAAGGATAAACAGGATAGCATATTTTAGGTCTAATTCCTTGTCAGATTCCCATAATGCAATTCCTACCCTGATAATTATAGGGATGCTTATCAGAATCAAGAATGTATTCAGATTCTGGATTTTTAATATGAATATAAGAACATACCATGTAAATGCAGCAAGAATAAACCACCACTTTTTGTAATCTCGCGTTGATAATGTAAGAGTTATACCCATCAAGGCAATAAGGAAGAAAAATATTTTACTTAACCCAACTTGGTCTATTACTGAGTCAAGTGATGCAGGATTCTGCTCTGCTACTGTTGTAAAAACATTTGGCCATATTGTAGTTATTCCGACCTCCTTGAGCCTTGAAAATTTTGTTGGCTCCTTGATAAAGCTAGTAAATCTTCCGAAGCTTACAAAGGTGCTGACACTTATTCCAGCAACCACAAAAAATATCAGTATAAACACAAGCGAATTCTTTATTGCCGGCTGTTTTATGAAATTGAAAAAATTTGCTTTTAATTCCTGCCTATGCACAAATGCATAATAGGCTATGTACAGGAAAGTTGATGCAAGGATAAAATCAAAAATATACCACCATCCTGACCATGCGAAGCTGTAAAGGCCAAGAAGCAGCCCGTTTACGACACTCAGAATTATACATTTTCTCAGCGATTTGGCTTCCAGAGCCTCAATAAAAATCCAGGCTATGAGCAATGGGAACATCACGTTAAATCCATCAGTGTCATAAATGCCACCCATAGTCCTTATCAGGAATGTAGGGTGTATGGCTATAATCAAAGCAGCTATAAATCCTCCAAAATTTCCCGCAATCTTTCTTGTGATGAAAAATGCAGGTATAACTGCAAGCGCTGAAATAAGCGCAGGAATAAAGAAGGCGACGGCTGCAAGATTAGGATTGCTGAATAATCCAAGGAACTTAAAGATATAAGCTGTCGAGTATGGAAGAAACATGTCAGCAGGAATGCCTCTTCCTACAGGAGCAAACATATGATTGTCCCACGGCTTTCCATCCTTTAGCTCGTCTCCAGGATGACCTCTTTCAATTATATTCTCCGTGTATCTAAGCCAATAATAAGGGTCTATAGTCGATAAATAAGTCATGCCTGAATCGTCCTGCAGCTTGGATTTGAAGAAGTCTGCTGTTGCTTTGATCTGCTGATCAATTTGCCCTTTTTGCTGCTGGAGCACCTTCCCCAACTCATTGTTAATTATTGATTCCTTATTCTGCTCCGGCAAATTAGGATATTGCTGATTTATCTGGCCGCTTATTTGGGACCTTGCATTTTCAATAACAGTGGAACTTGCCCAATCTTCGGTAACTGAAAGGTATGCAGGCTGGACTCTTAAAAATATAGCCAAAAAGATAGGGATTAAAAGCAGAAATATCGCGCCGTGTTTTGCAAAAAAGCCGGAAATCTGCTTCATGTCAAGAGAGAACTCTTCCGTATTTTCAAATTGAGGCTTATTATTATCCTTCTTGAAAAAGCCCCTTACCTTTTCTTTTATTTTGGAAAAATCAATAGAAACTTCTTCATCGCCATAGTTTTTTTCTTTCTGGCTTGCTGTTTGAGGGCTAATATCTGGTTTTGATATTTCTTTTCTCCTAAAAAATTCCTTGACTTTGCTTAAGTCTAGAGAAATCTCATCATCCTTTTTTTCTTCCATAAGCCACCAACATTGTTTAACCAGGGATACTATCTTTTTTTAAAAAGGTTTTGGAAACCTCCAGTTTCCAAACCCCGAGGAAATCACAAATTTGTGATTTTCCGCTGGGTTTTGTTTCAATGGCAAATCCTTCATGAATGGCGATATACGCTGCAATTAGTAGCTAAAGAAACTTTAAGCTCGGAGTTTTTTTTGTTAATCCACTGGTCTAAGGCCATCTGCTCTGATAATAAATTCTCCTTCCACCATATTGGGTGTGTAAGAATGTGCAAAGGCTTTTTGCTTCTGAATTCATCTATCTTTGTCGGGAATCCATAGCGCCATTTTCCTGTTGAGTCTGAGACATACTTTATGTCTTTCGTATAAATTTGCATGTATGTGTGCTTTCTTGGATAAGACAAATCAGGATTCCCGCTAAGGACTGCATTATTCGGCCTGTGGAAGCTGATAATTTTTATAGGCCTTGAAAACCATTTTTCCAGCATTTCGGATTCTCTTGAGCATGCTTCCGACAATTCCCCATTATCCGCATTTTCCGGATATGAAGCGCAATCAAAATGCAGCCCAATCTTATGCCCTAATTTTAGCATTTTATTTATAGTTTTGCTGCCGTCTTTTGAAAATATATTGTAATGCTCGGTTCTAAAAAGAAAAAAGAAAGTTGAGGAAATGCCGGCATTTGCTTCTATTTCTGCCATTTTAAGCGCTAATCCAAGGTCCATGTCCACGTCATGCCTCATCAATGCGAAGGGCACTTTTTTCCGCAGCAGAAACTCAGCCTCGTCAAAACCTGCAAATATGTAGCCGTTCTCTTTCAGCTCTTTAATCAAGGAAGTATATTCTTCGTAAGTAAAACTGCCGTTTCTGATTTTATCCATGATAATCCTTTTTTTGCATGCGCATCATTTTACAACTAAAAAATCGCCTATTGCGAGAGCCTCAATCCCAGTTTTAAGGAAGCATTCAATGGCGTTTTCAGGGCTGCAAACTATCGGCTGCCCTCTTATGTTGAATGATGTATCAAGAATCACCGCTTCCCCAGTAAGATTTTCAAATTCTTTTATCAGCTTCCAGTACCTTGGAATAACCTCTTTCTTAACTAATTGAGGCCTTGCGGTGCCATCTACATGCACTATAGCTGGAATCTTATCTACCTTATCTTCTTTGATATGGAATGTCAGAATCATAAAAGGAGTCTCATGCGGCTTGACAAGATAATCTGCAGCCCTTTCATACAGAATGCTTGGGCAAAATGGGCGCCAAGGCTCCCTAAACTTTACTTTATTGTTTACGATATCTTTCATCTCGTTCCGCCTTGGATCAGCAAGAATGCTCCTGCTCCCAAGGGCCCTTGGGCCGACTTCCATCCTTCCCTGAAACCAGCCCAATATTTTGCCGTCTGCCAATAACTTTGCCCCTTCCTCTTCGATGCTTTTACTTTTTTTATATTTCAGGCTGAATTTTTTTAATTGCGCCTCGATTTTCTCATTTGTATATTCCGGACCAAGCAAAACATGCTCCATTTTTTCAAAGCTGCCAGCTTTACCGCCATTCTCAAGAAATACTGCCATGGCAGCTCCAAGAGTGCTTCCATCATCTCCGCTGACTGGCTGCACAAATATATTCTCCAGATTGCAGTTTTTCCAAATATAACCATTCATTTTACAGTTTAATGCAACTCCGCCCGCAATGCACAAATTTCTTATTCCAGTCTTTTTAACCATCATATTTACAAGATGCGCTGCCGCCTTCTCAAGCTTATCCTGGGCTTCAAATGCTATGTCTTTGTGCTCTTGGGAGAAGTTTCCGTTTTCCGGCCTTTCCCCAAAAGCCTCAGCAAACTTATCTGTGTAAAATCTTTCATGGCTCTTTTTGCCATAGCATATGTAAGTTGGGTCAAGATAATAGCCCTCTTCAGTTATTTTTAGAATATTATCAACATGCTTCCTGTATTTTTCATTTGGCTTCCCATAGGGAGCAAGGCCCATAGTCTTCCCTTCCCCATCATAAACATCAAACCCCAGAAATTTTGTAAACGCGGCATAATACCATCCTAGAGAGTTTGGAATATTAAATTCCCTTAACTTTTCAAAATTCCCGCTTTTCACTTTCCAGAGGATGGTGCAATTTTCCTCGCCGTGGCCATCAACTGTCATTACAATGGCATCTTTGAAGCCTGAGCAATGGTAAGCAGTCAGAGCATGGCTATAGTGATGGCCTGCATACTTTATTTCCGGTATGTCCTCTTTTTTGAAGCCATGCTCAACAAGCTTGTCGATTATTGAATTGGTATAATCTTCTGGATCGAATCTCTTCAATGAATTCTCCATCCATTTTAAACTTTCTTCATCAATCGTTTCTTTATATTCTTCCTTTATTCTTGAGAAAAATTGAGGAATTCTTTCCTTGTATGCATTTACATCCCATCCAACAGCTATGAATTTAACATCTTTTAAAGAAATATTTCCCTGCTTCAAACAGAAATTCAATGCATTAATCGGAAAATTTCCCTTTGCATGCTTTATTTTTACAAATCTCTCTTCTTCGGCCATTGCAACTATTTTTCCATCCCTTAGCAGGCATGCAGTAGGATCATAATTCAAATATAAGATTCCTAAGATATCCATTTTTCACCTTTATATTTTTTAGATTCTTTAATAATATACCAACCCCGATATTACCCAAGCGGGAAAAACTTACCCTTTTTTAAAAAGGTTTTGGAAACGAAAAGGTTCCGCTGTGTTTTGATTCAAGATTAATGGCTTTTATAATAAATAATAACCTATTTATCAAAAATAAAATTGGGCATCATCCACATTTATACACGAAAAGGCGAAAACCCATAACTTTAGTTGTGGGATGAAGCCTTCTCGGTATGCTAAAAAATGCATTGCATTTTTTGCACCCCGGAAACCTATTGTTTCCCGGGGTCCTGAAAATCCGCTGCCAAAGAAAGTGCTCGTCAAACTCCGACCTCATGAAAACGAAGTTTTCAGGACACCAAAAATCAAAGATTTTTGCGTGTTTAGGCCGGAGTAGGGCACTTTCGCGGATTTTCATGATTTCTATTTCTAAAAACCAAATTTAGAGAATGATAAAAACCTAGGCTCTTTTAATAATAGATTAAGAACTAATGGTATCGGAGCATCTCTATCATATTTTTTCAAGATTTTTTTTATTTTTTCCTGCGACATAAGCTTTAGAAGATAGTCATAATCCTTATCAGAAAATTTATTTAATATATTTCTGATTTTAAGATGCAATAGCAATTCCCTTCCGGATTGCTTTTTGAATTCTTTATTGTAGTTTTTATTGTTGATGATGCAATCACCCAAGGTTTCCGCTGCTTTCAATGAAGGAATAATTCCGCCCCCCGTCGTTGCTTTTACCTGCGAGGCTGCATCTCCTATAAGGTACACATTGCCTTTTTGGATGGGCTTATTGGGATCATATACAGGAATTATTCCAGATTCCCAGCATAAGATATCTTTTTTACCTGTCCTTTGCTCCAGGAATTTGTAGAAGAGGCCTTTTGCATTATTGAAAGCTCCTAAGCCCAGCCTTACAGTATCCTCAGATTCAGGGACAACCCATCCGAAAAAATTCGGGAAATTTTCCCCAAAATGCGCTTCAAATGCATCTGTTCCCATTTTTAATTTTACTTTTGCCTGCATGCCAATGTAGAATTTTGAATTTGCCTGCATTCCAGCAGCTTTTGCAACAGCAGATGATGGGCCATCAGCCCCAATGACGGCTTCGGCGCTTAATTCCTTAATTTTATCATTTTTTTTATCTTTAATCTTTATTGAGTTTTTATTATTAAAGCCGATGAATTGGTGTTCTGCCAATAATTTCGCTCCGGCATCAACGGCCATGTTGGCCAGGAATTCATCAAACTTGTTGCGCCACATGACAATCTCTCCAGTTTCTGCCTCGATATGGCTATTTTTGCTAATCACTGCCACTTTGCTGCATTTATTTGTTATGACTTCCTGAGGCAGCCTGACAAACTTGCCTATAGATGAAGTAACTATCCCTGTGCATTGAACTGGGCTTCCAACCTTATTATGCTCCTCTATTATACATACATCCTTTCCTTTTTTTGCAAGCAAGCAAGCAAGATAGCTTCCTGCAGGGCCAGCTCCAATAATCGAGATCATATCTCTTAGCTTTTTGATTAAACTTTTAATTATTTCTTTTATTGAAAATTTCTGGCGAAATTTTCAATCCCGAAAAAAGCACTACAGCATTCCCGAACCTTTAGGCTGGGCGCTTTTTTCGTTATTACTTTTCTGCATATTTTTGTTACTTTTTAGTAGCGGTTTAATGTATTTACTGGAGTATGCTAAATTAACGAAAAGTTTAAATAGCAGTTGAAACTATTGCACTAATAATTAATTAAAATTTATTTGAAAATCAGAACATGGGGGGATTTGGAATGATAAAAAAGCTTTTGAGCATACTATCTATTTTTATAATTAGTGTTTTAATGAGTTCTATTGCATTTGCTGCAACAACTGTTGATTTTGTGAAAGTTAATGGAGATGAAGTAAGCAAAAGCGGAACAAACTTCATTCTCGACGTTGACAGGGGAGACGAGCTTGATGTTAAGGTTAGGCTCCATGACGATTCTGTAAGCAGGAAAGATGTACAAATAGAAGCTGTTTTAAGAGGAGTAGACAGCGATGACACAATTGATGACATAACTGATACATTCGATATGAAATCCAATGTAACATACACAAAGACTTTGACCTTACCATTAATACAAAAAATTGACCAGGATACTTACAGGCTGAGAATAAGGATTTCTGACAGAAATTCAGCCACAGTTGAAGAGACATATACTCTTGCAATCGGCACACAAAGGCATGAAGTTGAGATAAGGGATGTTGTGCTTTCACCAGACAAAGAGATCAAAGCTGGAAGAGCATTGCTTGCAACCGTAAGAGTAAGAAACAGGGGAGAGAAGCAGGAAGATGGCGTTAAGGTTGTTGTAAGCATACCAGAACTTGGCGTTTCCGCTGCTGATTTTATAGACGAGCTTGAGGCAGAAGGAGAGAATGACGACCAGGCAACTACCGAAGAGATGTTCCTAAGAATACCGGACGATGCGGAAACTGGAGACTATGATGTCCTAGTTGAAGCATATTTTGACGATGGCGATAAGAAGAGCACATCCAAAACCTCGATATTTGTTGATAGCGGGGATGAGGATGTTGTATCCCAGCCTAAGTCTGAAGACAAGACAATAATAACTGTTGCTTCTGACAGCCAAAATTCAGCAAGAGGAGCTGAAGCTTCATATCCAATAGCATTGACAAATGCTGGAAAGAGCTCAAAGGCTTACACCATAAGCGCAGATGGAGCATCTTCATTGGGATTAAGGGTCAGCCCGAATGTGCTATTGCTTGGCCTAGGGGAAAGCAAGTCATTTACTGTTTATGCATCATCTAAACAAGATGCACCAGCCGGAAATCAGATGTTTACTGTGACAATAAGCAGCAATGACAAGGTATTAAAACAAATCCCATTGAGCTTGAATGTCCAGGGAAGCGATAGTACTGCTGGAGTATCAAAAGTCAAGAGAGGGCTTGAGATAGGCCTAGTAGTCTTGGTAGTGCTGATAGTAATAATCGGCCTGATAATCGGCTTCAGCAAGCTAAGGGGAGACAACGAAGAAGGGGGCAAAGAAGGCAAAGAGTATTACTAAGCCTTTTTTTCTTTATTTTTCTTTAATTTTTCTTATATTTTTGCTTTTCTTGTTAGGGATAATATTCCGTTTTATACTAAAATGAGTAAAAAAATACCTTCAATAATCTTTTTGGCATGCTTATTCATATCTTTAGCATATGCCGCGAATGCACAGGAAGATTTCAGGGCATCCTCAGTGAATCAAGTGGAGCTATGCCCCTGCTCAAACCAGGCTTATATTATAAATGTTGAAAATACTGGCACAACGGCGAGCAGATACGCAGTAATTGCCGGGAAAAACATCTCTGAATGGCTGTCTTTCAAGCCAGGCAAATTCTCATTGGCTCCAAAGCAAAAGGCAAGTTTTTCGGTTTTGGTGAATTCTGAGTGCAATATTGAGGGAAGCTTTAACTCTGAAATATTCATATCAACTGAAAAAGGACTTGCGAAATCAATAAAACAAAAAATAAATTTTAAAGAATGCTACGACTATAATCTGGAGAAAGGCGAAGCCCTTGATGCAAATGCAAAGGCGTTTTTTTCCAGCTATGAGGAAGATTCTTACCTTGTATGCAAAGGGGACAAAAAAACAATCCCTATCTTAATTGAGAACCAAGAAAATTTTGCAAACCGCTACTTCATCAAACTGGATGCGCCAAACTGGGCAACTCTAAATCTTGAGAAAACTCAATTGGAGGGTAAAAAATCCGGCCTCGTTTTAGCGGCTTTAGATACCTCTAATGCCGAGGAAGGCAAATACAATTTCAATTTAGATTCTATAACTGAGCTTGGGAAAGTTCAGAGGAAAAAAACTTTCGATGTGAATGTTGCAGAATGCTATTCATTAGGTGTTGAAATAGGGAAAGAAGAAGATGTCATTTGCGGCGGGGAGATAAAAAATTATGGAGTGGAAATAAAAAATAAGGGCGCTCTTGACCGGGCCGTCTTATTCTCCATAGAAGGCGCTGAATGGGCAAGCGCAGGAAACAATTCACTTTTAGTCCAATCCGGGCAGAGCAGGACAGGATTCCTTATATTAAATCCCGGGAAAGATATCTCTGGAAAATTTTCAATAGGGATAAATGCAGAAATTCAAAATAAGACAAGCTACATGGCTTCTGATGTTATTGAGCTAAAAGTAGTTCCAGCCTTCAAATGCTACACAGCTGGCATAAGCGGAAGATCCACTATAGTAAACCATTATAATCAGGATTTTTTTCCCTTTAGCGTAAAAAATGCAGGCATAAGAAGAGTAAATTATACCTTAACCATAGAAGGCGCTCCGTGGGCGGATATTACTCCTAAAAGCCTCGAACTAAATCCCGGGGAAGAAGGCAACCTGAATCTTCATTTAAATCCAGAAGAAAATGTTGAGCAGGGCAGCTACGATCTAAAATTAAGCTTAGATACTGGCGGCGCATCTTACTCAAAAAATATTTTAGTCAAGGTCAAAAAGAAAAATGAAATATTAAGCAAGATTGAGCAATGGGCAGGCACTTACAAATATTCCCTTTACCTTGCTTTAATCCTGATTGCCCTTTTTATTATCTTCTTTAGGCCGATAAAAAAACATGCGCTAAATATCAGGAATAGGTATGAAAGATACCGGATCAGGCTCCAAAGAAAAAAAGAGAGGCTGAGAGAAAGAAAGCTTCAGCAGGAGACGAAAGAAACAGAAAAGAAAGAGTCAGAAGAAAAAGAATTTAAGAAAGAAATACGGCAAAAATCCGAAAAAAAAGCTAAATCGAGAAGTAAAAAATCAATCAAGCTCGACAAAAAGTTGATTAAGATTTCAGCCTTTTTTATAATCGCTTTAGCTGCAATATTTCTTATTATGACTTTTATTGCCTCATATTTTGGCGATTCCAGGACTTTCAATGTGAAATATACCCACATATATATTTTTAATTTCTTTGTCCAATATTTGTATTATCTATTGATAGGGCTTGGAGTAGTCATTGCAATATTCCTGCTCGTATTATTGCATGAGCGCATCAATAAAAGGAAAATTTTAGATTCCAAAAAGACGGCCAAAACCGCTTCTAAGTCTGCAGTCAGAAGTAAGTCATATGCAGCTGGAATTTTAATCATTCTAATTGCAGCCCTGGCTTTTTTAGCATACTACTTCGGATATTTAGGAGTTATCAAAGAATTTTTTATACTGTACCTTAATTATATAATAGCTGGAATTGTCATTCTGATTTTAATTATTTTGATAATATCCTTCTATAAGCCTTTGTTTAAGAAGCTTAGGGAATTGTAGGGCAGCAGAGCACTGGGCATTTGCGCGTGAGATTTATAAGTAACCCATTCTTTAAAAATTTGAAAAGAGAACACGCAAAACTGCCAAATTATGCTTTTCGTTCAAAAAAGACGCAAAAATCAATTACACAGTTTAGCTTAATGTTCTTTTTTTTGTCATGTTCCGAAGTTTTTGTTACAAAATAAAAAACTTCGGAGGCGGGTAAAGATGGTTAAGGGAAGAATGTTTAGCTTAGAATTAAAAAGAGAAATAGTTAGGAATTATATTCTCACTAATCCAAATTGCGCACTTATTTGGATATAAGAAGGGCTACAAACATTAAAGTAGAAAGGATTTATTGTAACATGATTGAAGCTTATAAAGATGCTAAAGTTGAACTACCTAAGAACCTAACTAAGAGAAACAAGGAAAATCAAAAAAATGATGCAGTGAACTATATTAAAACTAATTCCGGATGCACTGTAGTACAAATTCAAAAAAATGCCAAAGTAAACCTTGTTAGAACTTTTGGCAGCATACTAAATGCCTATAAGGCTGCTGATGCGCATTACCCTGAAAAAGAGGTTACTTCCGGAGTAAGAAACCCTTATGCGGTAAAAAGATGCCACGATTTCGAAAAAAGAATTTTTGGACTTCTCGAAGGATTAGGCACTGTTAGGACACTAGTAAGAAATAAAGCAGGAATAGCAGATTGTGTGTTTAGATTTAATGATACTTTCTTTGTAGTTGAAATAAAGGATTTTAGAGGAAAAAATAATATAACCATGCATGAAATCGGGCAGTTAATTAGATACATGGGGGCATTAAAATGCAATAATGGCATTCTCATTTGCCCTAAAGAAAATTTTCCCAAAAGGAAGTATGGCAGAAATGTTTATATAGACGGCTTAAATATCTTAATTCTTTCTGAAGAGGACTTAAGGGAGTGTAGTATAAGGGGTTTTATAAATCCGTACAACTTGGCTATTATCGCCGGCTCCAGCAAAACGGAGCAATGAGCTTATGCAATGATTAATATTGGCGATACCGGCTGATCAGGGTTCAAATCCCTGCACTCCCATTTATTTTTATCAATTTAACTATCATTAAACTTTTATCTTATCCCCTACTTGTGTCTTTGTTCTTTTAACCGTTCCTTCCGGCAGCTCTATAACATACATTGCCTTATTTTTTGGAGTGTAAAATGCGAAAGGCTTTAGGCTTTCTTTAATTTCAACAACAATATTATTTTTATCAAGAAATAAAACATCAATAGGAAAGAAAACAAAAAACATATGCAGCGGGGCTATCTTTTCTTTTTTGAGAATAAGAACCAATGCCCTTGGCTTTCTTGAGAACATCAATCCAATAGCTTTTGAGAAGATGCTTTTGCAGATTTTTGCGTCGACGCAAATAACATTTCCCTTCAAAGAATTTTTTATGATCATATTTGCCAAAAAATCATATTCACATAAAAAACTAACCATTTTTCGATAAATTTCAAAATTCGAAACATTTAAATAGATGTTATAGATTAATCATAAAAAAGTATTTTTAATGCTAAGGTTTAAATTTTATTATAACGGGATTTTCAGCAAAAAGGGAGTTTAGTTCAATGGGAAAAGAGGGTGTTAGGGGGATTTTAAATTCTCGGGAAGCAAAGATAAACCTATTTATACTTTTAGCTGCTGTCTCTATTCTCATTATTTCTTCATTCTTCGTCCAGGGCATCGGCACCATAAAATTTAATAATACCGGAACTGCCGTTCTTGGAACCGATGGGCCTAACAGTACAGTAAACATCAGCACAACAGAATTCCAGCTTAATGTGACTGCTTCTATAGCTTCTGGAAACGCATCTTTATTTAAAATAGCAAATATTACAATAAATATAACATTGGATGATGGTACCACTCCAGTATTATTAAACAACAGCCGTTCTGTTTCTGGCATATATAATAATTCAGCAGGCGCTAATCTTACCGACGTTATACTAAACTTTAACCTCAGCGGCCTGCCAGAAGGAATATTTTTGCTGACTATCAACTCAACAACTAATGGAAGCATAGCTGCTACTGATAATGGGAAGCTTGGAAACTCCACTAATATCACACTAAAGGTTGATTTATCAAGCCCAGTTATAAATGCAACCAACTCAAATAATGTTTCCTATTTTAGCGAATCTAATGGAAACAGAACCGATAACACTCTTAATTTTACTATTACTGCTTACGATTTAATTACCGGCGTCAGAAATATTACTCTATATAGGAACGGAACAGAAGTCAATTCTTCAGTAATAAGCAATAATGTTACAAGAACAATAAAATATGCTTTAAGAGGAGTTGATATCAATGAGCATTACAACTTCACAATAAATGTAACTGATTATACGGGAAGGAGTAATTCTACCGACGGAGTTTTAATAACTGTAACTAGCGATGGAACGCCTCCAGGGCCTATATTAATTAATAGTCAGAACGAGTTTAATCTTACTAGTTCAGCAGGGCCAGTATTTAACTTTACAGCGTATGATAATAATGACACATCTTTAAATTGCAACCTTACAGTTAACTCTCTAAATTCAACTATTCCTTATATGAACATCTCGGGGTTAAATGTTACAAATGGGACTGCCCATGTTAATACATCTTCTGTTGGATTTACTAACGGAACTTATGCTTGGAATGTATCATGCTCAGATGGTAATCCTAACTTTATGCCGAATTCAAATAGCTCATTGACGCAGTTGTTTACTGTTGATAATATTGCTCCAAGATTAAGAGGGTTTAACTTTACTAATAATACAGACGACCTTAGTAGTAATTTTTTAACAATAGGTAATGAGAGTTCCACCAATGGGAAAAGCAATGGAGGTAATACTATTGGACAAGGAACAAGATTATTTGGATTTGCAAACTTTACTGATAATTTGACCACAGTAGCAGCGGTGATTTTACAATTCTATAACGAAAGCAGTGGTAGTTGGCAGACAATCAATACAACGGTTGGGAATGCCAATACACTAATCACTGGGTTTAGCACAAAAACACCAAGTGGAGATACGGGGTATACCAATTTAAGTTTTGGTATACCTACTGGACATAACGAGTTTGAAGGTAATAATATCTCGTTCAGGTTTTTAGCTAATGATAGTCTCGGCAACATTAATAATTCGGGTTCAGTGAGAAATATTACTATACAGATTAACGATACCACTGCGCCTACAATTACTATAAATGGGACAGCAGCAACAAATGGAAGCAACTTATCCACTACCACATTCCTGGCAAGCTGGTCTATGGTGGAATTCAATAGCCTAACCAGGATTAACGTAAGCGTTGATAGTGTAGACCAAGCATCTGAGAATACAAATGGCTGCAGTAAGTTTGCTTCTTATGCTGGTGTTCCTGACTCAGGATCGCCAACAGATCCAAATGCAAGGAGAAATTCCTCATTCAGCATATCAACAACTGCTACTTGCCCACTAGGCAATGGAACGCATAGTGTAGCAGTAACTGCGCAAGACTCATGGGGCAACGTAATCACTGTCAATCATAACTTTACTGTAACAAGCGGAACAACTCCCGGAGTTAGATTCTTGAATTTGACAAATAATGCAAGGAATTACCAGTGGAATAAATCAGTAATAAATGCGAGCAATATAACTTCCAAGGTAGGAGTTGCACTTGGAGCAAGCGATGACGGAGTTACCAAAGTAGATAAGCTTACTTACACTTCGAGCTGTGATTCATCTAGTAATATCATATTTGCCAACAGCACGGTAATATTCCCCTTCAATGGCTCAAGCTGTAATACTGCTTCAGCTAACAGGACTTTGACTGTAACTGTAAATGATACTTCCGGCAATTCAAATACAACCATCTTTACTTTCCTAGTTGATAATGTTGCGCCTTCAATGGCTGTTAATTATCCAACCAGCGGTCAACAATATTCCGGTGAAAATATATCATTGAACTTATCTGTTAGAGATAATGACCAGGCCCTTGCTTTTGTAGGTTATTATGTTGATAGTGATAGGGATCCAATTACTATAAATATGAGCCAGGAAGGTGGATTGGGAGCAGCTGGACTTAACACAACCTTAGGCAGGCTTGTCAACTTTAATAACTCAGGAACACGTACAATCAAATTTACTGCCAATGATAGCCTAGGTAATACGGTTAATAGCAGTGCTATTACTATTACGATAGCAGCTAGTGTAAATGTCATAACAGCCAACAATTCGATATCAAGAAGCAGCGGCGGCAATGTGAGCAACCTAACTTTCCTCAACTCAAGCAACGAAAATGTCTTTGTTCAGGGTTCAAGATTATCAGTAGACCAAACTTTAAAGATTTTAGCCGAGTTAAATGAAACTGCTTCAAAAGGAGCTAACTTGACAATTGTCTTCAACGGCTCGGCTGCAAACTGGAACAAAACCAATGTTGTAAGGTTTATTGTCAATGACTCATCTTTGAATAATCCATTAATGGGAAACACAACTGCAACTATAATCCAGTCTGTTTATGTAAATAGCAGTCTGCTAGAGTTCTTGCCTGATAACAATAGTTATTATGGAATATTAAGCTTTGGAATGAATGTAAGCAAGAATCCATTAGGCGGGCAGAGAAAACTTTATTACTTTGCAGATGAATTGAATTTACGATCCCCATTTAATGTAACAGAATGCGCTGGAGGGTTTAATCCAACACCTCAATTGGCACTCTCAGCAGGATCATTCCCATGCTGGAATACTACCAATAACAAAACCGTGGATATATTTGTGCCTCACTTTAGCCTTGTAGTCTTCGCTAACGATTCAAGCGCGCCTACAATTAATGTAAGCGGCCCAGGCAACGATTCAAACCAAAGCGTAAGCATGTTTGTGCCAAATATAACTGTTTCAGCCGATGCAGTCAGCTGCAAGCTTATTATCAATGGCTCAACGGCTAATGAAACAATGGTAAAGGATGGCAATATATGCCTAGGCTCAACTCAAAGGTTTAAGAATAATATTGCTGCAGCTGGATTGTCTTATAATATTAATTTTACAGTTGAAGACAGTGGCGGAAATATTAATAATTATGTTGTAAACTTTAACGTAACAGATACTACACCCCCAAACACTCCAAATGCTACAAGAGTATCAGTTAGTGTAGCTTCGACAACGGCAACCATCACAATAAGCGTTATAAATGAATCAGTAAATGCGTCGGCACAATCCAATGGATCTAGCTCATTTACAACAGGGGTACAGACCGATTACAATCAGACACAAGTAATTTCATTAAGTAGCTTAACTGCAAGCACTAAATATGACTTTAATGTGACTGTATGCGACTTTGCAGGCAATTGCGCTGAAAATGCTACTGGATTAAGCTTTACAACAAGCGCAGCAGCCGCAGACTCATCCTCCTCAAGCACAACATCATCATCTTCAGGAGGCGGTGGAGGAACTCCAACAGCAAGTGCAGTATCCGATTCAAAAGCACAGGTATGGAGCAGTGTTCCAGTAGGATCATCGGTAAGCCTAAATATTGACAAGGAAAAGATAGCAGTCACTTCAGTAGCTGTAGAGAATGCCAAGTCGGATTTAAGCAATGTTGAACTTGAAGTAGCTTCTCTTAGCAAGAACCCGGTTTCAGAAGAAGC
>CAYTDO010000030.1:0-8061 GCA_964436645.1 uncultured Methanosarcinales archaeon | reverse complement strand
TTTTGAAAGACGGCTATCTTAATTTTGATGCTTTGAAAAAAGTTATTGATGCCAAACCTGAGGTTCTTGCCCATAATATAGAGGCTGTTCGCAGGGTTTTTGCAAGAGTAAGGCCAGGAGGGAATTATGATGTTTCTCTGCGATTATTAAGCAAAGTCAAGGAAATTGATCCGGAGATGAAAACTAAATCCAGCATAATCCTGGGTTTTGATGAGACAAAAGAAGAGATAATCCAGACAATGAAAGATTTATTGGAGCATAAGGTTGATTTTCTGACTCTTGGACAGTACCTGCAGCCTTCAATGATACATGTAAAGATTGAAAAATATTACAGGCCAGAAGAGTTTGAAGAGCTAAGGAAAATTGGAATGGACATGGGATTTAAGCATGTGGAAGCAGGGCCTTTGGTGAGGAGCTCATACAGGGCGGATAAGCTGAATAGCTTGATAAAATAAGTACAATAATAAAAATTTCCAATGATTAATGATTCAATAATAAAATCAACTCATTAAAAATAATAATCAAAAGAATAAAATAAAAAATATATTAATAAAATGCAATGCCGCTTCATTGACACAGGATTCAGGAACGCTTTTGAAAACATGGCGATAGACGAAGCCATATTGCGTTGCTGCAAAATGCCGACATTAAGGGTTTATGGATGGAAGCCAGCTGCAATTTCTATCGGGTACAACCAGGATGCTGAAAAGGAAATCAATCTTGATTACTGCAAGAAAAATAATATAAAGATTGTAAGAAGGCTGACTGGCGGGAAAGCTGTTTTTCATGACAAGGAGATAACTTACAGCTTTATTCTGCCGGAAAATTCTAATTTAATACCGTTTGAGGTAAATGAATCTTACAAGGTAATTGCAAATGCTTTGGTAATTGCTCTGAAAAAAATTGGGATAAATGCTCAGATGAAAAAGTCGCCTGAAAAAATAAAGACTCCAATTTGCTTTAATTCGTCCAATTGGTATGAAATTCTGGTCAATGGCAAAAAAATATCCGGGAGCGCGCAAAGAAGGCTTAATGGAAAGGTTTTGCAGCATGGGCCAATATTGATTGATTTTGATTATGGGAAAAATGATTTATTATTCAATTCCAACAATAATTTGGACACGCTAAACAATTTAAAAAATAGGATAACCTCAGTAAAAAATGAGCTGAACAATAGTAAAAAGATAGGCTATAATCAATTGAAAGAAGCCATAAAATCCGGCTTTAAGGAGAATTTTGATTTTGATATTGTTGATGGTTCTTTAAGTGATGAAGGGGCAATGCTGGCAGAAAAATTAAAGAAAGAAAAATATTCTGCAGACGAATGGAATTTCAATTCTTATGTATCAGCCCAAATAACACGTTAAATGCATGCTGCGTGTCTTTTTCTAAAACTATTATAATGTGCTCGTTAAAGCAGATCATAGAGTCTACTATGCTAATATTGTTTGCAGCTAATTCATTGGATAAAGTTGCGAACACTCCCGGAGTTTTTGTTATGTCAACGTCATATAATATATCCAGTTCGCTTAGATTATTCTCGATTAGCACCATATCACTATCCCGAAAAATTTTCTTAACGCTTGCAAGGAGTTTTTCTTCTATGATTATTTTTATGTATTTTGACACTTCAAAGATGCGCAAGGTGTCACCACCTTCGAAATCCACTATTGAGAAGAGCTTCGGAAGCTTTTCTCTTACAAACTGGCTTTTCTTAAGCAGGATTGAAGAAAGCTTCATTCTCGCAGAAAGTTTTGCTTTTTTGAGCATCTTGTAGATTGTAGGAAGGTAATCCCTTTCCCTACTCCCCCTGTCATATCTGCGAATTGCACTTATCACTGCCTCGATGCTGCACTTGAGGCCGTATTCCTCGAGAAACTTGCGCGCAAGAGCCCTTACATTAATGAGATCCTCCTTCAGGAGCTTTCTTATCGCTATATTATTGTCTATAAGCCTTGTTACCTCTACCTGTATATTTTTCATATAATACACAAATATTTCAAAATTTATAAATTTATGTATTTTATGTCATAATCTTTAAATATAGCCCAAGGAAAGCATCTCAGGCTAAAAATGGGTGCAATATGAAAGGCTTATTTTGCTTTGATATGGAGGGGGTATTAGTGGACGGAGAGATTCTTGACGAGATAGCTAAAATCATTGGCGTTAAAAAGGAGGTATGCGAGATTACAAGGAAGGCTATGGAAGGACAGCTTGATTTTGAGACAGCACTAAAAAAAAGGCTTGAACTTATAAAAGGCTTTGACAATATTAGGGGTATGGCGCGAAATATGCCCTTAATGCCGCATGCATGCGAAATGGTTAAGGAACTTAAAGAGAACAATCATTTTGTAGCTATGATTACTGGAAGCTTTGATGCTGCTGCCGAGATTATTGCTGAAAGGCTTGGCATTGACGCTTTGGTCTCCCATAAGCTGGAGTTAGAAAATGGGCGCATTACCGGAAATTTTAAGCTTTCTTTTAAAGATAAAGCGGATGTGCTTAACAGCCTCAAGCAAAAGCTAAAAGCTGATTTTACTGCTGCTATTGGAGACGGAGCAAATGACCTTAATATGCTTAATTGGGCGGATATAGGCATAGCATTCAGGGCAAAGGAAATACTTAAGGGCAGGGGATTTTTGGAGTGTGAAGACCTTAAGGATATAATACAATTATTTTGCTCTAAAGAGATAAATATTTTGCTAGACAATTCCATACATCCTGTTTCACATAAGCTGTTTAGCATTATTGGCAATGTGAAGGTAGAAGACTTAAGCAAAAAGATTTCAAGAGATGCTGATGTGGTTGTTATAAGGACTAAAACAAAAGCAAATAAGGAATTTATTGGCAATATTCCCAGCCTTAATATTATTGCTACAGCAACTACCGGCATCGACCATATAGATATGGAATTTGCAGAATCGCACGGGATAAAAGTTTTGGATGCCAAAGGAGACAATGCTGATGCTGTGTCTGAATATGCCATAAGAACAATCCTGAATGCTACTGATGATGTTAGTTACACCTCGGAATTGCTAAAGAAAACTAAGGATTTTGCCGGCATAAAGGCGGCAAATAAGCGGTTTGAGCTAAGAAGCAAAACTTTAGGAATAATAGGATTGGGCAATATTGGCTCGAGAGTAAAACGCATTGCGGAAGCATTTGGCATGATTGTGAAATCGTATGACCCCTATAAAGAAGATGCGCGACATACATTGAAAGAATCTTTAGAATGCGATTTTGTTACAGTACATGCTGAGCTAACCAAAGAGACAAGAGGTATGATAGGGAAAGAGGAAATAAGCATGATTAAGAAGAACACTATTTTTATCAACGCTGCCAGAGCTGAAATAGTTGATGAGAATGCGCTTGCAGATGCATTAAGAGAGGGCAGAATAAAAAAAGCCATAATTGATGTTTTTAGGAATGAGCCAAAACCTTCTGCCCTTTATGAGCTGCCTAATGTTATCTGCACCCCGCACATAGCCGGGAATTCAGAAGAAGCAAAGTTAAGGACTGCTAAAACTGTTTTCATAAAGGTTGCGCAGGAGTATATGAAACTAAGAGAAATTGAGGCAGTAATATGAAAAAGATGCTTATCCCGGGGCCTGTTGAGGTATGCGAGAGTACGTTAATTGAGATGGCAAGGCCCATGATATACCACAGGTCAAAAGAATTCAAGGCCATTCTTAAGGAAGTGAAAGAACTAATTTCGGAGCTTCTTGAAACAAAGAATGATATTTTTTTGCTGACAAGCTCTGCAACCGGGGCAATGGAATCTGTAATCCGGAGCTGCATTGAGGAGAAAGTTTTGTGCATTGCAAACGGGGAATTTGGAAGAAGATTTTATGAAATTGCAGCATCAAACGGCAAAGAAGCTGAGCTTCTGGATTTTGGAGATGGGAAGGAGATTAATTATGAAACTGTTGCATATAAATTAATGGAAAATAATTTTGATGCTGTTACCTCGGTATCAAATGAAACTTCTACCGGGATAGAAAATGATTTAGAGGCTTTAAGAGGGATTATTGATTCTGCATCTCCGGGCACATTGCTGCTAGCAGATGCTGTAACTGCGGCTTTCGGCACAAGAATAGATGTGAATAAAGCAGATGCCCTGCTGTTTGGAACCCAAAAATCGCTTGCATTGCCGCCAGGGCTTGCTATCGTGATTGCAAACAAAAAGGCATTAACAAAAGCAGAGCATAACAAAAACAAAGGCTATTATTTTGATTTAACAAGAATAAAAAAATGCAATGATGAAGACCTTACGCTGGCAACGCCAAACATTTCTTTGATTTACGCGCTCAGAAAGAAGCTTTATGACATCAAAGCAGAAAGCATACATGAATTCATTAAAAAGCATAAAGAAAAAGCGGACTTAGTAAGGAAATGGGCTGAAGACAATGGGTTTGAGCTTGCAGTCAAGGATAATTATTCAAAAACTGCTACAGTGATAGAAAATAACAGAGGAGTTAACATAAAAAAGATTATTAAAGAATTAGAATGCATCGGCTATGATATAGCCAATGGCTACGGGCCGCTTAAGGACAAAACATTCAGGATAGGGCATATGGGGGATATAACAACTGAAGATACAAGAAAGATGTTATACCAACTAGAAAGGCTGCTAACAACAAATGAGGAGTTATAAAAGTTTTAACAGCAAAAACTATTTAAACAAATCAAGGTTTTTATTTTTACCGGTGGTTTTAAATGCATGACATGATGAATTCTATAGAGAAGTCCGACCCTGAAGTTTATAACTTAATCAAAAAAGAAAGAAACAGGCTAAGCAATGGAGTTGAGCTTATCCCAAGCGAAAATGCTGTCAGCAAGGCAGTATTGCAGGCAATGGGCTCTGTTTTTACAAATAAATATTCAGAAGGTTTCCCGCATAAAAGGTATTATGGCGGAAATGAAGTAGTTGATATCATGGAGGACATTGCTGTAAGCAGGGCTAAAAAATTATTTGGAGCTGAGCATGTGAATGTGCAGCCTTATTCAGGAAGCCCCGCAAATCAAGCGGTATTCTTTGCTTTGCTAAATACCGGAGATACGTTCATGGGCCTTGATTTAAGCGCAGGAGGGCATCTGACTCATGGAAGCCCCGTCAATTTTTCCGGCAAACAATATAATTGCGCATCATATAACGTTGAGAAAGATACGGAATTGCTGGATTATGATAAGATAAAAAAACAAGCTCAAAAAGCAAAGCCGAAAATGATAGTTTCCGGATTGACAGCTTACCCAAGAAAATTGGACTTCAAGGCATTCCAGGAAATAGCAGATGATGTTGGAGCTTACCATATATCAGATATTGCCCATATTGCAGGATTATGCGCGACTGGAGTGCATGAAAGTCCTGTTCCATACGCAGATGTTGTTACAACTACAACACATAAAACATTAAGAGGCCCAAGAGGCGGCATGGTAATGTGCAAAATAGAGGACAAATTTGACAAGGATGGGAAGAAAAATTTAGCGCAAAAAATTGATGCGGCAGTTTTCCCAGGATTGCAGGGAGGGCCACATGATCATGTCAATGCTGCGAAGGCAGTTGCTTTTGGAGAGGCTTTAAAGCCGGAATTCAAGGATTACTGCAGGCAGATTGTCAAGAATGCAAAAGCTTTAGCTGATGTTTTAATGGGCAAAGGGCTGGAATTGACAACTAATGGAACGGACAATCATCTTATGGTTGTTAAATTAGTAAATAAAGGATTGACTGGCAAAGGAAAGGAAGTACAAATAGCTTTGGATAATGCTGGGATAACAGTAAATAAAAATTCGATACCTTACGAGCCTGCAAGCCCATTTAATCCTTCAGGCATAAGATTGGGAACTCCTGCAGTAACGACAAGAGGGTTCAAGGAATCGGAGATGAAAGTTGTTGGGGAAAGCATAGCCAAAGTAATTGATAATTTGAATGATGCCCTTGTTATTGGGAAGGTAAGGGAAGATATTTTGGAGTTATGCAAGAGGTTTCCTTTGTATCCTGATTTTGATGTGCTGAAATAGAAATGCGAATTTTTTTAGGGTTTATTATTTTCCAACTTAGAAACCTTATTAAACAATTTTTTCTCCCAACTGTCTATGAGCGCTGCCAAAAAAGAGCTGGATTACCTTAATGTCTTGAGGGCATTGAATGAAATCCCGTTTAATGTAGGAAAAAAGCTGCTTATAGATTTCCTGCAGGGCAGCTATGAGCATGAGTCCATCAAAAGAAACAGCCTTGACAAGCTGGAGGCATTTGGCTCCATGGCGTATAGCAAGGATGAACTCAATGATATTATAGAAAGCCTTCTCATGAACGGAATGGTGCAATATGCCAATATTAAAGAAAATAAGTTCTGGAAAGTCCTTGCAGCAACACAAAAAGGGATTGAAGAGATAAAAAATCCATCATTGTACAAGAAGAAGCTCGGATTCAGCTTCAAGGTCCATGAAACAAAGATAAGCGAGGAAGACAAAAAAATCTTCAGCGCTTTCGGGCCTTTTCTTGACAGTTACAATGAAAATCAAAAAAAAGCCATAGTCTCTAATAAGGAAAAAATATTGTGCGTTGCCGGAGCAGGCTCAGGGAAAACTTCGGTATTAACGAAAAGAGCTGAATTTCTGGTGAAGTTTAAATCTACAGACCCGGAGAAGATACTTGCAATAACTTTTACAAGGAAAGCAAAGGCTGAGATGAAATCACGGATTTCAAATTTTCCTTATTGCGAGGGCGTATGTGTTGAGACCTTTAATTCGTTCTGCGAGAAGCTCCTGAATAAATACAATAATCTTGCTTACGGCAGGCCTGTCCGAGTCATTGGATATGGAGATAAGATAAGGCTGGTAAGGCTGGCTTTGTCAAGCATCAATATAAGCATGGAAAATGCCATTGAACGATATTTTACTTCCAGGCAAAGAAATGAAAAAACGAGGGAAGAATTGGCCAATGTGCTGATGAATGACTGCTTCTTCATCCTGGATTATTGCAAAAGCAAGAATATGGGCATACAGGATTTTTCATCGAATGCTGGCAGCGAAGAAGAAGTTAAAAGCGCAAAAATGGTCTACCAGATATGCAGGTCCATAGACTCCCAAATGAAAAATATGGGCCTTAGAGATTATTCAGACCAGCTTATAGATACAATCAGGATATTTAAGGAGCATAAAGAGACTATTCCTTATTTTGAGCATGCGCTTATAGATGAATACCAGGATGTAAATTCTAACCAGCAGCAGCTTATTGAGCTTCTAAATCCTAAAAATATATTCTGCGTTGGCGACCCGAGGCAATCAATTTTTGGGTGGAGAGGCTCTAATGTCAAATACATCGTTAATTTTGAAGACAAATACCCGGAATGCGAGATAATCACATTAACAAAAAACTACCGCTCTTCCACGCATATTGTTGAGCTGATAAACAAGTCGATAAAGAACATGAATCTTCCTGACCTTGAACCAGGCTTCATTAAAGCAGAAAAAGACATAAAGCTGCTAAAATTTGAAAATGAAGATGAGGAGCATGAGTTTGTAATACAAAGGATATTGGCTTCTGACATTCCCAAGAATGAAATATTTGTCCTTGCGCGCACAAACAGGCAGCTCTCAGAGATTTCCAACAGGATGAAAGTCATTGGGATAAGGCATATAGTGAAGAGTGATGAAACATACGCAGGGCACGTTGCTTCCGAGGAGGAGGTAACTTTGGCGACAATCCATTCTATCAAGGGCATGGAGGCAAAAATGGTTTTTGTGGTTGGATGCACAAGCAATAATTTCCCATGCAGGGCAAGCGAACATCCGGTGATAGACCTTGTCAAGATAGACGATTACGACAAGGAAGAGGAAGAGAGAAGGCTTTTTTATGTTGCATTGAGCAGGGCAAAAGAAAAATTATATTTAAGCTATCATGGTAAGGGCATAACTGCATTCATTAATGCTGATATGAAGCTGATTATAGACGAGCAAAAAATAGAATTAAAGCCTTTGAAAATATCGCCTTTCAATATAAGCAATAATGCATCGGGAGGCATCTTGAAAGCGCTCAGGGATTGGAGAAGAGATATATGC
>CAYTDO010000029.1:0-19353 GCA_964436645.1 uncultured Methanosarcinales archaeon | reverse complement strand
ACTGGGACTTTTATGTTTATGATACTCTTGATAATCTTAAATTCAGCAGTACAACTACGAGCTGCAGCGAGCAAAAAAGCATGGCGCTTCCTGCCGGAACTTACAAAATAAAAGTTAAGCAATATAATAATAATGGAAATGGCCAGGGAACTGTAACAGTAAATCTTCTTCCCGGAACATGCACAGTATGCCTAATTCTTTACCCAGTCTTGACAAATCAGTTTGCGATAACAACAATATGCGAATACCTATTGCAGCACCATACAAAAGCTCAGATTCAAATTCAATGTGCGCTATAAGCTGCCCAATAACTTCCACGCAAACAGTATGCGTAACAGAAACAGCAAATCAACCAAAAACTATTTAAATATCCAATAGGCTAAAAACAGAATCATGCAAAAGAGGTGGTCATTTCCTATACTTGCCTTAGTTCTATTCTTGTTGTCGCTATCAATATCAATTGCAGGTCCTGTTGATAAGTGGATAAAGTGCCAAAATATATGCGATAGCGATAATGCATGCACTCCTACTGGCAGCGCCGATAAATGTTGTAGGTATAATCAGGTAAAAAACACACAAGTTTGCTGCAAGCAAGGCGGAGGTACTTGGATTGCTGCATGCACTTGCACAGATGCAGATGGCGATGGTTACATAGAACAGGGCACCGATATTGCTACTTGTGGGAATGCTTGTGGCAATGATGGAAAACAGCCATGCATTGGCAATAATGATTGTGATGATAATAATCTAAATATACATCCGGGAGTAAGTGAAAATACTAATGCTTTGTGCTCAGACGGAATAGACAATAACTGTAACAAGAATAATGATAATTCATGGGATAATGATCCGAACACAGGCAAAAACTGCCAGGATTTAAGCTGCGCAGGACTCTCAGGCCCTGGAGGCGTTACCTGCTGCCAGACAGCAACTATAACCTCCAATTGTCTGCAAAGTGATTGTGTAGATGAAAAATGTCTAAGCAATGCATGCAATTATGACACCAAAAGAAATCAATGCGATACTGCAGAATGCTTGCCTAAATATGGCGTGGGTTATTATTGTGATGCTTTAGGGGGAACATGCAAAACCCCTGATGAATCAAGTGTTGTATGCTTAAACTGCGCTACTGATACAACTGCCCAAACATGGACATCCATAAAACACCAGGATGCTGGCAAAGGATTTAACTCTAATCTATTTAATTCAAATGGGGGCGTATGCCCGGCCTCAAGCTGCTCGGATAACAATGCTATTGCATGCGCATGTTACACTTCAACCGGAGCTAGCGTTAATCATAAATCCTCATTAGGAACTGGAACTTGCTGCGGCAATAATCCTAATGAATATTATAAGCCGGATTACTATGGCCCTGAATGCACGAATGATGTAAATGATTGTATATGGTCAACTGGAGATGCACAGGCATCCAACACCGGAAACAAGGAATACTGGTGCTACATGCATGAATGGAATGAATGTGTACAGAATTCAGATATAGGCAAGAAAACAGGAGGAGTCACATGCGCAGGAACAACCTCAAATAAAAAATGGACGCCAAATCCACAAGTGCTGCCAGAAAACCAATACTCATGCACTGATGGTTTTGATAACGACGGAGACACAAAAATAGATTGCGCTGACACTGATTGCGATTCCAATGTAGCCTGCACCGCATCACACTGCTCTGTTTCCTCAATCCATAGTGTTCTTGACTCAGGCACAGGTAATTTCAGGCATTATTATTCAATTACATGGAATGTTGAAAACTGCGCTACAAAACTATCAACTGATTCAGACGGCTCTTCAACAGCTTATACCACAGCAGGGACTGTAACGGATTACTTGACTTGCTCTGGTGGCTCATGTACAAGTAATAGCCATCCGGATTCATGCTCTATAAATACTTTAACAGAATATGCAGCATCAAGCAACACTTATACATCAAGTACGAAGAATTGCGAGGATTATGAAGGTTCTTATTGCTTAAGTGATAGATCTTACAGGCAGGAGTGGGGATGTTCAGGAACTCCAAGCTATTGTAACGATGCTGTTGTTGCAGACACATTAGCAGGAACAAACTCAGATGGAGACGCTAAAGACAAGGAATGTGGAGATAGCCAATGCGACAATGCAGCGGGTATATACGATTCAACAAAAGCAAGCACAGAGGTAAGTTGTACAGATAACTTAGATAATGATTGTGATGGAACAACAGATTGCGCTGACTCAGATTGTGGAACAACAGTATCAGGCGTTGTAAGAAACGAAGATGAATCTCCTATTTCCCCATCAAAAGTAGACATACTGAAGAACGGAATATTCAAGTTTACAGGTTCAACAGGCCCTTCCGGGTCATACACTATAAACAGCGGCTGCGGAACATACGATATTGTAGCTTCTGCCACTGATTATATCTCATCGACAAAAGACCGGGTTATATTCCCTCCTGGCGGATCTATTACTCAAGACTTTACTTTGTTTGTAGGCACATCTTGCGAAGCAGACTGCACTTATGCAGGAGACAATACAATACACCAGGAATGCGAAGGCATCAATGGCTGCAAGTTCTGCCCGGACGGCTGCTCTAATCCGTCATGCACTACCAGCATAGCCCAGCAAAGCTGCAATCTTGCTCAGCCTGGCTGGGATAGGCTGTATACGGATTCTTCCCAATCAGAATGCGAAAACGGCTGCATGATAACCTGCCAGGAAAGCTGCCCGCTGGCAAAAGTAGAGACCAAGGCAAAAGTGACATGCGATGCTGGAGAAAATCTCATAAAAGTTACAAAGCTTGTCATGTACAAGGGAAAATTATCCAAGTTAAACGTTGTCGTTTGCGGTTAGTTGCCAGATTTTAGGATATGAGCTGCATGGAAAAAAGAAAAAATAACTCTAAGAAAGATATTGTCACTTCCAAAAATATTGCATTATTTGCGCTTATATTCACCTTCCTGGTCGTATTCAAGATAATTCTAAATAATCCGGAATCTATAATAACTTCAGAGAACAACGATTTTGAGCAGCAGGCAAATCTAATCATGGAAGTGCTTTCAAATGGCAATGATAGATTGAAATTGAACGAAGAAAATGAGCTTTTGTCGGAAAAGGTGGAGCATTTGGATGAGATTGGCTATCACGAGTTCAAGAAGGAATTAGGCTTGCAGAGCGATTTTTGCATATATTTTGAAGACCATGAGGGAAATTTAGTTACTATCAATGGCATGAAATCTGGGATAGGATCAGAAAAAATAAAGATAAATGGAGAGCGATGCAGTTACATAAAATGAAGAGATCCCAGGCATTTTCAATGGACATAATGCTCGCAATCGTGGTATTTTTGGGAGCAATATTCATAACGTACTCAATACTCCAGGGCGGTAAAGGCGGGACTGTAAAAGAGCTTGAGAAGGATGCCTCAAATGTTCTGGGTAATCTTGCCTCTCAGGACAATGAGCTGGGCATAGTTAATGGCGTTGAGCTGAATGAGACTAAAGTCCAGCAGCTGATTGAAACTACATATCCTGAAATAAAGCAGAAGATGAGGGCAGGAAACGATTTCTGCATATTCTTAGAAGATGATCAGGGTAATGTCATTTATATCAGCAATCAGGCAGGCATAGGCTCTGATAAAATCAAGATAAGCGGCACACCATGCGAATAATTTTAGATAGATCAGCTTTATTCAATTAAAAAACATTAATTGCTTTCATCTCTTCCTTTCCGCATTGCTCGCAGGCATAAATCTCGTATTTGGTATTGCTGCTGTGCATCAAACCTTTCTTTGTCATTGCAACATTGCAGTCCTTGCATATTAATTCTTTCATGGATTTTTTGATTAGGTGGTTGTTTATATATCTTTTTAATTTTGGGCGGTATTGAAAAGTTGAAGGGTGTCATCAATATCCACAAAGTGGATGCCGAACTTAGTTCGAGCATGCGAACACTATTTATTAACACCTTAAGTTGACAAGGGGAAGCTCCCTACGGGAATGTCAACCTTAACTAAATACATTAAGTGTGAGCCGATGTCCCTGAGCAAAGCGAACGGGACACTGGAAATTTCAGATTTCCAAGTGGCACCCGAGCGAAGTGAGGACTTTTCAATACCGCCTAATTTTGAGAAAACGTATGCGCTGAGATTTTCAACAAAGCAATCTCATTAGAGCATTTATTTATGCTATTTAGAGAATTATTTCCAATCCGCTTCGATATCATCTGTCCTCTCATAAGGCCTGATATCAATTCCATTATATCTTTTGCTTGCTTGTTTTTGCATTAAAAATCCTAGCCATGCTATCATCGCCCCATTATCTATTAAAAACTGCCTTTCAGGAACAAAAAATTTTGCAGTTCTTTCCTTGCACATTATATTGCACATCTCCTGAAGCCTTTTGTTGCATCCAACTCCGCCGCCTAACACAAGCTCATCCTTGCCTGTATGCGCCATTGCCCTTTCTGCAACCTCGGTAAGCATTGCAAATGCAGTTTCCTGCAGAGAAAAGCACAAATCTTCCATTCTATGCTCTTTAGAATCAAATTTTCTCTTTAAGTTTGTAAGCATGCCTGAAAAGCTGACATCCATTCCCTTTACTGCATACGGCAGCTCAACATAACCCTTCCCGGTTAAAGCAATCTGCTCGATTTTAGGCCCTCCTGGGAATCCTAATCCAGCATGCCTTGCAAATGAATCAATAAAATTTCCTATGCCTTGGTCTAAAGTTTCTCCAAAAATCCTATATCTCCCGGACTCAAAAGCAATTATCTGAGTGTTTGCCCCGCTCGCATACAGTAAAGCGGGATTTTTTGCTTTTGTCAATAATTTTCCTATTTCCAGATGAGCAACACAATGATTTGCTCCGACTAGGGGCGCTTTTAATTTTAACGCAATTTTCTTTGCAAATTTCATTCCAACCAATAACGCAGGAGCGATTCCAGGCCCTTGGGAGAAAGAAACCAAATTTATATCTTTTAAGCCTATGCCTGCTTTTTGAAGAGCGTCATTCAAAACCTTTTCCTTTGCTTCCTCATGATGCTTTGCCAGGTCATTTGGTATCAAGCCTCCCTTTTCCGTCCTGAAAGCATCTATTGCATTGGCCAGAATTTTTCCTTTTTCAGCCACTATGCCTATGGAGAATGTGTGTGCAGTGCTCTCAATGCCAAGGCAAATTTTTTCTTTCATAATCTAAAGTTGATATTGTTGATTTTAATATTTAACTGTTATAACTGCATTAAAGAAAAAATTCAAGTAAAACGCAGGCTTTCTTATTTTTATGGGTCTTGGCGAAATATATTCTTTAAATATTGATTGCTGGGCTTTCAGGATCAGCTAGAATAATCAAGTCCTTAACTCCGCTTATCTTGTTCATTATATGGTCTCTTATCTGGTTTTTTACATTAAAGACATGCCCGACAGTCATATTGCTGTCTACTGTTACAAATATCTCTCCGATAATATAAGGGCCGGACATCCTAAGCCTCAGCTCCTTTAATTTGACGTTCTGATGCTTTCCTATTATAGTTGATATGTCCCTGATAAGCTGGGGATTGTTGAAGCCGTCTATCAAAACAAGGGATGCTCCTTTAATTGTTGCAATTGCAACCGAGACAATATAAATGCCTACGATAAATGCCCCAAGGGCATCCCCCCATTTGAATCCAAAAAAATACAAAAACATTCCTGCAAGTATCACAAATGAGCTTGTAGAGTCCTTTATGGAGGCCTTTGCATCTGCTTTAACTGAGAGAAGATTATACTTGTTTGCAATCCTGTTTTTTATTATAGAGATATACAGCGAAATCAGCCCAGCTATTACAAGAGTCACCATTCCGATAACAGGATAATGGATCTCAACTGGATTTCTTAGCCTTAAATATGCGCTATAAAAGATATAAAGGCTCATTATAATCATGATAGCAGCCACTATCATTGACACAAGGGTCTCAACCCGGTAATATCCGAAATGGAATTTTTTATCTGCCTGCCTTCTTGATATCTTAAGCCCGAACCAAACCATGAATGAAATGACAGAATCGCTCATTGAATCAACGCCATCTGCTATAAGGCCTATGCTGTTTGTGAATGAGCCCACAATAATCTCGCATATGCCTATTATAACTAAGACTATGACTGAAATAAGCACAATCTTTTCTACTCTCCTTAAATCTTCGATTTTCATTCAGCACTCCTAATTAAGAATTAGGATATAAATTCTTTGGTTCACAAGTTCAAATATTATAATTAAAGAAGAATAAAACGCCGAGGCTGGGACTTTCACCAATCTTTTCCATTCGAGGTTTGAGCAAAGCGAAAACCTCACTGTAGGTTTTGGTCGAGCCAACGAAAATGCCTTGCATTTTCGAGGTGCTGAAAATCTGATGATTTTCAAGCACTTTTGCTGACCGAAGGTCAGGAAAAGATCGTTTTGAACCCAGATACCCTTGCGGGTCAAGCTTGCTTTAAGACTGGTACAATAACTTCCAGGCTTGTGCAATGCCGGATTATGCGACCTCGGCAGATTTAGATAAAAGAAGGTATTTATAAAACTTTATCATACATTCAATAGATTATCTCCTTGCAATGGCTCCTTGTATTTCTCTTTCTACAATATCACTCAGTGATCTGCCAGCATTAACTATTCTTAGGGCACCATTAAATATACCTATATCCTCAAGAATCTTTCCGTCGTATTTAGCTTTATCATCAAATTCTGATTCTTTTCCTTTAGAATCTATTACAATTATTTTGCCGTCAAGAGAAGGTGAAGTTAAGTCATCATAACTTAAAAAAACGCGATTAATGCCCCTAAACCTGGCTTCTGCATAGCCATTCCTATCTTGAGTAAGCAGAGGCATTATTGGGTTGTAAGGCCTTCTCCCTTTGTATTCTACGCCTATTGCTTCAACATTCCCTCCAAAATCATGATTTTTTTCTTGTACAAAGGTAACGCAGGATGCGACAGCAAAATACATAAAACCAGCAATAAAAGGGACTGTAATCACAATTGTATAAGCCTTATACGCAATATCGCCAATCTTCATACCTCTAAGAAGTCTAGAACGGTTTATTAATATTACTAAGCAAAACTTTATAGCTTGGTAAATAAAAATTATACATCTTCAGGAATATTAGGAATATTTAACATCTCTTTTACTAAATTATCGAGTGTTTCTTCAAGTTGCGCTTTAATTTTTCCACTTTTTGCTGCTCTAATAAGTCGGTCAACAATATCACCGGGAGAATAATAAACGATTCTTCCATCTCCCTCAACTTTGAACACTTGGCGTTTTCCATACTTAGCTGGATTAAGGCTTATTTTGAGATTTGGATATTGGACTGAAGCGATAACATGTTCATATTGTCCGGTTTCCAATAAGAATTTCAATGCATTTGGAGTAACTTCCTCCATTTTATTCATGTAATGGAATTTATCCATGTTGTTGAAGAAAAGCTTCTTGATTTAAAAATATTATACTTTCAATTCCTTCTTCCAGAACTCACAAACCTTCTCAGTTTTTTTAGAAGCTATACCAATGTAATTCTCAGGCTCGCTTATCATCTTTATCTGCTCTTTTGTGAACTTTTTCAGATAGGGCTGCAGGTTTTTTTCTTTTCTGATAATCTCTTGCAATGGTTTTTTAAGGGATTGTGCTTTTAATGTTAATTGCTTGACCTCTTCATGCGCATCCGGATGCCCATATGCTGCCAATAAGATGTACAATGGCTCTGCAACGATAAGCCCTTTATTCATGTCAAAATTTTTCTTTAAATTATCCTTATCGACTTTAAGGCTCTGCATTGTTTTATCAAGCCTTGAAACAGAAATGTAAAGTGCTGCCAAAATCTCTGCTGTAAACCTCGAAGATGCAGAATTTGTCAGGTCTCTTTGATGCTCGGATATCTGGTCCATGTACAATGTCATCATCCTTGGCATGAATTCCTTCCACATGCTTTTTGCATTCTCAAAATTTATAGGATTCCTTTTCTGCGGCATTGTTGATGAGCCAACTTGTTCCTTGGCAAAAATCTCACCTACTTCTCCAATCTCAGATCTTTGAAGATTCCTCATGTCATCAGATAGGTTTGCAAGAACCCCGAAACTTTCAGTTATAGCATTTATGTAGTCAGCCATGAATTCTGCCTCAGGTATCTGCGTCGATATTGGAGAGGCTTTTAATCCCAGCTCTGCCAATACCTCTTCCTCGAATTTCTCAGGATCGTCAAAAAATAATGAGGATGCGTTATAGCTGCCAACAGCCCCTGCAATTTTTCCCCTTAAATTATTTGCAGATTTTTTTATTTTTAATATTGAGTTTCCGAATCTTGAAACATATTGGGCAATTGCAAACCCAAATGTTATTGGAACAGCATGCTGGCCATGGGTCCTTCCTACCTGTATGGTATTTTTCTCCCTTAATGATAATTCAACCAAAGTTTTTTCAAAGTCAATCATCTTTGGAAGCAGAATGTTGTTTGTAAAATCCTTGTATCTTGCTGCATCTGCCGTCGCTATTATGTCATGGCTTGTTGCGGTGAAATGGACGAATGGCTTTGCCTTATCAGAAACTTTATTCCTTATGCAGTTTGCCAATGCCCTTACATTATGCTTTAATTTATCCTCTTCCAGATACACTTCTGTCGCGGTTACTCTATTTGCAGCTTTTTCAACTTCATCTGCAATCTCCATGCTGCATATCCTATGTTTTGCAAGTATTTTTGTCAATGCAGCCTCTGCTTTAGCCATGTACCTTATCATTCCGTTTTCCGAAAGGTAAGGCTGCAATTTCTGGAATGCTTTTTCATTCCTTCCATAATATCTAAATTCCAGGGGGCTTATTGCATCAAACAAATTTATTTTTGGCTCAAAAAAGCTTTCATCCTTCCCTATATTCAGCAGGATTTGTATTTTTTTTAACAAAGAACTTTCATTGTTAAGGCTTATGACTAGCCTGTTCTTTTCTTTGGTTTCCTTTACCAGATTATTTTTCTTGAAAACTTGCACTGTCGCATGGACTTTTGCAGGAGAGATGTCTAATTTGTGGGCTATATCCCTTATGTGCAGGCTTTCTTTCATTAATAGGTTCAATATCTCTATATTCTTTTTTGTGAATATCTCAGTCAAGTCCATATACAAATAAATAATGTTTATTATTTATAAACTTTTCTATATTAGGAAGTATATATTGTTTGTTTATTTAGAACGGAACTTATTTTAGCAATTTAATAAATTTATCATGTAAAATCTTATTGCTTGCTGCCATAGTTTTATCATTAAGTTTCCATTTTTTATTTTTAATATCAGTTACTTTTCCGCCAGCTTCCTCAACAACCAGCTTAGCAGCTGCAACATCCCATGCCTTGATGATCTTTGTAAAGTAAACATCAAACTTTCCTTCCGCTAAATAGCACATGTTAAGCGCTGCTGCCCCAAAATTCCTTATGCCCCTGAAATTGCCATAAATTTTGCCAAGCAGAGAAAGCGTTTTTCTTGATATTTCCACATTGCTTGGCAGGTTGAATGCAAGAATGCTCTCGCTAAGATTATTTTTATTTGAAACTTTTATTTTTTTATTGTTGAGGAAAGCGCCTTTTCCTTTTTCCGCAAAGTACATATTATCCAGGCAGGGATCATAAACAGCCCCAATCAAGACCTCATTGTTTTTTGCCAGGGCAATGCATACTGCAAAATTGCCAAGACTGGAAACAAAATTTGTTGTTCCGTCAATAGGGTCAACGATCCACAAATATTCAGAATCTTTTTTTATTTGGCCGCTCTCCTCGGTAAGAAAGCTATGATTGGGGTATTTTTTGCTTATTATATCCATTATTTTTCTTTCAGAAAGAAGATCAACTTTAGTCACAATGCTCCTTGGATTTTTGAATCCTAATTTTCCGGCATTGCCATAATGCCGCATTACTATCTTCCCTGCTTCTCTGGCTGCTTTTAGCATTAAGGATTTCATGATTAAACTTTGGATAAGGTATTATTAATAGGTTTTGGTTTGGATAAAAACAAAAGGCTTAAAAAAATATTAGCTTTTCCAGCATAAATGGCGCTTTTAAGGACAGACTTTACAAAAGTCATGCCCGGTTTAAAGAATGATGGGGTTAGAATAAATGAAACCTTAGGAGCCTTGTCCTTAAGGGAAGGAGAGCGTTATATCTCTTTGGGGATTGGAGAAAACCTGCTTCCGCTTATAATCGCAATGCAGGGAGTTAGTGTAACCGGTGTTGATATTGATCCTGAGGTTTTGAGATGCCAAACGCAAAATAAGGTAAACTATGCTGAGGAATTGAGACGAGCGCACGGCCACTTTGATGTCTACAATTTTAATTTTGACAATCCTGTTAACGGAACAAAGCCTATTCCCGGATTTGCTATGCCAGATTATGATGAAATAAAAAATTCTTTTGATATCGTAGAATGCGTATACTTTAACCACAGAGAGGGTGAAGCGGATCTTGCACAGATACTGTTGAATCTAGCAAAGTCAGATGCAAGGTTTTTTGTATCAGCGCCCGGAGGGCACATTGGCCCATTGGACCGCACAGCCCAAGCGTTAATTAAAGAGATTGCCTCTAAATCGGACAGGCCTCGGCTGGAAGTAGTTGCTACAGGCTTATATGTCAGCACTCAGCATTCTCACCATTATGGCGTTGTTTTAAGGCCGAATTCTTAACTCTAGCACTTTTGTCATACAACATACAATTACTACTATCGCATAATAAATAAAGAAAATATTTTTAAATCAATAGCGCCTACCTTTAGGTATATCATTATTTAAAATAACTTATGGCAGCATCTAGTTCGTCTAACGGCAATGTAAATCTTGGGCTTAATTGCCTCACTATAGATGATGTTATAGCAAGGGCAGCATTGAATTCTGGCGTAAGCCCTGAACAAATAAGGCAGGACTTTGGAAGCTTAAGAGGATCTTATGGGAGTGCGGTTTTTGGCGGCAAAGTTGTTCTTGTAAGGTCGGACTTGAATAGCCCTCTTAAAGTGAATGAAAAAGGACATGAAATCACTGATACTGAAAGGATAGCAGCTTCTGTTCCTACAATAAGGGAGCTTTCTGATTATGGCGCTAAAGTCGTCATAATAGCGCATCAGGGCAGGCCGGCTGAAGGAGATTGCATAAGCCTTGAGCCTCACAAAAGAGTTTTGGAGGATTTGCTTGGCAGGGATGTTACTTTTAGAGCGGCGCATTGGTATGGTATAGCCACACAAATCATGATAAAAGAAGAAATGGGAAGAGGAGATCCACTTTTGCTTGACAACATAAGAAAATTATCAGATGATATTCTTTCAGGAGACACTATGGGCGGCAGAATAGATCCAAGAAGATTTGCTGCTCTTCCTGACTCGTTTACAAAAGTTTTAGGAAATTTAGCAGATTATTTTATTAATGATGCGTTCTCTGTTTCACATAGGCCGCAAGGCTCTGTAATAGGCTTTCCGCACATTTTAAACATTGCCGGAACATTGATGCAAAAAGAAATAAGCGCAAATAGGGCTTTAAGCGCAGATACACCCCATCCTTATACAATGCTTCTTGGTGGAATTAAGATTAATGATTACCTCACATTAGCGAGCGAATCCCTTGACAACGGATCTGTCAATTATATTCTTGCGGCAGGCGCTTTCGGCATAATGGGCGTACTCGGAATCGTTGGGAGAGACAATACAAATTACCTTGGAAGAGGGACTGTCTGGTTTTTAGAAGAAAGGGGGATATACAATCAGCTAGATCAGGTAACAGGAATAGCAAGAAGGCATCCTGACACATTTATTTTGCCTCTTGATTTTAAGGTAGAGCTGGACGGGCAGGTACACACAATGACCCACGAACAAATTAATGCTCATCCAGATAAGGATAGAATGGCCCTTTATGGTATAGGCCCGCAAACGGTAGCTAGGTTTAAGGAAGTTCTGCAAAGGTCGGGGACAGTCTATGTTAAGGGCTCTCCTACGAAAGATGATGACGAAAGATTTTTTCCAGAAGCAAAAGAGCTCATTGAAGCAGTAGTCGGTTTAACTCATCAGGGGGCCATGACAATATTAAGCGGCGGCGATACAACTGCTTTAGCTGTAAGATTAGGGTACTCCCCTATAAATGATTTTAAAACCAGGACATTGGCAGGAGGCGCAGCTACACAATACCGTGTTGGAGAGCTTTTGCCCGGGCTTTTGGCGCTTAATACATCATACAATGCGTTTAATGGATTGTCATTAGATAGCGGCTTAGGCAATTATCCGTTAGGGTTTGAACTTACTGCACCAAGAATTCCAGAACTTTTAAGGCCCAGATAAATATTTCTTAAGATTTTTTCTTACCCTTTCCTTAATATCCCCAACTTCCGCTTTAAACTCTTTCCCAGTAACCATCTCATAAGCAGTCATATACCGTTTTGCTGCTTCCACTTTTATATCATCTGGAATATTAGGAATTAGCCCTTCTCCGATAAACCCTCTTGCAGCAAGCCACTGCCTTACATATTCCTTGTCCAGCTTTTGCGGCTCCTGCCCTTTGGAAAATAAATAGTCATAAGTGCCCTTAATCCAGTACCTTGAAGAATCAGGAGTATGAATTTCATCAATTAAAGTCAGTTCCCCATCCGAATCAATCCCAAATTCATATTTTGTGTCAACTAAAATCAAATTATTTTTAGCAACTAATTTATTGCCAAAATCAAACAAAGACAAGGCAGCTTTTTCCATTTGCCTATAAATATTCTCATCAACCAACCCTCGCTTCATTATCTCTTCGCCTGAGACCGACTCATCATGATTGCCTTTCTCGGCTTTTGTAGAAGGAGTTATTATCGGCTTGTTGAATTTCTGATTTTTTAACATTCCTTCCGGCAATTTATTCCCGCAGAAATCCCTAACACCTCTTTCATAATTGTACCATGCAGAAGTTGTTGTAACCCCAGTAAGATACCCCCTAACAACCATCTCAACCGGAATCAATTCGCATTCCCTCCCAACAGTAACATTAGGATCAGGAACTTCTATAACATGATTATTTGCAATATGCTTTGTCTTTTCAAACCAGAAAGCAGATGTTTGGTTCAAAACCTGCCCCTTAAAAGGCAATGTGCATAAAACCCTGTCAAAAGCAGAAATCCTGTCTGTGGTTATTATGATTCTTTTATCTCCTAAAGTATAATTGTCTCTTACCTTGCCTTCGTATTTTTTCCCAATGCCTAAATTAGTTTTATCTAAATTATATTGTATCTGGCTTCTTATTGTTTCGTCTGATAGCAAAAAAATCACCTAGTTTTTCATTATTTTTATTATCTTATCCAATAAATTAGTTTAAATATTACAAATTTATTTTGGTCACTTATTAGCCTGCCTGACTTTATCCCCAATCTCTTTCCTATAATCAGTAAGCTCCTGCTCCAAGCTATTGTCAATATTCAAAATTTCTATCGCGGCAATCGCAGCATTCGTGCCGTTATTTATGCCTACCCATAACCCATGTTCCGAATGTTTCAATAAATTTAATGCAGACTCTGCCTTGTCGTCATTCTCTTCCAATAAAGGGCAATAAACAACAAGATGCTCTTTTTCATCCAATGGCTCGTCAAAATCAGTAAACACTATGTTTATCGCATTGCTTAAGGTTTCCTCAGAATGTGAATGGGATATTCCAAATCTTTTCAACATATCTTCAGCTTTTTTATAGGCATTATTTTTTTTATCTCCAACTAAAACTATTTTCTTGTAGCCTTTTAGCATTTCAATTGCAGAATGAGCAGCAACATCAGCCTTAAATGCCCCAACGCTTAAAACAGGAATGCCTGGAGGCATCTGCATGATTGAAAGCAAGGCATCCAAACCCCCATAATTTCCTTTGCATGGTATTCCAATAACAGGGCGCAAGGTCTTTGCAGCAATTACACCGGGCAATGCCGCAGCCAATCCTGCTCCTGAAATGACAATTTTATATTCTCCTCCAGAAACAATCCTGTCAACATCATCCGGAGTCTTGTGGGCGCTTGCCAGCTTAAAGTCGTAGCTGATTTTTTCTTTTTTTAATATTTTTATAACTTGATTGTAGATTTCCTCATCAGATTTTGATGCGAATAAAGCCAAAACGTCTGCCATGGATAACACCTAGTTAATTACCTTAAAATTTTGATAGTTTTCATTCATTAATAAACCTTTTGCTATCTCAACAGCCTTGCTCTCAGCATCTGCCTTTTTGTCAAAATGCATTGCCCACAAGACACCCTTTTCAGCCTTTTTGATATTTTCAAAGCCAAGCCTTTCTTTTAATATGCCCAATAATCCGGCTCCATTGCCTAAATCCTGGACCAAAATATTTATTTTTTTATTATCATCCTTATTTTTTGATTTTTTATTGTCGTTTTCTTCTAATGAAAAAAAAAACTTGTGCTTGTTAGCATTGACAATAATATCTGTGTTGCTAATCTCCTTCTTGAACTTATTTTCATCCCCGGTAATATCAAAAGAATAATAGTCAGCCCTCTCCAATTTTAATAGTTCATTGTAGCCCATCCTCTTTAAAGTATTGAATGCAGTTATAGCTGAGTTATCCGGCACTTTCAGGCTTACAAACAGCTCTATTTTTGGCATTGTTGATTTTTAAGGTTTTTTATTATTTTTTATATTGAGTTTTTTATTGAATTTGATTTTTTATTGAGTATTTGTTTATTGGTTGAAGTTCCAAACCATTGATTTGATTTTTATAATATTCGACTTTTATTTTGCATGATTTTTATTTTATGCATATTACATTATCTCCTCTTCAATATATTTTTTCATCGATTCAAATATCCTGATTGCATTTGTCCTATTACCGTTCTTGATTGAATCCGGAAGCTGCCAATTGTATGAAGCCCTCTCAAGATGCGGCATTATGGCCATGATGTTTCCTTCTTTGTTGGATATTGCTGCAATATTCATCATTGCTCCGTTCGGATTTACCGGATACTTATCTATGATTTTCCCGTCTTTATCGCAATATTGAAAAATAATTTGCTTATTTTTGATTAATTGATTTGCTAATGACTGGTCTTTTGTTGTAAACCTGCCTTCCCCATGCGCAATAGGAACCTGCAAAATTTCATCTTTCTTATAGCTTAAATTAAAGGCAGTATTTTTCTCATTGGAATTTTTTATATAGGCCCAGTCGCAATAATAGCCGGAAACAAATGGATTTATGTTTGGCGCAAGTGCCATCTCAACCCTGTTCTTAAGCCCGGGAATAAGTCCAGTCTCGACAAGTATCTGCGCGCCGTTGCATATTCCCAATAACGGCTTTCCGCTTTTCACTTCTTCACTAATGCTATCCATTATCTTTTCCTTGGCAGCAATGACCCCAGACCTTACCCTATCCTCATAAGAAAACCCCCCGGGCATGATGTAGCCGTCGTAATTCCTTAGATCTTCTCTGGAATTCCATCTTATGATTTTGGCATCCATTCCGGAATCTATGCACCTGTCTCTGGTTTCTTCCTCGCAATTATTCCCGGGAAAGTACAAGACTGCTATTTTTGGCTTTGGCATTTTATTTAAGTGCCTCCACAAAGCCAGTTGCCCATGCTTGCTTCATTTCATCAATTGATAAGTCAATTATTTCTTTCTTTGAATTGATTATTACAAGCTTCTTATCATTGGTCGTTTTTCCAAGTGTATGCGCAAACAAATTATATTTCTTGAAAATCTTCTGCGCATGATCGGTATTTTTTTCATCAACTTCAAAAACAAATCCGGAACTTTCGCAAAACAGGATTTTATCATCCCTTAAATGCTGATAATTGAAGTCAATCTCCGCTCCAATCTCCCCATCTGCATTCCCGCCAAGAATCATCTCCGCAATTGTTGCAAGCATACCGCCATCAGATATATCATGGCAGCTTAATAGCAATCCATTTTCAATGCATTCAATTACAGCATAAACCAAATTCTTGTGCTCTTCAAAATCTATCTTTGGGACATTAGCCCCGGTCTCGTTAAAAATATCATAATAAACACTCCCGCCTAGCTCATCTTTTCTATTCCCGGCAAGCATCAAAATAGAATTTTCTTTCTTTAGCTTCATTGTTATTGCCTTTTCATAATCCTTCATTACGCCAACGCATGCAATTATAGGGGAAGGGTCAACAGATTTTCCCTTTGTGCTTTCATTATAGAAGCTTACATTCCCGGATATTACAGGAACCGGATATTTTGTGCCCATCAGATTAAGATTTTCAGCAGCTTCTTTTATTCCCCTTACGCCCTCAACAAAATCATAAAAATGCTCTGGCTTTTCTGGATTGCCGTAATTCAAACAATCAGTCAATGCAGCCGGAACAGCTCCTATTGCAGCAACATTCCTCATGCTCTCAGCAACAGCATTAACTGCTCCCCAATAAGGGTCAATCCTTGCATATTTTGGGTTTGCATCGACAGATAGCGCAATTCCATACTTGCTTCCAGGAACTGCCCTTAACAATCCGGCATCCGCCAATCCAGATTCAATGACAGTATTCCCCATGACATTCCGGTCATAATGCTTGTAGCATTTTGCCTTGGAAGCAACATTAGGATGATTCAATATTTTTAGTGCAATTTCATTATAATCCCTGGGCTCATCTAATTCCGGCTCTTTAAAATTTCTCAAAGGTTTTTTTGATTCCCTTTCATATTTTATTCCCCTAGTAACGGATTTTATAGGAACATTGCATGTAATCTCCCCTTTGTGCCTTATTATATAATCCTGATTTTTTGTTACAGTTCCAATGACGGTTGCCTTAGCCCCATTTGTTGCATTTGGCAGGTCAAAGTCATCATTATAAATTTTTAATATTGTTTTAGTGAATGTCTTAGGGCTTATCCATGTGAATCTTTCTTGAGTCTCAGAGCAAAAAATAACATAAGGCGGCAAATTTTCCATTGATACATGCACTGCATCTAAATCAATCTCAGCTCCAAAATCAGAGTCAGAGCATAATTCCGAGGTAGAGCACATTATCCCGCCAGCTCCCATGTCCTTGAAGCCTAGTTTTACTTTCTGCTTTTTTGCCTCTTCAAAGACAGCGTAGCTTGACCTTATTAAAATATTTTTTAAGAACGGATCAGGAACCTGGACAGCTCCTCTGTTGCTTTCCTTCGCTTCCTCATCTAAAATCAAGGATGCAAAAGCAGCCCCTCCAAAGCCGGAATTGTCTGTTGCCTTGCCTACAATAATAATATCATACCCCTCCGCATTTTCAGGCGCATAGCTGTGGATAATGTCTTTTTCTTTTATTATCCCTAAACATACAACATTTACCAGGCAATTGTCATCAAAGCTTTCATTGAAATAAATATCCCCCGCAATATTCGGGATTCCAACAGCATTTCCATATCCGGCAATTCCATTGATAACTTCATTTGCAATGTACTTAACTTTATTTTTGTTTTTTCCGTTGGGATTGCCAAATCTTAAAGGATCAGCAGTCGCAATTACTTTTGAGCCCATGCAAAGAACATCTCTAATGTCTCCGCCAACTCCGGTAGCAGCTCCCTCGTAAGGAACAACCTGCGAAGGATGATTATGGCTCTCATGACTTATCACAATGCCATACCTTTCCCCATCAATCACCCCTAGTTCCACAATCCCGGAATCCTCGACAGGCCCAAGAATCACATTAGGCGCTTCCTTTGGCAATGTTTTCAGCACATTCCTGCTGCTTTTATAGCTTGAATGCTCGCTCCATTGTATATTAAAGATGTAAAGCTCCGTTATTGTAGGATTTCTTCCAATTAATTCAACAACTTTTCTTGCTTCAGGGACAGTTAAAGAAATGGCATTTTTTTTAAGGAAGTTTTGCAGTTTTTCATCTGCCATGCTTTTAATGTCTACCAGCCCAATGTCTACGCCACCCATTTTATCACAAAAAGATGTTAGCATAGTTGATTTATATAAGTTTTGGTGTAATTATTTTATATAGCCTAAAAACAAAAATTTATATTTACAGCCAAAATCCTTTTGATTAATGAAAGCTGCTATAGTGCATGAAGTCCGCATACTTGATCCTAGGACTATAGATGGCTATGCAGTTGCAGCAGCTAGATGCATGCAGGCTAACAGTCCCGAAATACATGGCCGTGAGTTTTCATACAGTGGCTCTTCCGACCCTTTTACGGATTATTTTGGCCCAAAGTTGCTTGTAGAAGGGAGACCTAAACCGCTTTTCTTGCCAGAAGGCCCCAATCAGCGAAATCCTTCGGGTTATAGTGGTCTAATTAAACTAGACCAATTTGGCAAAATAAGAAGAGGTGCTGAGCTTGGCAGTTTATTTTACCCTGCTGCATTTAGCTTATTGGAAAGGCTGAATATTAGGGGAATACTCAATCTTTATCCTTTTACTAACCCGGCGTTTAGAGTGCCAGTTTACACTTTGCAGGGTTTGCGAAAGTTTATAGAGCTTGAACCTTACTTGCCTTTATCCTTCGATGCTGTAATTAATCCAACTATTCCGCTGGGAGCGAATAGGATCCAAATAAGAATTAACCCCTTTACTGCTATATACGCCGCAACAGATGAAAGCGCTACCGAAGATAACGACCAAGGCTTAATGGCAATACACCTAACTGCAGGATTTACCTCTCCGAAATCCGCAATTTTAGGCTTAAAGGGATTAACTAAAGTTTTTCCTGATTCTGTGTTTGAAGAAAAATTGCTTGTCGGGAATTTGCCCAGGCGTATATCAGAAATGTACAAAAAAATCGGAGACTTTATAGGCGCATATTGGGATTATGCAGGTGGTCTGGGGGGCAAAAAGCCAGGTTTAGAGGGGATAACCTATTGGGAAATGACTTCGCTGGCAGGTAGGGCTCATATTGAATTTTTAAAGCCTACATTTGAAAGACTAGGCATTCACCCGCTCGGAATTGATTATCATGATGATGTGTCTAATATGCATTACTCAACGAGCATTGAGAACTTTGACGATGTCATACGATTAATTTCAAGAGGATATTATGACGGCTTACGCATACCCACAATTCATGCAACTTTCAATGGGCAGGAAATTGCTGTCGAATTTCCGTCATGGGAACCTGAGTCAGGCTCTACTTTTGCCATGCAGGTAAGGAACGCTTCCAATAATAGCCATACACTCGAATTCATTCTAGCTGGAATACAAAGCAGATTTCCTCGCAAATAACACAATTCATCATCTGGAGCCTTATGCCGTTATTTTAATGGGGTTAAGTAAGATTAAGTGATAATTTTATTACATTTGCAGTAAATTCAATATGTTCGCTTCGCGAACCATGTTTACTGCTCGGCAAAATTGCCTGCCACTAATTTTGCCTCGCTATTGATTACACTTATGCTTACTAACAC
>CAYTDO010000028.1:0-5500 GCA_964436645.1 uncultured Methanosarcinales archaeon | reverse complement strand
AGAAAATTAAAGCCGGAAAGGCTTTTGATTACAGGACAGAGAGTAATTGATTCATTATTCCCAATTGCAAAAGGCGGAGTTGCGGCTATTCCCGGACCTTTTGGCTCTGGAAAAACAGTCTCGCAGCAGCAGCTTGCAAAGTGGTCTGATGCAGACATTGTGGTTTATGTGGGGTGCGGTGAAAGAGGCAATGAAATGACAGAGGTTCTGACAGAATTCCCAGAGCTTACTGACCCAAAGACAGGAAAGCCTCTGATGAACCGAACCGTTTTAATTGCGAATACATCCAACATGCCGGTTGCAGCAAGGGAAGCTTCAATCTATACTGGAATTACCATTGCAGAATATTATAGGGACATGGGCTATTCAGTTGCGCTGATGGCAGATTCCACCTCAAGGTGGGCAGAAGCAATGAGAGAAATCTCTTCGCGATTGGAAGAAATGCCTGGGGAGGAAGGGTATCCAGCTTATTTATCAACAAGGCTTGCCCAATTCTACGAAAGGTCAGGAGTTGTAATTCCTTTAGGCACAGAGCAGGAAGGAAGCGTAAGCATCATTGGAGCGGTAAGCCCCCCCGGAGGGGATTTTTCAGAGCCGGTAACCCAAAGCACCCTTAGGGTTACAAAAGTTTTCTGGGCTTTGGATGCAAAATTAGCGCAGAGAAGGCATTTCCCTTCTATTAACTGGCTGACATCCTATTCGCTTTACATGGATACTTTGAAGAATTGGTATGCGGAGAATGTTGCAGATGATTGGATGGACATTGTTGCAGAGATGATGAGCATACTGCAGGAAGAAGAGAAATTATTAGAGATCGTGCAGCTGGTGGGATCAGATGCAATACCGGAGAGGCAGCAGATAACGCTGCAGGTTGCGAAATTGATAAGGGAGGTTTTGCTGCAGCAGGATGCCTTCCACGAAATTGATACATTTTGCGACTTAACAAAGACTTACAGGATAATGCAGTCAATACTGCAGTTTTCAAGCCTTGCCAATAAAGCTTTGGATAGTGGTATGAGGGCCGACAGGATATTGACTATAAAGTCCAAGGACAGGCTTGGAGAAGTTAAGTTTGCCAAGGATTATGAGAAATTACTTTTGGAGTTCATGGGGAGCGTTGAGAAGGAATTGAAGGCCTTGGCAAATTAAATTTCATAAAGGCTTTGTTGAAAATGCAGGGTAGCGTCAATTTGTGAGTGGTGCATTATTTTGCGGCAATAAAGTTGGCAGGGGGATGCCCCCTACGGGGATGCCAACCCTATCATCTGCGGCAGAAAAGAGCGAACCGACGCTACCCCGAACGAAGTGAGGTTTTCAACAAGGCTAAAGGAAGCAAAATAAAAATCGTCCAATAAACAAAATTCAATAATAAAATCAAATAAAAAATCATTCTAAAATAAAAAAATAAAGCAGCAATAAAAAATACTAAATAATTAAAAAATAATAAACATAAAATAACCAACAAAAACAACATAAACTAAAAAACAAGATAAAACAAAAAATAAAATATCAATAAAAAATACTAAATAATTAAAAAATAATAAAAATAAAATAACCAACAAAAACAAAATTAATAATAAAAACTACAGGGTTAATCCAAATGAAAGCATACTCACCAGCGTTCGTAGCTTCCATTTTTATTATCAATAATAACAAAATATAATGAGGTTACATAACAATGAAAGAGTATAAAACCATAAGCAGGATTGCCGGACCGTTAATTTTTGTCAAGAAAACAGATCCGATAGGATATGCAGACATAGTAAAGATTGCATTGCCTGATGGCAGCATAAAGAACGGACAGGTGCTGGATACATCCGAGGATATTGTTGTTGTGCAGGTGTTTGAAGGGACTTCAGGGATAGACATTGACACCAGGGTAAAATTCTTGGGAGACACTTTGAAGATTAATGTTTCAAAGGATATGCTTGGAAGAGTCCTTTCCGGAAGCGGAAAGCCAATTGATGGCGGCGCAGATGTAATACCGGAAAAGAAGCTTGATATTGCGGGAGCAGCAATAAATCCATTTTCCAGGGCAAGCCCGCATGATTTTATCCAGACAGGCATCTCGGCTATAGATGCAATGAATACTCTTGTCAGGGGGCAGAAGCTTCCAATATTTTCTGGCTCAGGATTGCCGCATAATGAAATAGCTTTGCAGATTGCGCGACAGGCTAAAGTTGTAGGGAAGAAAGAAAATTTCGTAGTTGTGTTTGCAGCAATGGGCATTACAAATGAAGAAGCGCAGTACTTTATTGATGACTTTAAGAAAACAGGAGCTTTAGAGAGGAGCGTCGTGTTCCTGAATCTGGCAAATGATCCAGCTGTTGAAAGGCTGGTAACGCCAAGGATGGCTTTGACTGCTGCAGAATACTTTGCATATGAGCAGGATGCGCATGTCCTAGTAATCCTTACAGATATGACGAACTATTGCGAGTCTTTACGTGAAATTGGGGCAGCTAGAGAGGAAATTCCAGGTAGAAGGGGATTTCCAGGATATATGTACACTGACCTTGCCATGATTTACGAAAGGGCTGGAGTCATTAAAGGAAGGAAAGGCTCTGTTACCCAAATTCCAATCCTGACGATGGTAGGGGATGACATAACACACCCAATACCGGATTTGACAGGCTACATTACTGAAGGGCAGATTGTATTGTCGAGAGAATTGCATAGAAAAGGAATATATCCTTGCAATGATGTATTGCCTTCTTTATCCAGATTGATGAACTTAGGCATTGGAAAGGAAAAAACAAGAGAAGACCATAAGCAATTATCTGACCAACTGTATGCTGCATATGCAGAAGGAAGGGATTTGCGAGGATTAGTTGCTATCGTAGGAGAAGAGGCATTGAGCGAAAGAGACAAGAAATTCCTCAAATTTGCAGAGCAGTTTGAAAAACGATTCATAACCCAGAGCAGGGATGAAGACAGGAGCATTAATGAGACTTTGGACTTGGGATGGAATCTTTTAGGAATACTTCCGGATAATGAGCTGACAAGAATAAGCCCAGAATTGAGGAAAAAATATTATAAAAAATCTGAGTAATCTGAATGGCGCAAGACATCAAGCCTACAAGAAGCGAACTGCTCAAAGTCAAGAAGCAGATTAAGCTAGCCAAATCCGGGCATTCTTTGCTTAAGAAAAAAAGAGACGGATTGATTCTTGAGTTCTTTGAAATCCTTAAGAAAGCTAAGTCTCTCAGGGAGGAGCTTGTTGCAGAATATAAAATTGCTATGGGAAAGATGAATATTGCAAGGGCTCTTGAAGGAGATTTGAAAATTAAATCAATAGCGATGGCAATCCAGGAAATACCGGACATTAAATTAGCAACTAAAAATATCATGGGGGTAAAAGTTCCCAAGATAGAGAGATCCGACATAAAAAAGGCTTTTATGGAAAGGGGATATGGGGCATATAATTCTTCTGCGATAGATGAGGCAGCTGCTGCTTATGAAACGGTTGTAGAGAAGATTCTTTTGGCAGCTGAAGTTGAGACTTCAATGAGGAAACTGCTTAATGAGATTGAAAAGACTAAGAGAAGGGTTAATGCATTGGAATTTGTTGTCATGCCAAGGTTTCTAGGAGTCCAAAATTTTATTAGATTGAGGCTGGAAGAGATGGAAAGGGAAAACACCTTCAGGATGAAGAGGATAAAGGCGAAGGCAGCAGCTGCATAAAATCTAGCTTAATTTGTACACATACCTCACCAGGAGTGAGGTAAGAAATGTTAACTAAAAACGTGATAGCACACCCAATATCAAATAGGAAAAGATTTATATATCGCCAAATTTAAAGTTGTTAAAAGAGAGGCGATAGTATGGCTATAAATGATCAATTTAGGAAATTAAAAGATAATTGGCTTCTGATTATTGTACCATTGGTGCTGATTTTTGCGGCAATGGGGGGTTTTTCTGGTTTATCGTCGCTGATAGGCGGCTTTGCTTCGCCATCCTATGATAAGGGGCCATCAATCGGATATGGCGGGTCAGGAAGCTATGAAAGCGCATCGTATGCTCCTGCGCCTTATGGCGCTTCTTCTTCAAGAATTAATTCTCTTATGAAATCATCCCCTACTCCTGATTCCAGCGATGTTTCTGCACCTGAAGTGAAAGACCAGATGATTGCAAAAACCGCAAGCATAGAGGCAAAAGTCGAACGTGGAAAATTCCTTGATGAAGAAGCTTCTTTGAAAAATATTGTGAAATCTTCTGATGCGACTATGCTTTGGCAGAACGTAGAGACTTATGGCGAAGGCATGGCCCAGTACACGGCTGGCCGCTATCAAATAAAAATAGACTCAAAGAAGTATGATGCGGTTATCTCTCAATTGAAATCAATCGGGACAATGGAATCATTTACGGAAAGTGCTGAAGACGTGACCCAAACTTATGCTGACGTGAATATCCGACTTGAAAATGAGAAAAAGAGACTGCAGCGATATGAGGGGATGTATAAAGAGGCAACCCTCACTGAAGACAAGATTATGATAAGCGACAGGATATTCAACGAGGAAAATCTGATTAAATACCTGGAAGAGAGCCTGAAGAATGTCGGAGACCAAGCGGCCTATTCAACAATTGATATTACCCTTACAGAGAAGAAGTCTGGGTATGCTGAGCTGACTTTTGTCGGGCTTTCTGATTTAGTGAAAGGGTTAGTGGGAAGCGTAAGCTTATTGGTATACCTGTTCATCGTGTTGCTTCCCTGGGCGCTTGGCATCTGGCTAATCGTGTTTGTTGTCAGAAAAATACGAGGCAGGAGCAAGAAGAAGTGAAAGCATATTTTATTTTTTTATTTATTGGAAATTAATCTAGAAGCCAAATTGGCATTATTCAATAAATTGATTAGGCATATCTTTAGTATAATCTATAGAATTTCTTGTTATATTCTTTCCCAATACAAAGTGTGGGAAAACTGCGCCCGCAGAGTTATTACTCAAGGCACAAGTCGTCCAATCAAATAAGTGAAGCGATACGTTAAGGACAATCGTCAAGGGGCACACTCACGTTAAAAGTTGTATGTGCACAGTAAAAGGTTTATTCTTTTTTGTTGTGCCCGTAACTTATTATTTGATCAATAATCAATTGCAAAATTCTAGAGACGTACTCTTTGTACTCCCCTTTATCAGCAATCTCTAATGATTGGTAATATTCTTCTATTTTTTCAAATGGGATAAAAAACATAGGGAAACCTTTTTTGATTAGGATAAAATTCATAATTGCTCTTGCAGATCTGCCATTTCCATCTTCAAATGGGTGTATCCATGTTAATTTTGCATGAATCAATGTGGCTAATTCAAAAGGATGCAACTTATTTTTATTTGCACTATACCATTTAAAGAAGTTAAGCAGGTGTTTTTTGACTTCGGAGTGTGGTGGAGGAACATGTGTCGAGCCTTGTATTTTCACATCAAAAAATCGTATTCTTCCGCCATAGACCACGCCTGTATTTTTTGTAAGGAGTCCATTGATTTTTTCAATAAATTTTGTATTTAAG
>CAYTDO010000027.1:0-5279 GCA_964436645.1 uncultured Methanosarcinales archaeon | reverse complement strand
GGGCCTTATTGCAGGCAGATGTTAACGTTCAACTGGTTTTTGACCTGGCTAACAAGATAAAAGACAGGATAAAGAAAGAAGACACCCCCGGGGGATTGACTAAAAAAGAGCATCTTGTCAATATTGTATATGAAGAATTAGTTAATTTCCTGGGCAAAGAAGAATACAAGATTGAGGTCAAAGAAAAGCCATTCAAGATAATGCTCCTTGGATTGTTTGGCTCGGGGAAAACGACAACCGCTGGAAAGCTTGCAAAATATTTTATGAAGAGGGGAAATAAAGTCGCTTTAATTGGTTTAGACACTTACAGGCCGGCTGCGATGAATCAGATAGAGCAGATTGCAAAGCAGGTAAATGCCCCTTATTACATAAACAAAAAAGAAAAAAGCCCGTTAAAGGCATACAATGAAAACAAAAAGGAATATTCTAAATATGATATTTTGATTATTGACACTTCAGGAAGAGACGCTTTATCTAAAGATCTTATCGAAGAACTTGAAATCCTAAACAATGATATAGGGCCAAATGAAAAATTATTAGTTATCTCTGCCGATATAGGGCAGGCAGCTCAAAAGCAGGCCGAGCAGTTCAACAAGAGCTGCAACATTACCGGGGTTATTGTAACAAAGATGGACGGCACCGCAAAAGGAGGAGGCGCTTTAACTGCGTGCGCGGTTGCAAACGCCCCCATTAAATTTATTGGAGTAGGCGAAAAGATTGATGATTTAGAGCACTTCAACCCAAAAGGATTCGTTGGAAGATTATTGGGAATGGGAGATTTAGAAGCCCTCTTAGAGAAAGCAAAAGACGCAATAAAGGAAGAAGATGCTGAAGATCTTGGAAAGAGATTCCTCAAGGGAGAATTCAATTTGATTGACTTATATGAGCAAATGTCAGCAATGAAAAAGATGGGCTCATTAAAAAAAATAGTTGAGATGATTCCGGGGTTTTCAAGTTTGCAGCTGCCTAAAGAAATGCTTGACGTACAGGAAGGGAAGCTTGAAAAATGGAAGGTAGCAATGCAGTCCATGACAAAAAAAGAATTGGAAGACCCTGAAACAATAACCGCCGAAAGGATAGACAGGATAAGCAAAGGCGCTGGAATTGATGCTAGTGTTATAAGAGAATTAATCAAGCAATACAGGCAGAGCAAGAAGATAGTAAAGATGTTCAAGGGCAGCAAAGGCGACATGTCCAAGATGATGAAGAAATTCCAGGGAAGAATGCCTGGTGGGTTTAAGGTTTGATTCTAAATTCAATATTTCCGTGAGCATTTCCGAAACATTTAAATAACTATAATCTGCATTTTAACTAAAAAAGAGGTTTGGTAGAATGGATGATGACGATTCTTATGATATTCTTCCCCATAGGCAGATTAATGAGCTAAAAAGGCAGATAGATGAATTGAAGGCAAAGCAGGACAGGTCATCTCCAAAAGAGCTTGTTTCTGCAATGGATTCTCTGGCAAAAACAATTGATTCACTTATGAATTTATTCCAGCAGGCCTCCCAGGATCTAAAATACCAATTAAAAGAAGAGGGGCTTGCTTCTGGAAAAGATTCCGTCCATGAAAAGCTGGACAGGATTATAGACCAAAACACGATAATTGCAAATGGGATGGTCGCTGTCTCCAATATGGTCAAAGAGTTTGCCAGGCAAAAAAAGCCCATGCAGCAGCAAAGGCCTAATAATTTCCCTCCAAGGCAGCCAGGATTCCAGCAGCAGATGCCTCAGATGAATCAAAATATGCAGCAAAACCCCAGCATGTTCAATTCTCCCCCTCAAATGCCGCAGATGCCAGCTCCAAATTTCAATGATATGCCGGACATCCCGCTTCCGGGCTTCGACGAGCCTGAGAAAAAGAAAGGCATCTTGGGAATGTTCAGAAAAGGGCCATAGAAAAAAGAATAATCTAAAATAATCCAAATAAAAATGGAATCAATTTCTTTCACCGACGCAAACCTTCCAAACGCAAGAAAGCTCCTTAAGAATCTGTGCGTCATTAATTATAATAATTCTGAAAAGACAAAATTCATGCACGGCCATGGGATAAATCCTAAAAAATATGAAGGCCCTTATACCGAAAGTGAATCTGCCTTAAGGGCAAGGGTAGAGCAGCTTGAAGAAGACCTATTGAAAACAAGCGAGGAAAGGGATGCTGCCTTAGAGGAAAACAGGGCAAGGATAGATGAATTGGCAGTGCATCTTCTGACAATAAGGGAAGGCCTGAAAAAGCTCATCAGGGCAAAGCTGGAGAAGGAAAAAAGAATACTGCAGCTTGAAGAAAAAATAAGCGGCACTGTTAAAGTAAAATCATACATCTCTTCCCATTAAAGTGCTTCTGTTGTTTGCTATGGCCCTGATGCATGCCTCTTCTATTATTTTCTCAACCTTTTTATTTAATGTGTCATAGAAGTCGCTGGAAACGCTTAATGTTTTTTCTCCGATTTTCGTGTAATTCTTTATCTGCGACCTGACTACAAGGCTTGTTCCCATAAATGCCACCTCATTGAAGTTTTTTTGTTTTTTAATTGTTAAATTTTTTTACTTGGTTATTATTGAGTTTTTGTTATTGGTTTTCTTAAGTTTAGAGCATTTTGTTGGATTTTTTATTGATTAGCTTTTTACTAAATTGATTTTTTCTCTTTAATTTTTGTTTATGGTTTATTCGTGAATGTTATTTATGGGTATACCAAAAATGCAACTTAGTTTTATCCTTTTTATCAAGCCTGCAAAATCCAAAGCGCGCAAACTGAATGACATCATCTTCTTTCAACTTCAAAATTAAAGGCTCGGCAACACCCTTTACCAATTTCTTGTCGGGCATCAAAACTTCAGCATTAACTAAATCCCTGCCTTTAGGAAGCCAGTGTATTATCACTCCAGGATTTTTCTTGAAATCTTCATGCTCCAAAGAATCAAAAATAATATTACCGCCTTTTTTGACAAAATTCAAGCAGTCCATCAGCCTGTGTATCTTCCCTTCCTTTAGCCCGTCAAAATCCTGCTTCTCAATCAAAAACGTATCATGAACCTTAAATTTCCTTTTTCTTTCCTCAGAATCAGGATGCATTTTCAAGGCAACTTCCTGCTTAGGCGCATTCTCCACCTTTATCTCCATGGCATCATGTATGAAAAAATATCTGCCGGTTTTTGCATCCAAGATTTTTTTGTTGTGCACAATTAAGTCGTCCCATGTCAATGTTGATTCTGATTTTGTTATTCCGGTATTTAAAACAAAATTTTTTATCGCTTCACTTGCAAATCCCCTTCTCTTTAACGCAACGAGTGTTGTTAATGAAGGGTCATCCCACCCTATAAGTTCGCCATTGTTTACTTTTTCCCTTATTATTCTTCCAGAGCTTTCAACTCCTTCCATGTTGAATCTTGCAAATTCATAAATATTGGTCTGCTTAAAGCCAAGCATATTCTGCATATATCCTTGCAGCGCATTCCTTAATTCAAATTCTTTGGTCCTTAATCTATGAGTGACTCCTTCAATGCCATCCATGACTGCATTTTCAAAATCATATGTGGGCCATATCCTGTATTTTTTCTTCTGCCTTGCATGCGCATGATCTATAATCCTTAGTAAAGTTGGATCCCTCATAGTGGTATTTTCATTCTGCATATCCCCTTTGAGCCTCAAAACCATGTCTCCTTCCTTTGATTCAAACATCTCTTCGAATTTTTTCATGTTTTCGGAGCTTGCCAAATTTCTACAAGCGCATTCCTTGCCCTCAAGCCTGTTTTTCTTCGTTTCCTCTTGTGCGCAGGTGCACATATATGCAAATCCTTTCTTTATCATATCTTTCGCCAATTCATAGAACTTAGGAACGTAATCGGAAACATAATCCACTAAATCCGGATTTACCCCAAGCCATCGATAATTTTCCAAATGTATTTTATAGAATTCTGTCTCAGCAAGCTTGGGATTTGTGTCTTCAAACCGCAATATGAATTTTCCATTGTACTTTTTGGCAAGCTCGTAATTAAGAAGAATTGATTTGGCATGCCCAATGTGGGGGTATTTGCTCGGCTCAGGGGGAAAAGCAGTTGTTATTTTCTCCCCTTTCTTTATTTCAAAGACTGAAAAAATGTCCCTTTCCTCTTTGACATGTTCCTTTATAAGGTCGGCATATTTCTCCAGCTCCTTCTCCTGCTGCTCCGGCTTTAATGAATTGACTTCTTCAACTATTTTTTTTATTTCCCTGCTCAGCTTGCCCATATCTTTCTTTAATTCAGGGCTTTCTCCAAGGACCTTGCCAACTACCGCTCCGATGTTTGCCTTGCCGTTGAACTTGACAGCATTCTGGAGTGCATATTTTCTTATAGTTATTTCATTGCCCATATTATTAAAAAATGATTGTTTGTATTTAAAATTAATCATTTATTGGGCTGTTAAGTCTACGTTTGGTTAATCCTTAAAAAATATATCATCAATTTTCTTCAATTCAATCTTAATTTTTTGTTCTTTTTCAATTCTGGCTACTTCCGCATAACAATCTTTAGAAAAGTCATCAGCTACTAAAATACCCTTATCTTTTCTATCTCTTTCAATGGCATGAGAAAATTTGTCAATTTCTGGTCTTCCGACTTTATGCTCCCATCTTTTAACCTGAACAGGTATAGTTTTAAATTCAATCCACCCATCTATACCCATATCACCTGATTTTCTGGGACTTACAATTCCATTCATTTTTTCCACTATAACTAAACGAGCAAATTCGTGAGGTTCCATTTTTGATAATTCCTCTTTGCTTTCACCACCAATAACTTTAATGTTTCCACCTAAACGCTTCTTCATAACATCACAAGCAACCCTTGAAACATCAATTCCTATAAATCTTCTGCCTAATCTTTTGGCAACTGCCAACGTAGTTCCACAACCACAAAAAGGGTCAACGATTATATCTGTAGGATTTGAACTAACCTCAATAATTCTTTGCAATAAAGCTTCTGGCTTTTGTGTTGGGTAACCCCTTCTTTCTTTTGAAGCTCCTTGAATAGGTGGAATATCTGTCCAAATACTTTGTAACGGAACACCTTTAAAATACTTTGTAACGGAACACCTTTAAATTCATGCAAATATCTCTTTATTCGAGGAACATTACCTGGTTTTGTTTGAACAATTAACTTTTTTTTAATAAGTTTTGCCATATTTTCCTTTGAATAAGCCCAATATCTTTTTATGCCCATAACTTCATAATGTGGATTTCCTTTTGATGCTCCACCAGGACCGAGCATACTTACTAAGCTGTATCTCCCCTTTTCATCTG
>CAYTDO010000026.1:0-6893 GCA_964436645.1 uncultured Methanosarcinales archaeon | reverse complement strand
GGCTCTGTCCCGAATGTGGTTAGCAGCATAAGGTCAAAGTTCCTTTAAACCAAACATTAAACTGACAAAGGGGAAGCTCCCTACGGGAAATGTCAGTTAGAAATAAAAACATAAAGAACTTTGAAGCTGCTAACCCGAAGCGAAGCGTAGATTCGGGACAGAGCCTTATGAATGGCGTTATATTTACCAATGAATTGTGAGCGAGTGAGAAATAGCCAAGCAACTATAGGCATCATAAAAGCCATATCACTTACGGATTTCACCCCAACTCATTTAGACATTATTTATTATAACCTGCTGTTGCTAACTTATGGCTTTTATTGAGATAATGATGATGCAGGACATAACTAACCCATAAAATTGTTATGCCTAGCACCAACTGAGTGGGATTTGATGGCAGACTATATTTTAAACGCTGACTAATAAACCGAAAAGTAAATATAGTATTTATAAAACTTATAGCTATTATGGCAGAAACAACAATATCAATAAGCAAGAAGTTTCATGACTGGCTAAAGAGCAAAGGCAGGAAAGACGAAAGTTATGAGAGCATAATAAAAAGGATGCTTAAGCCTGAATTTGCGCAGGAATTGGAAGAGCCTGTTTAATCTCACAGCACACCCGAAATGCCTGGCAAAGCTTGTGGGGTTTGCATCCAATAGATTCTAGTGTTCTCTTTGTATCTAGTGTTCTCTTTGTATATACTCCGGTTGAAGCCAGAAGCTTTACTTTAGTGAGTTTTTAGTACAGCTATTCTTTAGGTTGTATAGTTGTTTTACTTATTTAATATATTAATATACTTACATGATATCTAATTCATTTGAATGTTTATTTGAATGTTTATTTGAATGTTCATTTGAATGAGGGATTTGTGTGCAGTTGCTAATCATAATCAGGAGATTTGAGAACTAAATAGATATAGGCACGCATTGCAGGCAAAGATTTAAGGGTAAATGTTATTTGTAAGCTACATGGCAGTTATAGTGCTTATTTATAATCATTGTAAGACTTATGACTCTTAAAAATTCTATATTGAACGCGGGAATTGTGATTAAAATAATTATTATACATCAACTAATAATTAAATCAATCATGTCTACTAGAACATTAACAAAGATTATATAGTCGGTAAAGGCCATAAAGTGTAGAATTAAAGTAATGCCCATACTGGATTTAGAATCTATAACTTGTATAATCTAAATACATATAATGTATGCCACAATAAAAACTTAACTTACGGCGCAAATAACATCAAAAACACACTCTTTTATAGATTTTGCATGAAAGAGACTTTAAGCTGACGAAAGATTAAAGGCCAAAAATCCATTCTTGATTCGTTCTATCAACTATTATAATAATTCTATAAATACTTATTTAATATATTAATATACTTACATGATATCTAATTCATTTGAATGTTCATTTGAATGTTCATTTGAATGAGGGATATTAACGAATGGAAAGGAGTAATACGATACAAAAGCCATAAAGTAAGTCGCTAACTATATTTCTCTTGCAGCGCCTTGACTGAGAACTAGGAAATGCCGGAAATCGCAAAAGGCGCAATCTCTTGCGATATATATTCAGCAAAAACGAAAAGTTTAGATATTAATCCCCAATACCTTCAAGGATGAAATACATGTTAACTCTTTTTTCCATAGCTGTTATATCTGTTATATTAGCAGTAATCTTTATAGTATCTTCTTCCTCAATAAGCCTGACAGGATTTGTCACAGCTAAGAATGAAGAAAACAATACTGGGGAAAATGAGATTCCCAACTTTAGGCTTTACACAAAAGCTGTATGCCAGAATATATCAAATCTCATAGTTTGCCATGATGAGTTATTTGCAAGCTGTGGAGAATTTGAGTATTTGCTGCCTAAAAGCAGGGTAAATGGCACTGCTATTTTTGACAAGAGCTGGAACGACCCCAGGGATTAGGTAATTACTCTTGGAGTCATATTTTCTAATGATGGTTTAATATTTGATATTAATCGAAAGATTTAAATACCTTTTACTTACAGAATATCTTTAAATGTTTTACTATAGATATACTTACAAATATAGTTACTTACCTGATATATTTTTCTACGAGCTTAATGTTTTTGTTTTAAGGCTTCTAACTCTTTTTACTAAAGGTTTATACTTAAATAATATAGAATTTAACTTACATAACATATATTATACTTAAATAATATATAATTTAACTTACATAACATATGCCAGACAAAGAAGATCAAATGGAAAAAAGACTTCTGGATACATTAAACTATCTAAAAGAATCTGGCCAGAGTTCTAAAAAGATTATTGAGATGGTCAGCAAGCTGCTTGAAGTTCCTGCTATAGAGGAAGTTATAATTCCTATATCGGTTTTTAAAAATGATCATTTAAGCTCTTTGGAGACGATTGTCAAGTATCTAAGGGAAAATTTGCTTCTCAGCTACAAGCAGATTGGATCTTTGACTAATAGGGATAATGTTGCTTTGGCTGTAAGCTATAGGAATGCTAAAAAAAAGCTGGAATCCAAGCTTATTGCTTCAGAAATACACCTTTATCCTATTCCTGTTAAAATCCTGCAGGACAGAAAGCTAAGTGTTTTGGAAAATATTGTTTCTTATCTGAAGGACTCATTTGGACTTACTTACCATAAAATTGCTTTGCTGCTTAATAGGGATGATAGGACAATCTGGACGGTTTATCAAAGAGCTAATAAAAAGAAAAATGGCAAATAAGCATAAGATGCTCGGACTGGGTACGGTGCTTGGGCATAGTTCGGTATTTGAACAACGTTCGATATCTCATAAAGGCGCATCCCGCAAGGGAACAATGGCTTCATCGGTTAAGGAATTCGCGATAATTTACCTAGCAGTAATTATTGCATTAATTGGAGTTATAACTATTGTAAGCTTAAATGTAAATAAGGGAATAACCGGATTTGTAGTTTCTAATGAAAGCGATGCCCAGCCAGAAAATGGAAGTTCTGAGACAGTGGAAACTGCAGTTGGCGGAGCTGATGCAAATGCAGATGAAAAATCATCAGGCAAATCTGCTGCTAAAAAGCCAGAAAAAGAATCAAAAGACAAAAAAAAGCCCGAAAAGGAAGAGAAAGCCAAAGAAGAGCCGGAGCCTAATACTCCCCCGTACTGGAAATCCGATGCAAATGAATTAATTATCAACGGCAAAACTATTATTGATTTGAATGATTATTTCTCTGATAAGGACGAGGATGCCATTGGCTATGCGGCAATAGCGCCAGAGACGGATAAAATATCAGTTGCAATAGACGGCAGCTTGATGACAATAATTCCAGCCGGCCATAACTTTAACAGCACAATAACAATTACAGCATCTGACGGGGATAAGCCAGCTTCCCGGCAAATTAAATTGCTCATACCGGAGAAAAAAATAACAATTGATTTGGAATATAAATCTGGAACTATATACGACAATGATGATAATGGCATTGAGGCAATTACCGGCGCTATAGACCTGACTGTCGAAAGCACCAGCTTTAACTGGGATGCTGATGAGAGCAACTTATGCACGAGATGGGAAACTTATTCCATTGAGGACAAAGAGTCAACTATAGTCTGCTACGGAAACAACAATTGCTGCCAATTTGCCGGCTTATCGGCAATAAACCCTTCATGGAGCGAGCCGTTCCAGTCTGCTTATGGGAAAAATGGAGCTAACTTTGACAATATAATAAGCGCTCAGGTGCTTTATGTTGATTATGAATTAAACCTTGAGAATCCCTTTTCTGAAATATATAATTCAGACTGGGCTGACTTGAGCGCTTACTACTTCTCAGAATTTACGAGATTCAGGGATGTTTGTGCTGACAGCTGCCTGCTGGAAGGCTTGAATGACACCTCCTACACATTAGTATTTGAGATAGAAGGCGCAACTTTGGAGCTTGATGCTTTATCCTATACATCATTTGAGACAGTAGACAGCGTCGGTGTTTCTTTGAATGTTAAAGACAGCACAGGGGCAATTTCCGGAAGCTATAGATTGTACAAAGACAATGCCCTGATAACTGATGAATCTGTTGAGCCTGATTATTATGATATAGAAATAATTCCGGAATCAGGGATTGTTGATAAATTAATGATCTATAAAGCTAACATAACAGAGCCTTTAAGCGCCGATATCGGCATTGACAATGTAAGCAGGGAGCAGGAAATAAATGATGTTGAAATTAAAAAACAATATGCCATAGATGCCTCTGAAATTAAATTTGAGACTGCAACTTTAACTGCAACTGCCGAAGCTGACAGCTTGTTTAAATGCAAGCAATGGGATTATTCGACTGAAGTTTGCTACGGTACTTGGGAAAAGATAAAAGATTTGGCTATTGGAGAAGCGTATGAGCTGGCAATAGCGCCAGATGACCCCGGATTTGTTGAGGGCAATTCATTGGCAAATATAACGCAGGAAAACATAAGCGCCATTAACATAACCGCAAACATAACCGAGTTAATATTAATCAAAAATATTTCGGGCTTAAGCATTGTAAAAAATAGCAACGCTGCTATTAATTTAAGCGAGTATTTCCTAAACATAGATGAAAATACAATATTTTCCTATTACCAGCAGGACAACATAAGCATCTTGTTTGAGAACAATACTGCAGCCATAATTCCTGCTGAAGAATTTACCGGCATGTTCTATATGTTCATAACAGCTGACAAAGACGGCATTACAGCCATATCAAACATCTTTGCTATCAATGTAACTGATGCAGGCAATGCAACTCTTGATATCACGCCAAAAATAATTTTTGAGAAAGAAAGCTTCATGCTGGATGAGGATGCAAGCCTGGATTTCGAATACCTGGCAAAGCAGGAGCTTGTAGAGAATAAAAAATGGAAGGGAGAATATGATGTTTATGAGGAAGAAACAGGAAGGGCAGAAGAGGAATTGAAATTGCTTAAGAAAAATATCGCGCAGCAGGACATTGTGTCAGCGCAGCAGATAAAAGATGAAATAAGCAGCCTGAATGCAGAGGAATTATCAGAGGAAATCAATCTGGCGCAGGAAAGGATTGAAGGGGATTTGCCCGGGGAGCAAAGAACAGAGGAAAAGCTCGAAGAATTGGGAGAAAAAATAAGGCTTAAGGGATTGTTTATTGATGAAAATGGCAACTTAACTAAAAAGCAGAAGAAGAAGTTTGAAAAGGAAAATGAAAGCGTAGAGGCGTTTGTATTTGATGCTGAAGGCAGCCCCGGGAATGTTAATATAGAAATAGAAGAGTTAAGGGAAGGCAAATTTGAAATAAAAATAGGCAAGCCAAGGGCATTCAAAGCCGGCAAATATACAATTCAACTGGAATTAATCAAAGATAACGTTACTTATACTCAGCAGCAGGACTTTACATGGGGAGTCCTGGCTATAAATGTCAACAAGTCAATTTACCTGGAAAATGAAAATGCATTCATTGGAATGGGGGTTTTGGATGATTCAGGAAAGATAGTATGCCGTGCAGATGTTACATTGGAGATCACTAACCCATTAAATGAAAAAACAGTTCTTACAACAGCTGATAATGAAATAAAAATAAGCCCTGAATGCGAAACTTTGGGAGTTACAGAATTGCCAGATTATTATGCGGATTATACAGTTTCTGGAAATGGAACTTATATAATGAATTTAACAGCAGTAACTACAAAAGGCATTAGAAGCGTACAAGATAATTTCTCTGTTCAAAGCTCTGTTGACTTTGATGTCGCAAGAAAATCAGCTACCAGAGTTTATCCAGCAGTTCCTTACAAAATGAATATTTCAATCATTGCAAATAATAATTATAATGGAATTATTAACGAATATGTTCCTGCAAGCTTTGCAATCACTCCGCAAGATGGCTTAATAATTACAACAATTAACGGCACTTCAATTTTATCCTGGGATGTAAATTTAAAGAAAGACGACAAAATTGAATTGTCTTATCAATATGACGCCCCTGACACAAGCCCTGAATTCTATTTGTTAGGGCCATTGGACATTGGCGCTTTCGCAGAAGCAAGAAACTGGCAGATTGCTAATGACCAATTTGCAGGATTTGACCTTAACATAACATATCCGGATGCAGGCGCGCCTGGAATGAACCTGGTTGTGAGCATTGTCGGGAGTGGATTTAGCGAGCAGACTAATCTCCAAACAAACTCCTCAGGCAATATAACAATAGGGCCAAGTGTTGTTACAGATGGAAATGGCAATTGGGTTGCTAGCGGTGGAAGAGTTTTATCGACTGTATTCTACATCCATCCAAATGCCACTGCGCAAAATGTGAATTTCAGCGTAGATGGAAACTCCTGGAGCGTATTCCAGATTGTAGTGCCTAATCTGAACAGCGGTAATTTTTCAAATTCTGCAGCCGGAAAATACATGATTGGCAATGGCAGAAATGGAACCAGAACTCTTATGGGGACAATTGTTTTGGATTCCTTAATTATTCCACGAAATGTCATTGTTGTGGTCAACACAACAGATCCGGATTCAACACTTGCAGGCCAGCAAGGATATCTGCCAGTTCACATTATTGTTGATGGCCCTATAAATATTTCCGGAATTTTGAATGTTAGCGGCTTTGCAGGGGAAACCGTTGGTGCGGTGGAAGTTGGAGGAAGAGGGGGAGTTGGAGGACCAGGAGGAGGGGGAGGAGGGGGAGGAGCCTCAGATGCAATAGGTGGTCCAGGAGGTGGAAACGGATTTACAGGAGGAGGAGGAGGTGGATGTGATGCAAATTGTTTTGGTGGTGGTGGAGGTAATAGCACTGGCGGTATAGGAGGAGTAGCAGCAGGTGCTACTAATGTGCCGGCTGCTGATGGCGGCAACTCAACAGCTCCAAGAGCTGTTGGAGGAGCAGGTGGAGCAAATGCTGCAGCTAATG
>CAYTDO010000025.1:0-17059 GCA_964436645.1 uncultured Methanosarcinales archaeon | reverse complement strand
CTCGGGTTAGCATCGGCTTCAGCCACAAAAGTATTACATAATGAGCCGACATCTCCGCAGGAGCCATCCCTCTGTCGGCTTAAATGTCAATTTGGCAGGGCTTACGCAAGTTGATGCTAACCTACATTTTCTACAGAGCCTCATAATTAAGAATATTTATAAATGGCTCAATTCTAAATTTCAAAATGGCAGACCCGGCTTTATTGAGTTTATTCTCTTTGCCTGCGATAATCCAGTTTACCCTGGCATTAATAGTGTTGGCAATAGGCTCCTATACCGATTTCAGGACTAGAGAGGTTCCTGATTGGGTAAATCTTGGTTTAGTCGGCATAGGATTCGGATTGAATGCAATCTTTTCCGCAATATTTTGGGATGCAAAGTATATTCTTGCTAGTGTTATCGGCTTTGCTGTTCTTTTTTCCATTGCGTGGGTAATGTTCTATACTGGGCAGTGGGGCGGCGGAGACAGCAAAATACTGATGGGGCTTGGAGCGATTATAGGGATTGATATCTTTTCAAAGAATTTTTTCCTCCTGAATTTCCTGGTCAATTCGCTTGCGGTAGGAGCCATTTACGGGCTTGCGTGGAGTTTCGCGTATATTGCCCAAAACAGAAAGAGATTTACTGCAGAATTTGAAAAGCTTTTGGAGCAAAAAAAGATTAAGGAAGCAAGAAGCATCATCCTTGCATGCTTTTGCATGCTGATATTAATAATCATACTTGTCAAGGGCTTTTTTTTAAAGCTGGCGTTGTTCTATATGGCCCTTGCCATAATGTTTGTTTTCTACCTGTGGGCTGCAGTAAAATCTGTTGAGACAGCATGCATGCTCAAGTATGTCAAGCCAATGGAGCTTACTGAAGGAGATTGGATTGCCAAGGATGTAAAGATTGATGGGAAATACATTGCTGGGCCAAAGGATCTTGGCATTGAGAAAAAAAATATAAAAAAGCTCATTGAACTCTATAAGAAGGGGAAGATAAAAAACGTTTTGATAAAGATAGGGATTCCTTTTGTGCCCAGCTTTTTTATTGCTTTTATTGTGACTTTAATCTATGGGAATCTGATTTTTTTCTTCTTGTGATATTAGGCATAATTTGAAATTTTTTTAGAACTAAGGTATTTTCCTCAACTGCTTCATGAAGTAGTCTTCTTCGTCATCATCGCTTATGCTGAAATTCTTTATTTTTTCTATGTGGGTTTTGGGGCTTTCTTTCTTGTGGGGCTTTTCAACTGCCGCTCCTTGAAGGCTGTCTTTAAGCTTTAGCTCAACAGTGGACATCTCTTCCTCACTCAATTGCTTCGGTTTCCATTCAAGGTTTATACCATCATTTTCTTTTCTTGGTATAACATTAATCATGAAATGAGCCACTGTCTGCCCGGCAGGAATCCCGTTTGCGACAAATACATTTGTTCCCTGCACTTTCAGGTTTTCAAATATAGCGCTGGAAATCCTGTTTGCGATAGCGAAGAGATGGGCAAGCTCTTCATTAGGGACCTGCTCAATTATGGGATAATGGTTTTTTGGTATGATGAAGCAATGGCCGGGATTGGCTCCGTTTAAATCCAGGGCTGCAATTGCTATGTCATCCTCATACACCTTATAGGAAGGTATGTTATTGCTCACAATCTGGCATAACAGGCAGCTTTCCCGCGATTTTGCCATTTTATTTCCCCTTCCCAAGCAGGTTCGCTATATCATCTAAATTTATACGGCTGCTTTGATATTCTTCCCTACTCTCGCTTGTTTTTTCCTTCTTTGTGTCAATACTCTTTTTGCCTTTAACATGCTCTTTAGGCTTTTCCTGCTCCAGCCTTTTGGCTGTTATTGGAATCACAGCCGGCCTTGTCTTTTCCTGGGCTTTTGAGCCAAGGCTTTTTGAAAGGATACTGCCTATTTTTTCCAGTTCGCTTTCAGAAAGGGCTTTTTGAGGAAGCTCGAATTTGAGGCCGTCATTCTCCGTCCTTGGGATAAGATGAGCCATGAAATGCTGCGCTCTTTGGCCGGCAGCAACCCCATTGGCTACAATTATATTAGAGCCTTGCACTTCCAATGCCCTTAAAGCGGAGTTTGACAGCGCTTTGGCAACTGCAAAAATATGAGAAAGAGCCTCGTCCGGCAATTGCGGCATTATAGAATAGTGCTCTTTTGGCATTATCAGCATATGGCCGGGATTCGCAGGATTTACATCAAGGATTGCAATGACAGAATCATCCTCATAGACTTTTCTGGACTGCACTTTTCCAGCTATAATCTGGCAGAAGATGCATTGCTTTTTCTGGAATTCTTTCAGTTCATCAGGAGACATGTTCTTTATTTTTTCCTGCAGGGCCTTTACCTGCTCCTCTGACATTTGCTGCTGCGCCATATTTTACATTTCTTTTTTGTTTTTTATAAAGATTGTTGTTTTATGATTATTAACCTTTGTTCCGGTCATTTTTTGATAACCTTTGAAAAACTTTATAAAATCCCTTAGATGATGGATGTTTATGGCTAAATTAATCCTAGACCTGACCAAATCTTTAGAGGAGAATGCTTCTGATTATTTTGAGAAGGCTAAAAAGATAAAGAAGAAAATCAAAGGCGCGGAGGAGGCTCTTAAGCAGCATATCAGGAAGCTGAATGAACTGGAAGCGGAGAGGGAGAAATTTGATGCGGAAGAAGTGAAAAAAAGCGAGGTCCAGCAGCGAAAGTCGGAGTGGTATCAGAAATTCAGGTGGTTCATAAGCTCTGACGGTTTTTTGGCTGTTGGCGGGAGAGATGCTACCTCTAATGAAGTTGTCGTGAAAAAACACATGGAGAAAGGAGATTTGGTATTCCATACTGACATGACAGGCAGCCCATTTTTTATAATCAAGGCAGAAGGGAAAGAAGTCCCTGAGAAAACCATTCGTGAAACTGCAGATGCAACATGCACATTTTCAAGGGCTTGGAAGCTTGGGTTGCAATCTTCCGACGTTTTCTATGTTTTTCCTGAGCAGGTGAGCAAGAAGACAAATGCAGGAGAGTACATGGGAAAAGGCGCTTTCATGATATATGGGAAAAGCAATTATGTCGAGAACAAGATAAATCTTGCTGTTGGACTCACAAAGGACAAAGCGGTAATGGGTGGCCCGGAGGAAGCAATCAAAAAGAATTGCGAGAAATTTGTCTCTTTAAGGCCGGGAGATGAAAAGGCAAGCAGCATTGCCAAAAAAATAAATTATAAGTTGGGGGGAAATTTAGATTTAGACGAGATAATAAGGGCGCTGCCTGGCGGGAGTTTTGGGTTTAAGTAAACTCTTTATTATTTTTTTATTGGCTCATCATCGGGGATTTATGTTTCCTAAAATCAGCAATTGCTTTATCAAGATTGCCTTTCCCAGCCCAAGCAATTCCTCTGTGGTAATAAGCTAAAGTATAATTAGGATTTAACCTAATAGCTTTATTATAATTAGCAATTGCTTTTGCATCATTGCCTTTCCCAGCCCAAGCAATTCCTCTGTCGTAGTAAGCTTCAGCAAAACTAGGATTTAACCTAATAGCTTCATTATAATCAGCAATTGCTTTATCAAGATTGCCTTTCCCAGCCCAAGCAATTCCTCTGTTGTAGTAAACAACTGCCATAGTTTCCTGGCGTGTTAAATCTCTTAGATAGGCTCCTTTGCTGATAGATTTGCTAGAGATATTTAACCATCTTTTGTAATAATCGTTTCCTCGTCCTTTTGCGCTTGTAGTTTCCCAATTAATTTTTTTCCCATTAAGAATAAACCTTACAAAAAGATGCTCCGGAGCAGATACTGCTGCGAGAGGCAAGTTTAAAGCATCAGCTATGCTCAGGTAAATAAAGCTTGTATTATCGCAATCAATCTTTTTTGAGCCTAATCCTTCATGAAACAAGTGAAGCCCGCTACCTCCATGCTCAAACCCGTTATTTCGCAATATACTGTCAATTGTTCTTAAAATGCCGACAGCATCTTCCCCCGTATATGTGCTTTTAATTTGGATTGCTGTTCTTGCTTCTTCTATCAGTAGGTCTAATGTTTCTTTATGAGGCTCTGTAGAAACGCCTAATTCAGCCTCCAAATCAAGAATTTGATAGCCGATAGTTTGATGTCTGCTTATTAGTTTTGTCAGCATTTTATTGTATGTCTCGGTAATGAATACTCATTTAAAAATCTAATCAAAACCTTAAAATACTAATAAGTAAAAAATTATAATCAATGAAACTAAACATAATCCAGCCAGAAGGAATTTTTCAATGCAACCAGTGCGGAAGCTGCTGCAGCCATATAAGGGGCATGATGCCCCGCGAAGATGAGGAATTTATCAGGGAAATGGCTTATGGAAAGCTGCCTTTGGTTCAGTTAATTCCAATGGAAAAAATGTCCTTCCCTTTATGGGACTGGGAGGCTAAAAGATTCAAGGAATGGCAGAAAGAAGCCAATGTCAACGGAAAAATATACCCAAGCCGAGGAATTTTAGATTTAAATTCCAATAAAGCGATAATTGTGACATATTTCATGGATTCTGATGCATGCCCATTCCTCAAAGAAAAAAAATGCTCAATATACTATGCAAAAAGGGCTTACATCTGCAGGCTTTTTCCTTTTAATAGGGGGCCCTTTCTTAATGTAGGGGAGAAGGCAACAAAAACTAACATCTTTGGGACATGCGGGGCAATGGATAAGCTGATGCCGTTAATACCGGAAAATTATGAAGGCATGATAAAATTTCTGTCCAAAGCTTTTCCAGACGGCTCGTTTGAGAATTCAGTCCAGTTTGATTACATAAATGAATGGGTTAATAGGACAATCATAGGCTTGATGAAGCAAAAGATGATAAGGCCGGCAATGAACTATCCGTATGAACTTTTTTTGAAGAGATTTGAGAATGCGGAAAAACTGGACTTTACTGATTTTCTTGAGCAGTGCGGATATATCGATAGCAAGGAGGAATTGATAAGAAGATTCGACAATAATAATGATGCTAAAACTATAATCGGTAAATTTTTGGAAGAACATTAATCCTAAATTAATTTATGCGGAAAAAATAAATATTCAAACGCTGTAATCTTAAGATTTATAAACTGGCAAAAAAATCAGCATCAAGAATGATATCTGTCGAAGAAATGCAAATGCTGGAAAAGGATTCAGGCATTCCTAGGGCCATGCTTATGGAGAATGCTGGGAAGGGGGCAGCAGAAGCCCTAAAACAAAAAATCGAAGTCAAAAACAAGCGCATTCTTGTTGTGGCTTACCACGGCAATAATGCTGGAGACGGTTTTGTTGCTGCGCGCCATTTATGCGATGATGCAGAGGTTGATGTTCTTTTTGTAGGCGATGAAAAAAAACTGAAAGGGGAAACGCTAGCAAACTTTAGGAAAATTGAGAATAATGAAAAAGTGCAAATCTTGCCGCTTGAAGCAGTTGATTTTTCAGATTATGAAATAATAATCGATGCAATCCTTGGGACCGGAGCCGATGGCGAGATAAGGGATCCTTTGGCAACCTTGATAAGAAATCTGGCAAAGGCAAAAGGCTTTAAAGTTTCTATTGATGTCCCAACAGGAGTGCATCCTGATACTGGGCAGAAAGCAAATGCTTATTTTGAGCCTGATTTATTGATTACAATGCATGACATTAAGAACGGCTTAGAAAGCTATGAAGATAAGACTGTTATTGTTGATATAGGCATAAAAAAATAGTTCTGCTTACAGGTCTATCAGAATAAAAAAAAGATACATAAAATATGCAATTGTTGCCCTATTACTTGGAATATTCCTGTTTATTTTTATAAGCTTTTACAGAAGTAGTGCTGGCTATTTTGATAAAAATGGCTTGCTTAAATCTGGAAAGTTTAAGCCTGTTAATTATGATATTTATTCAAACCAGAGTTTTGATAACTATAACCTTGATAAAGTTGTTTATGATTCATTTGGAAAAAAGATTTATGGATTTTTTTTGAAGCCAGCCAGCAATAAGAAAGTCCCCGGCATTGTTTTGCTGCCGGGAGCAGGAGTTGATAAGGCAAGCGAACTTGGCTTTGCCAAGCAGCTGGCTGAAGAAGGGTTTGCCGTTTTGACTATTGACCAACGAGGAGTGGGGGAAACTGGCGGAAGTATTCCGAGCTTAGAAGAGGATTTTGAGGCGTACAAATCAGGAGTTTTGCCTGTTCAAAGTCTAATGGTTTTTGATGCATTAGGTGCTGTAAGCGTTTTGAGGCTGGAAAAGGGAGTTGACCCTGACAGAATTATCCTGATGGGCGAGAGCCTTGGTGGGAGGGTAGCTTTGATTTCTGCTGCCCTTAATAAAGATGTTAAGGGTGTGATTGCCATAAGCTTTGCTGGTTTTCATTATGATAATATTAATGATGAGAAATCTGCTTTTATTAAATCATTAGACCCTGACAGCTATATAAGCATGATAGCCCCAAGAGAAGTCGTTATGCTCCACAGCATTTACGACAAAAACGTGCCTTTTGATTCTGCATTAATCACTTTTGAGAAAGCTAAAGAGCCAAAACTTTTTGTTTCGATAAATAATACTGCCTGCAATCATGGCTTTTGCCAGCCAATGTTTTCAATAATTAATTCCAGCTTGAATAAGATTTTTAAATAAATCTTTAATAATATCCGGACAAACAAAAAATAAAAACCAAAATGCCTCAAAAACAAATAATTTAAATATATTGATTCCTGTTTTAAGATTATGGATTATATTTCAAAAAAATGCATTAAGCTTCCTAAAAGAAAGCAAACCGCGAAAAAAGGAGATAACGGAAGAGTTCTTGTTGTTGGGGGAAGCAAGGAATATATTGGGGCTGTGGCTTTAGCGGGTTTAGCAGCTTTAAGAAGCGGAGCTGACTGGGTTACTGTAGCTGCTCCGGAGAAAGTTGCGTGGGCTGTCAATTGCCTGAGCGCTGATTTGGTTACTGTCAAATTAAAAGGTGATTATTTTTCTTTAAAGCATGCAACTGAAATTTTAGATTTGGCGAAAAAGCATGATGTTGTTGCTATTGGGAATGGAATAGGGTTAAGGAAAGAGACTCAATCATTTCTAAAGTCAATAATTGAAAAATTGAAAAAACCATTGGTGGTTGATGCTGATGCAATCAAGGCTTTATCTTCAGATGATTTGGAAAATTCAATAATAACGCCCCATATTAAAGAGTTGGAGACATTCTTATCCAATTCAAAAATAAAAGACTCAATAATTAAAAAAATAATCAATGAAAAGAATATCAATAAAAAATCGCTTTTAATAAAAAATAATATTAAAAACTTCTTTGATAAGGATAATGTATTGCTGTTAAAAGGCCCTGTTGCAGTGGCCATATCTAAGGATAAGATATTTTTGAATAAGAATGTAAATCCAGGAATGACAAAGGCAGGGACAGGAGACGTTTTAGCGGGATTATGCGCGGGATTTTTAGCCCAGGGCAATGACCTTATGCAAAGCGCTGTAAATGCAACCTATTATTGCGGGCTTGTTGAAGGTATATTGGAGAAAAAGAAGAAGGGATTTACTTACCTGGCAAGCGATATGGCTGAGGAGATTAAGAGGGTTTTGAAGTATGGCAAAGAACACAAATGATTGATCATATAAATATGTTCTTTGCCATACTCTCAACTAATCATGGATGGGTTTTAAAATTATCCCTAATAAGTAGTTAATGCATATTCTTAAAATAAAAGAGAATAAAGAGGACTACCCAAACAGCCCAAACAACCTAAGCAGGCCCTTAGCTTTCTTCTCTTTCTGCTTGATGAGGCTGCCAATGTCTTCTTTTTGCCTTTCTAACTCTGCAACTTGCTCCTTTAGGATTGCTTTGGTGATATCATCCTGAAGCTCTTCAGCTAATTTGCTTAAGGACTTTATAGAGGTTTCCAGGCGCTCTTTGCTCGCTTTAAGATTCTTTATCTCGCTTTCCTCAGCATCTTTTGCAAACCCTAAGAATAACTTTATTTTGTAACCAAATCCTCGGCTTTCCTCAGATTTTTGAACATCATTGATTGATTCTGAGGCTTCAAGGATATCATTTGCCTGGTCTTCTATTATGTACTTATATTCCCCCGAGACATCGGAGCCTGTAAGCTCCAGGAGCTTCTCAACGACTTTTGAAGGGTCAAGCTTTGACAATATAGATTCTTTTCTTTCCTTCGATATTTCCGAGCTTTCAGGGGCATTTAATTTTGCTCCGACGATGAAAGATAATTCCTTTAATTTACTGAAATCGCTCGGCCTTATAGCCCCTCCGTAGATTATTTTTCCATCCTGCTCGTATTTTTTCTCAAGGTTTTCGACAATTGCGCTTACCTTTGATACATCTTCTTCAGTCACTGTATCCAGAACAGCGAGCACAATTTCCATCTTGTCATATTTGGAGAAGTCCTGCTCTTGTTTCATGTAGGGCATGAACTTGCATTTTTTCTCAAATTCGCTTATTATGAATTTCCTAAAATTATCTTCTGTCACTTTTTCCCTGCATTCAGATGCAATGCCTTCCATCATGCTGCATCTCTTGCTGCTTTCGTCAAGGCATCCCTTCTTTTCGAATTCCATCCCTGCGCATTGCCGCTCCATGTGCCTTACTTGTATCTTGGATTCCATATCGCACTGCTTTTCTATGTGGGCAATGTTATTTCCTTCATTTTCCTTTGTTGAGCATTCCTTTACGAATTCGTCTTTTCCACGGCATTCCTTGTTCATTTTTTCGCAGTTCTGTTTTTGATTCTGCCATTCATTGTAGCATTGCTGCTTAGTATTGTATCCAGTAGCCTTTCCGGTGATGCTGTCTCCTGCGGCAGTTTGCGGGTAGCATTCCATTTGAACTATGCAGCTTCCTTCCACCTTTTTCTCAAATCTTCCTTTTGATGCTGCGCATGCAGATTCTTTTTCTGATACCTGTTCGTTGGTGTACGGGCATTGGTATTCCCTGCATATTACTCCGGTTATGCAGCCATTATTATATGTCCTTTCAGGGCTTCCTTTTTTAGATGCGCATTCATTGGCAAGCTTATTAACTTCATCATTGGTCATTGCACATTGCTTTGCCTCAGGCTGGTTATAGACGCATTCATAGCCGATAAAGCATCCATTATAATCTTTTTTGTCCTTTAAGGAGTAGCCATTTTCACATGAGGTCTTTTGCATTGATGATGGCTCGGGGCATTCATTTTTCTGGTTTTCATTTGCGCCATATTTTGCAAGGCAGTTCTCTATGTATCCACTTTCATCGCATATCATAGTTGATTGTATTTTTTCGCATTTCTGCTGATTCTGTTTGCCGTAGTTTTCCCATTTTATCTCGCACATTTCTCCGGCAAATTCAGAACGCTCTTCAAAATTTTCTTTTATCCTTAAGATGCAGGACTGTTTTATTGCATCTGCATTTACAGGGCAGGACTGCGATAGAATTTCCAATCTGTGCAGCTCATCAACTGCGTAGCTTGTGTCAGGCTGCCTCATCTTTGAGCATCTTTGCGCTGCCATCTCCCTGCATTGGGATTCTTCCTTTCCTAAGTCATTGCATACATTTGAGATTGAGCCTATCTTTGTCTTAATTTTTGATATGGCCATGTCTGCCATTTCGCTAGGATTATCGCAGTATTGTTTTATTTCTGAAGGATTAATTCCCCCTTCTATATATGGGAAAAGCCTGCCAAAAAGCATCTGTTCTTTGTTAAATCCTTCATAGCTTGGGCCTGATTGCGGATTGTATGTTGAGCTTTTGAATTCATACTCATTGTTCATATTATTTCCAAATTGGCCTTTATTGAATTCGCCCGTGTATTGCTCCTTAGAATTTTTAGGATAATCTTTGTAATTTTGCCCTTGATAATTTTTAGTTTCATACGGGGGCATTCCTTCGTTTTTATATGAGCCGTCATTTTTATACTTTCCATCAGAATCATCATATTGTTCTGAATCAAGCTTTTCATTAGGCTTATAATCATTTTTCTGAGAATCCACCTCATTGGATGGGCCATCATCAAACTCATCAAAAGTTTCTGCAAACGCGATTTGGCTCAAGATAAGAAGTTGTATTATCAATAGAACTGCTGTTTTTGTTGTGCGGTTTTTCAAGTAAAGCTCCTCCTTTGTTTAGTCTCTCTGTATACTTATATATAAACATTATGTTTTTGTGGTATTTGCTATTTTATTTTCTTTCTATATTGATAAAATGTTTTTTTTGGCTATTTTTATATATTGTTTATATTGAAATTATTTCTCGAATACCTTAAAATTAAATAGAAACATGCAAAAATTCTAACAAATTTTTGAGCTTTGAAAAAACTTTATTTTTTCAAAACATTTAAATACTATTAAATAAAATAATAAAAAAATAAGTAAAAAATAAGGTAAAAAAAATATAAAAAATACTATTATGGTAAAAATACAAAAGCTCATATCAGGACAACTTGTAGTTACAATTCCTAAAGTTCTTGCAGAGTACGAGGGGATAGCAAAAGGGACAGAGGTTGAATTCCTGAAGCATGAGGAAGGGTTTCTGTTAAAAATCAAAAAGAGGTGAGGGGATGAACTTAGACGATTTGGCAATATTAATGGGAAAGAGCAGAAGGCAATTAGAGGAAGAATTGAAAAGCAGCGATGTCATCGAATTGAAATTAGTTGAAAGGGAAAGAAGAGACGAAGATGATGAGGGAAATATAACTATTTTAGGATAATATGGCAAATATATTTTTTGAGATAGGAAGCGTAATGATTATTGCGACGATATTGGCATACTTCGCTAAATTTCTAAAACAGCCATTAATTCCGGCTTATATCCTTACCGGTGTTCTGCTGGGGCCTTTGCTGGGCATTATAACTAACGCAGAAATAATAACTAACCTGTCAGAAATGGGCATTGCATTTTTGCTTTTTATTGTTGGGCTTGAGATTGACATAAGAAAGCTGAAGCACGTCGGCTTAGTCGCATCCTTAGGCGGCATAATACAAATTGCTTTTACGTTTGCAATTGCGTTTGCAGCTTCCCTGGCTCTTGGATTTTTTGCGATTGAAGCGGCCTATATTGCTTTAATAATCGCTTTCAGCTCCACGATGGTTGTTGTAAAGCTGCTTTCCGACAGAAGAGAAGTTGACACTTTACATGGAAAAATAATAATAGGGATTTTATTGCTGCAGGACATAGTTGCAATAATTGCGCTTTCAGTCATTGCCTCAATGGATAATTTTTCTGCTGAAGCGCTTTTATACCCATTTTTTCAGGGAATAATAATATTAATGATGTCCTTTTGGGCAAGCAAATATATTCTTCCTTTTTTATTCAGCTTTGCCGCCAAATCAAGGGAGCTTTTATTTATCTCAGCTGTTTCGATAAGCTTCCTTTACTCAATATTGTTCAGCTACCTTGGCTTTTCAATAGCAATCGGCGCTTTTATCGCGGGCATTTCCCTTGCAAACCTGCCTTACAATATTGAGATTATAGGCAGGATAAAGCCCTTGAGGGATTTTTTTTCAGTAATGTTTTTTGTTTCACTCGGCATGCAGCTGATACCGAGCACATTCGGCTCTATCCTAAAGCCGTTAATGGCTCTTATTTTATTGACAGTTGCAGGCAAAACTGCCATAACAATGCTTACCACATCATTTTTCGGCTATAAGAAAAGGACGTCTTTTTTAACTGCAATTTCCCTTGCCCAGATTTCTGAGTTTTCATTGATACTTGCGGCGCTCGGGCTTTCTTTAGGGCATTTAAGCCAGGAAATATTTTCCATGACAATTCTGCTTGCAATAGCCACCATCATATTAACCACATATTTCATTAAGTATGAAGAAGAAATTTACAGGAAGCTTTCCAAGCCATTATCTTTTTTAGATAAGCTTTCACGGAAAAACATGGAGAGTGCTGACATACCGATAAGCCGGAATTATGAGGCAATATTATGCGGCTACAACAGGATAGGGTTTAGCATTGTTAAAACTCTAAAAAAAATGAAAAAGGAGGTATTGGTTGTAGATTTTAATCCGGAGGTCGTAAGGCATTTGACTGCCCAGAACATTTCTTCGATTTATGGCGACATAGGAGACATAGAAGTTCTTGAAAGGATGAATTTCAAGAAAGCAAAAATATTAATTTCAACAGTGCCGACTAAATCTGACAGTCTGCTTTTAATAGATTTTGCAAGAAAAGAAAACAATAAAATAATAATCCTTGTAACAGCATCCCAAATACAGGAAGCCCTGGATTTGTATGATGCAGGCGCTGACTATGTTGTCATGCCCCACTTTTTAGGGGGACATTACGTTTCTGTATTGATAGAAAAGTTTGATGTCGGCTTGGCTAAAATCCTTGAGCATAAAATCCAGAATATAAAAGAGCTGAAGGAAAGGCATGTCCTGGGGCATGAGCATCCGGGGCATGAAACCAAGGAAGCGTAATTATTTATAGCAAAGCTTTTTAAATTCAATTTCTAATCTCAATGCTATGAAATCAAAAGAAGAAAGCAAAGAACAAATCCGGGAGCCACATAAAAAACTCAGAATCTTAGCAGCCGGTGATATTCACGGAGACACAAGCCTGGCTGAAAAGCTGGCAGAAAGAGCGGAAAAGGAGAAATGCGATTTAGTGATATTATGCGGCGATTTGACAATGATGGATCAATCTACCGATAATATCATAGGCCCGTTTAAAAAAAGAAATGAAAAAGTCCTGATAATCCCCGGAAATCATGAAACTGTTGCAACCGCCGATTTTCTTGCAGAGCTTTATGGTGTAAAGAACATCCATGGCTATTCTGTAAGGTATCAGGATGTTGGCATATTTGGATGCGGAGGGGCAAATATAGGCATGTTTAGGCTTGAAGAAGATGAGATTTATGGATTATTAAAAAAGGGTTTTGACAAGATAAAGTACCTCAACAAGAGAATAATGGCAACTCATGTTCATCCGTCAGAAAGCAAGATGGAGAAATTTACCCAATTCTTCCCCGGGAGCTCCGGTGTCAGGAAAGCGATATCAGCATTCAAGCCAGATATCTTGCTTTGCAGCCATGTCCATGAGGCAGATGGCATAGAAGAAAAGATTGGAAACACTAGAGTTATTAATGTGGGCAAGAAAGGAAAAATCATAGAAATCTGATATTTTTTATATTTGGTTAAATCTCTAGGATGCCAAAAATTGAAACAAAATAGAATATTATTCAATTTTTGAGCATAATTGAAGTTTAACACTTAAAGATATTCCTCTAATTCCGGGATATGCAGCTCTGCACCTTCCTGGCTATTATCTTTTTTTTCAACTGGGATTGGCTCGGTTCCGTTCTGAGAATTTGAGCCGAACATGCTAAACATGTTGTTGGTTTGGTTATTTGCATCATTATTTTGAGGTGTGTCAAAAATATTGGCGCTTGCAGTATTCTGGGAATCAGCAAAAATATTGCCTTGGTTGCTTATTACCTCATGCCCTCCAACTAAGGAGGATAACATCTTGATTACTTTCTTTATCTCCTCATGAGAGTCTTCCTTTGTATCAATTTGGATTTTCATGGTTTAGAGCCTTTTTTAGCATATTTGCGCCTTTAGAATATAAACTTTTCTATACTGGTATACTTATTAGGGTATTTTGTTGTAATTTTGGGCTAATTACTGGTAAATGTTTAAATAGCAAAGTCTAAAACTCAAAGGAGTATTGACCATGTATAATAGTCTGTTAAAATCTGCTGCGAATTATCTTGTAAATTTATACCAAGACGCTGGAAATATTGCGCAGAGGTTTTCACATTCTTTAATCCCGAATTCTGGATTGCAGCTTGCTGTTGAAGGCGCTCCTGTAAGGTATGGTGGGGGCAATGAAAATTACCCCAATTTATTTTTTTCAAAAGGGAAATCAAGGCATAGGCTGAAGCCAAAGGATCTGCAAAGAGAGCGCAACAGAGTGCCAAGTTATGAAGGTCCAATACGCTTAATTGCTGAAGGTATACATTGGCGGGGAGTTAAAGATCCTTATGAAATGGCAGCGTTGATAGTGGAGGCTTCTAATCTAGATAGAGGCAATCCTCTTTACAGGCTTACAGAACAGCCATCCAGCGAAGAGAAAAGGTGGGCAAAAGATATCCTCTCGAACCCCCAGACTCTGGAAGAGATTGCAATTAGTAACGGCGAAACTCCAACTGCTTAGAAAACTTTTTGCCAGTTCATCCATACATTATTTATAACTTCTTTCACTTCCATTCCTTTTATTTCTGCTATCTTTTTATATGATTCAATTATGAATGCAGGCTCATTCCTGTTGAAGCTCCCATCGTTATTTTTGTAAGGGCTTAAATAAGGGGCATCTGTCTCGCAGAAAAGCTGGGTAATGGGGCATAATTTGACATTTTCCTGGAATTGAGTGGCTCTTGTTATGCATGTTGGCGCTGTTAGATACCAGCCATTGTCGGCTATTTTTTTCACCAAGCTTTTTTTTCCGCCAAAGCAATGCATAATTATTTTTTTTAATTTGGAGCTTTTCAGCATCTCAATTACATCTTCTTCTGCCTTCCTGGAATGGACAATTATCGGCTTGCTTGCCCTTTCTGCCAACGCTATCATTTTTTCAAATTGTTTTTGCTGCTCTGACTTGTAAGTTAAATCGGAATAGTCCAATCCAACTTCCCCTATAGCTGCAATATTCTTTCTGTTTTTTTCTATGTATTTTATTTCCTCATCCAAATTAAATATGTTATCATTTTCTGAAGGGAATTCTCCTGATTCAATCTCCTTTTGCAGGGCCTGGATGGGATAAATGCCTAGGCAGGGTTTTACAATGTCGTATTTTTTTGACAGTTCCAGGGCTTTCCTGTTTGTTTCCGGGTTTATTCCAGCGGTAAGGATTATCTTCACATCTGCTTGTTTTGCATTTTCTATGACTTTGCCTATATCCTCTTTGAAGTAACTATGGTCAAGGTGGGAATGGATGTCTATCAGCATTTTTTGTTAGTATTTTTCTTTTTGTATGTTTATTATGCCACCAAAACAAAAACCTTTTTAAATATCCTTTCATTATTCGAAGTTATGGATACAGTTAGGATGGAAGGGTCGTAAGAGTTCTTATTTCTTGTTAAATAGTGCAATACCAATTAAAATTTATTTCATTTATCTTTTTCAAAACTAAACTATTAAATAATGCTGTTAAAATAATCAATAAGGCATTAGGCAATTAAAAAATCAGGCATTGCAAGTTAAAAATAATATCGCATGGAGAGCGCTTAAAATGTCAATCTACAGGAAGAAGAAAGGAAAGGGGCAATTGAAGACATACATGTCGATGGACAAGTTTCCAAAGATAGTGGGATACGATTTCAGCCAGAATTTCGATTTCAATGACTTCATCTCAAGCTACAGGAATATGGGCTTTCAAGGCTCTAATTTTGGGATTGCCCTAGGCATATTTAAAAAAATGCTGGAAGAAAGAAAAAGCGGCAAGCTCTCAATCTGGATGTCCTTTACCGGTAATATGATAAGCTCCGGCAACAGGGAAATAATCACATATTTAGTAAAAAATAAACTTGTGGATGGCATTGTGACAACAGGAGCTGCTGTCGAAGAAGACATAATAAAGTGCATCAAGCCTTTCCATTTGGGAAGCTTTGACATTCCAGGGAAGTTTTTATCAGAGGAAAGCATAGGAAGGATAGGAAATATTTTAGCTCCGATGGACCGATATCTTCATTTTGAAAGGTTTTTCAATGATTTTGTAAACCATCTTCTGGAAAAATCTAAAATAAACCTGGCTTCTTATGAATTTGTGAAAGAGATGGGAATGTATGCAGCAGACCATAACCTGACGAAGAAAAACCATGAGCAGTCTTTCTTGCATTGGGCTGCAAAAAATGACATTTATATCTTCTGCCCCGGGATAAATGATGGAGCTATAGGGGACATGTCCACTTTCATCAAAAGAAAAAATCCTGAGTTTGTGATCGATATTGTCAAGGACAACCTCAAGCTGACTCATCTTCTGCAGAATCAGGATAAAGCAGGATGTTTGGTCTTAGGCGGAGGGATATCAAAGCATTTCCTCCTTAATTCCGCAATTTTTAGGGAAGGTTTTGAGTATAGCATTTACATTACAACTGCAGCTGAATATGACGGCTCAGATTCCGGAGGCAATCAGGAAGAGGCTATAAGCTGGGACAAGATAAAGGCTAATGCCCTTAGGGCTAAGGTTGTGGCGGATGCTACTTTAATTTTCCCATTATTGGTTGCTGGCGCATTAACGCTTAACAAATAATCAATTTTATAAAATCAGATTTTAGTTTTTAGAATGATGAAAACCACTATACCAAAAATAAAATCAATGAAGGGCAAGGAAAAGATAGCTGTCCTTACAGCTTACGACTATTCTACTGCTAAAGCCATGGATGAATGCGGTATAGATATAGTATTGATTGGAGACAGCCTTGGCATGGTTGTTTTAGGATATGACAATACTCTTAGCGTTACAATGGATGACATGATGAGGCATACGGGCGCTGTTGCAAGAGGGACAAAAAATGCTTTAATAGTTGCGGACATGCCGGTCAATAGCTATAATGACAAGGAGAGCGCTGCTTTGAATGCAGAGGCTTTGATCAAGTCGGGAGCTGACACTGTCAAGATTGAGAATGAGCCGGAAATAGCAAAGTTTTTGGTTGATAATAAAATTGAGGTTATGGGACATATTGGATTGACTCCGCAGACCGCAGCTGATTTTAAGGTGCAGGGCAAGGATAAGGAGACTGCTGATAAACTGATTAGATTAGCGAAGGAATTGGAGAAAGCAGGCTGCTATTCCATTGTTTTAGAATGCATTCCTTCTGAGCTTGCAAAAAAGATAACAGAAAGCATTTCAATCCCTGCAATTGGGATTGGAGCGGGGCCTTATTGCGACGGGCAGGTTTTAGTGACTAATGACCTGCTTGGGCTATATGACCGAATAAACCCCAAATTTGTTAAAAGATATGCGGATTTAGGCAAGGAAATGAGAACAGCTTTTATCCAATATGTTAAGGAAATCAAAGAGAAAAAATTTCCAGATGAAGAGCATAGCTTTCAATAGCTTTTCTAAATGACCTATAAACCATATCATTAAGC
>CAYTDO010000024.1:0-5174 GCA_964436645.1 uncultured Methanosarcinales archaeon | reverse complement strand
CAACAACAGCCTTTGGCAGGTATTACATCAGGGAAGTCATAAGCAAAGCCCAGGAATATGGATTTAATGTTCTATACAGTGACACTGACTCGATATTTTTAACTTTGGAAGGGAAGACAAGGATAGATGCCCATAGTTTTGTTGAGACTATAAATAAAGACCTTCCAGGCCTTATGGAGCTGGACTTCCAGGGATTTTATCCCTCCGGGATTTTTGTCTCTGCAAAGGCTGGATCTTTTGGCGCAAAGAAAAAATATGCTTTATTGGGGGAAAATGGCTCATTGAGGATTAAGGGCTTTGAGAGCGTAAGAAGAAACTGGTCTGCGATAGCAAAAGAAGTGCAGGAAAATGTTTTGAACACGATACTAAAAGAGCATAACCCGGAAAAGGCCGTAAAATATGCGAAAGCAGTCATAGAAGAACTAAGAAACAAAAAAATCCCCCTGGAAAAAGTGATTATTCACACTCAATTGCAGAAAGATATCTCTGAATATGACAACAAAGGCCCGCATGTTGCAGTGGCGCAAAGATTGAAGAATCAAGGTGTTAGTGTAGGCCCGGGAACAACGATAAGATATGTTGTCATGCAGGGCAGCGACATCATAAGGAACCGTTCAAAAATGCCGGAAGAGGTAAAGGGAAATGACTACGATGCAGACTATTACATAAACAACCAGGTTGTCCCTGCTGTTGAAAGGATATTCAATGTACTAGGCTATACTAAAGAAGAGCTTTTGGAGAAAAAAGACCAGACTAAGCTGGGTGGGTTCTTTCAATGATTTTTGGTTAAAGATAAAAAATATAAGAAAATTCTCAAGTTAATGAAACAACGCCTATAAAAATAAACCTATAAATACTAGTTAATCAGTTTTTATGCAAAAAGGTGAAACCATAGACATCCACAGCTATATTAAAGGCTTGAAAGCAGCTCCATCAGAGGAGTTAAAGCTAAAATCCCTTGATGAAGTCAAAAAGGAGCTTGAAGGCCTTCATGAATACAATATTGTTTTTGAGGAGCTGGAAAAAAACAATTTATTCACGCAAGAAAATTCGATGCGCATCAATAATGATATTTTAAGCCAGACTTCTTCCATAATTTCTGAGATAAAAGAAAAGCGGGATATTAATCACAGGCTCAACAGCCTAAGCTATACAGTTGGCTGGTTGAAATCTGCAATATCAGTAAAAGACAAAGATATAACCCAAAAAGCAATAGAGAGTGTTTTAAAAAACAAGTACAGCAGCATAGGCTCGATAGTTAATGAATTAAACTCATTGAAAGGAGGCATTGACAAACTTGAAAATATCCACTCAGAATTATTGAAAAGCGGCTTAAGCTTGGATGTCAAGACATTAATGGAGCAGGAATTCCTTCAAAAGCACAAGAAACTGGATGAGCTTCATTCGAAGCAGAAAAATATTTTATTGAGTTTAAGCGGTATTTTTGCAGGGCTGGCTAAGGATGCTGTTGGGAAGAAGAAAATATTGTAGTTAGATGATTTCTTTATAGCCCGGGATGAATATTATTTTTAACATGAGTATACCCCTTGATTCTTGTCCTTAAAATATAGCTTACGCTTATTTGATAGGACGACTTGTGACCGGAGTAATAACTCTGTAGATTTTCTTCGAGAATACTTGCCTCATCCCGCCAAATAGCCAAATATTTAAAAACCATTTTCATTTTCTAGGCATATATGGAAAAATACGACCCAATAAGCCAGGAACCTGAAATACAAAAATTCTGGAAGGAAAATGGCATATACGAAAAAGCCAAGGAAAAGTCCAAAGGCGGAAAAAAATTTTATTTCTTAGATGGTCCGCCATACACATCCGGAAAAGTTCATCTGGGAACTGCCTGGAACAAGAGCCTGAAGGATTCCATTCAAAGGTACAAGAGGATGCAGGGCTTTAACGTCTTAGACAGGGCTGGATATGACATGCACGGCCTTCCAACTGAAAACGCAGCTGAAAAGGAATTGGGCATAAAAAACAAGGATGAGATAGCAAAATTCGGCGTTGGCAAATTTGTAAAAGCCTGCAAGGAATTAAGCATCAGAAACTTGAAAATAATGAATGAGGATTTCAAGAGGCTTGGAGTCTGGATGGATTTTGACAATGCCTACCAATCTGTAAAGAATGAATTCATAGACGGTGAATGGTGGCTGGTAAAAAAAGCCCATGAGAAAGGACGATTATATGAAGGATTTAGATCGATGGCATGGGACTGGGCCCATCAGACTGCTTTAGCAAAGCATGAATTAGAATACAAAAATGTAAAAGACAAGTCCATTTTTGTAAAGATGAAAGTTAAGGGGAAAGAGAATGAATACTTCATCATCTGGACTACAACTCCCTGGACAATTGCTTTCAATCTTGGAATAATGGCTCATCCTGAGCTTGATTATGTAAAATGCAAAGTGGATGAAGAATATTGGATTGTAGCAAAGGCTCTTGCTACACCATTCATAACCTCTGTTGCAAAGACGAAATTTGAGATTGTTGAAGAATTCAAGGGCCGCGGCCTTAAAGGCATGGAATACGAGCATCCTTTCTACGAAGAATTAAAGCAGCATTACGACAAGATAAAAAAATTACATCCAAATGCCCATACAGTAGTCTTAAGCGAGGAATTTGTAGACACTAGCGCAGGCACCGGAATGGTCCATATGGCTCCGGGATGCGGTCCAGAGGATTATGAAGTCGGCCACAGGAATAATATTCCGGCATGGAATCTTGTAAAAGAAGATGGCACTTACTCAGAAGAGATGGGTATTTTCGCTGGAAGGCATGCAACAAAAGACAATCATACTTTTACTGCAGAGCTAAAAAAGAAAAATGCATTAATTGCCCAAATAACTGTTGAGCATCAGTACCCTCATGGCCAAAGAAGCCAAGAGCCAGTTATTTTCAGGACAACAAAGCAATGGTTTTTCAAGGTAGAAGATATAAAAGAACAGCTTATCAAGGAAAATGACCAGATAGTATGGGTTCCAAAAGCAGGCTACAATGCCTTTAATTCATGGCTTGAAAATCTTAGGGATAATTCAATCTCAAAACAGAGATATTGGGGAACCCCATTGCCTGTCTGGAGAAACGCCAAGAATTCTGAGGATTATATTGTAATTGGCTCTATAAAAGAACTTGAGCAGCTTTCAGGAGAAAAAGTGCAAGAGCCCCATATACCATGGATAGATGAGATAGAGATAAAAAAAGACGGAAAAACATACAAAAGAGTTCCTGATGTGCTTGATGTATGGGTTGATGCAGGGACTGTATCCTGGAACTCTTTAGATTTCCCAAAAAATGAGAAAGCACTTAAGGATTATTTCCCGGCAGATTTCATCCTTGAAGGGAAAGACCAGATTAGAGGATGGTTTAATCTTCTGCATATAGCTTCAATGCTTTCAATGGGGAGGAGGAGCTTTAATGCTGTTTACATGCATGGATTCATAAATGACGCCTTGGGCAGAAAGATGTCAAAAAGCCTTGGCAATTATATTCTTCCGGAAGAAGTCATAAGCAAATACGGCGCAGACACATTAAGATACTACACAATAAGTGGAACAAGCCCGGGGCTTGATCTTAATTATAATTTCGAGGACATGAAAGTCAAGTATAGAAATTTAACTGTCCTATGGAACATCCATAACTATTTGGTAGACCTGGCAAAGACTGTTGGAGAGGCTCCAAATGAAATCAAGATAAAAAGCAGCCGTTTTTCAGTTGAAGAAAATTACATACTTTCTAAATTAAACTCTACAATAAGGAAAGCGACAAATATTTTTGACGAATATAAATTAAATGAAACTCCAGCAATTGTAGAGGATTTATTCCTAAGCCTAAGCAGGACTTACATCCAATTGACAAGGGAAAAATCTTCTGGAGAAGAAAAAAAAGTAGTCCTATACACCATATACAATGTTTTCATGGAATGCATCAAATTATTTGCTCCTATTGCCCCTTACATAACAGAAAAGATGTACCAAAATCTAAAGAAAGAATTTGATTTAGAGGAAGAAAGCATCCACCACTTTTCCTGGCCTAAGTATGATGAAAAGCTCATAGACAAAGACCTGGAAAATGATATGGATACAATAAGCGAGGTTTTGCAAACAATTTTTGCTCTAAGGGAAAAGATACAATTGGGAATAAGATGGCCATTGCAGGAAGCCATTTTAGTAACAAATGATGATAAGACAATAAAGGCAGCTGAAAAGCTAAAAGAAATAGTGAAGCATCAGTCCAACATCAAAGAGCTTGATATTCAGCAGTCATTGCCAGGCATAAAATCCAATCTCAAGGCAGACTACTCTAAATTAGGCCCTGATTTTGGCAAAAATGCTCCCCAAATCATAGCCAAATTGACCACTGAAAGCGCAAAGACAATCCTCGAGCGCATAGAAAAGGAAGGGAAATATATCATAAAGATAGGCAATGAAAAATTTAATATTGTGAAGGAGCATCTTATCGTTACCAGAGAAGTCCCTGCGCAATATGTTGAAGGATCATTTGGCAAAGGATTTGTCTATCTCAATAAGCGCGTAAATGAAGAGCTGGAAGCAGAAGGATATTCAAGGGAGCTTACCAGAAGAATCCAGGAATTAAGAAAAACCGCAGGCCTGCAGAAAAAAGACAGGATTTCATTATTTATCAAGGCAGATGAAGAATTAAAAGAAATATTTGACAAATTTTATGATTCAATAAAAGAGAAAGTTGGGGCTTCTGCATTAAAGATATCTAATCTAAATCCAAGCAAGCAGCATTCCTTTACAAGCAAGGAGAAAGTAAAAGACAAAGAGTTTGAGTTGTTTTTGGAGAAGGTTTAGGTTATGGGAATTAAAAGTGAGGTTAATAGTTGTTAAGTTCAATAATTTTTAGTGGCTAAACGATTTATAGGGGGACATTTCGACGAACGAAACGGACGAGGGGGAGTTCCTTATTCCTTACTTTTATCTGTGAGTTTCTTTTTTTTATCTGTTATAGAAAGATAGTTTTGCCTGGTTGTGACTGGACGACCTAATTCTTTTTCGGCATCTATCCTGGCATTTCCTGCGACTTTTCCGCCTCTTTTGGCAACATATTTGCTTTTATCAAAAGTTTCTGGTTTTTCTTCTTGTGAAAGTTCTATTGTCATACGTTCACCCAGCATTGTAAAAATTAGCTCTAAATCA
>CAYTDO010000023.1:0-3941 GCA_964436645.1 uncultured Methanosarcinales archaeon | reverse complement strand
TAAAAATCTTAATCCTGACCAAACAATAATCATAAGGAGCACCGTTTACCCTCATACATGCGAGCAGATTCTTACAAAATTGGGCAAGGACAAGGGATGGAAGATTGCATATTGCCCGGAAAGGATTGTGCAGGGCTATTCCATGAAAGAGCTTAACCAGCTTCCACAGGTTGTAGCTGGATTGAGCGAGGAAGCAGTTGAAGAAGCATCCAAGCTTTTCAGCAAGATAAGCCCAAAAATAATACGAACTTCCATGGGCGAGGCAGAGCTTGTCAAATTATTTTCAAATGCATGGAGATATGTGCAGTTTGCAGTCGCTAACCAATTCTATATGATCTCAAATAATTTTGGTGTAGACTATGATAAGGTAAGATATGCGATGAGAGAAGGATATGAAAGGGCACATTCTGTCCCGGGAGCTGGCTTTGCAGCAGGGCCATGCCTGTTAAAAGATACTATGCAATTAGCTGCCTTTTCCAGCAATAATTTCTTGTTAGGGCATGCTGCAATGATGATCAATGAAGGGCTTCCGAATTATATTGTTGAAAATATAAGAAAAAATCATGACCTTTCAAAAACTAAAGTGGGGATACTGGGGATGGCATTCAAAGCTGATATAGATGATATTAGGGATTCTTTATCTTTTAAGCTCGGCAAGATCTTAAGGTTCCACGGGGCAAAAGTCTTCTATTCCGATGAGTTTGCAAAGAATTCTGATTTTGTCTCAAAGGAAGAGCTTGTCAAGCAAAGCGACGTTATAATAGTGGCAGTTCCTCATTCAGCATATAAAGGGCTTAAGATACCAAAGAATAAGGAAGTTGTCGATCTTTGGAAAGTTGCTAATCGGGAATAGTAATGAAGCTGGGGCTTCTTTTGGAAATGAAGTATAACAACATATTGTTGACCGGAGCTTCTGGAAATCTTGGAAAGAAGATAATCCAATTGAACAAAGCGAATAAATTTAATCTTTTAGCTCCTCCAAGAGCTATTTTGGACATTACAAAGCCAGAAACTATAAAGAAATTCTTTGATAATAATGAGTTTGATGCCGTCATACATTGCGCTGCAATGGCAAGGATGAAGGAATGCCATGAAAATCCTGATAGGGCAATAGAGACTAACATTATAGGAACTTCTAACCTGGTTGTTGAGGCTATAAGAAAGGAAAGGAAAATCAAAAAAAACATAAGGTTTGTGCATATGTCGACAGATGGCGTGTATGCAAGCACTGATGGCAACTATTCTGAAACTTCTCCAACAATACCATACAACACTTATGGGTGGACAAAGCTTGGAGCGGAATGCGCAGTCAGGGCTTTAAAGAACCATTGCATCATAAGGACTAATTTTTTTGAGCCTGAAAATATAAAATTCAATGAGTCTGCAACCAATGCTTATACTTCTAAAGTCACTGTTGATTATATTGCCCAAGCTGTTCTTAAAATGCTGAACAATGATTTTATTGGTACGATAAATATCGGAAAAGAAAAAATGCCCGATTACGATAACTATAAGAGATACAAGCCTTCATTGAAGCCATGCAAGCTCAAAGATATTCAAAAAACAGTACCATTTATATTGCCTGGAGATGCTTCGATGGATATTAGTTTGTGGAAGAAGATTGAGACTTAATAAGTTATAATTCCAATAACAAAAAATCAATAAAAACAAATTCAATAATCAAAAACTTATTAACAAAAGAAAACTCAATAAAAATAATTAAAATAAAAAACAAAAAAATCAAAATGCCGAACACTAAGCTTTCAATTGTAATACCTGTATTTAATGAAGGTGTCAATCTTAAAATATTGATACCTATCCTTGAGTCCATAGTGGAAACTCATCATGAAGTCCTTATTTTATACGATATTGAAAATGATGACAGCATCCCTGTTGCTAAATCATTGCAGAAAAAATACATGAACCTTAAACTTGTTCACAACACTTTGGGAAGGGGGGTAATCAATGCGATCAAGTCAGGTGTAAAAAATTCCTCTGGCGAGTATGCCCTTACGATTGCAGCAGATGATATAGGGCCGCTGCTTGCGATAGAAGATATGGTAGTGCTGATGGACCAAGGGATGGATCTTGTCAATGCAACCAGGTATGCGCATGGCGGCAGAAATATAGGCGGGATTTTTATAAGCAGAATACTTTCTACAGCCGTAAATAAGCTGTTCTATGTGTTTTGCGGATCTTCACTTTCAGACCCTACTTTTGGGGTAAAGATGTTCAAAAGGCAGAAGTTCAATGAATTAAAACTTGAGGCGGAGCCAGTGGGATGGGCAGTTGCATTTGAATTTGCGATAAAAGCGCAGGCAGCCGGATGGAAGCTGGGGGAAGTCCCATTAATATCATTGAACAGGATGTATGGCGAAGGCAAATCCAGCTTTAGGTTCAATTGGGCAAAGGAATATTCAAAATGGTTTTTTTGGGGAATGAAGCATCTATTATTTTCAGGCAAAAGAAGCAGGGTTACAGTAAGGATACCGGAGAAAATAAAGCTGCATAAATAATAATAGCTCTAGAATAAGCTCCAATAACCAGAATTTAATAATTAAAACTCAATAATATGATGGTAAAAACAATTAATAAGGAATTATAACTACTAACCTCGAAATGAAAAGAAAAAAATACTTGGTCACGGGCGGAACTGGGTTTATAGGCAGCGCTCTTGTAAAGAGAATGGTCAAGGAAGGATATGATGTAAGAGTCCTGGATAATGACATTAGAGGTGCTGCTGAAAGATTAAAAGATGTAAAGGATAAGATTGAGCTTGTAAAAGCAGATATAAGGAATCTGGATGAAGTACATAAGGCCTGCAAAAATGTGGATAGCGTAATACATCTTGCTTACATCAATGGCACTGAATATTTCTATAAGATGCCGGAATTGGTCCTGGAAGTAGCGGTCAAGGGAATGATGAATATATTAGACAGCTGCATCAAGGAAGGAATCCAGGAATTAATCCTGGCTTCCAGCTCCGAGGTTTATCAAAGCCCGCCAAAAGTTCCAACAGATGAAACCGCCCCTTTAATTGTTCCTGATCCTTTTAATCCGCGATATTCCTATGGCGGCGGCAAGATAATTTGCGAGCTGCTTGCAATAAACTATGGACGGAAACATTTTGAAAGGGTCATGATTTTCAGGCCGCATAATGTGTATGGCCCGGACATGGGTTGGGAGCATGTAATACCCCAATTTGTGCTGAGGATGAAAGAGCTCTCAAAAAATAGCTCCAGAAAAATAAAATTCCAGATACAGGGCACTGGAAAAGAGACAAGGGCATTTGTTTTTATCGATGATTTTATTGATGGTCTGATGCTAATTTTAGAGAAAGGAAACCATCTGGAAACTTATCATATAGGAACAATGGAAGAAAAATCAATAAGAGATGTCGCTTTCCTGGTAGGCAAGCACTTTGGAAAAGATATTGAAATAGTTACTGGTGAAGAGGCGAAAGGAAGCACTAAGAGAAGATGCCCCGATACAACAAAGTTGAAAAAGCTGGGATATTCCCCTAAAGTTTCTTTTGAGAAAGGGTTAAAAATTACCGCTGAGTGGTATGATAAAAATTCGGATAAGGTCAGAAAAATAAATCAATAATTCAATTTCAACGATTTTATCAAATAAACAAAGACTCAATCAAAAATCATAATCATTAAGAAAAAATTCATTAGGAATAATAAACAAGAAAATAACTAAGAAAAATCAACAATAAAAGATACTAAACTAAAAATGCCAAAATCAACTTTTGGGACCGGAAGCAGCATTGTTGTCAAAAAATGCCAGGTATGCGATAACCCCACTCTTGAGCCTATACTTTTCTTAGGCTATCTGCCTCCTGTCAACCAGATGCATGATGTAGGGGAAAGGCCGCATGAGCAGCCAAGCTATCCTGCGCAGATCTTATACTGCGAAAAATGCCATCTTGTGCAATT
>CAYTDO010000022.1:0-7469 GCA_964436645.1 uncultured Methanosarcinales archaeon | reverse complement strand
TATATAAAGGTTTTGCTAATGTTTTTGCAGGCTAAAATGGGGATTTGGAATGCAAATTCATGATTCAACTCTCAAATTAGCCAATTAAAAATAAAAAGATTTAAATATAGCTATTCAAAGGAATATGTGGAAGAGGTGATTTTATTGATAACAAAAACAGCTTACAGGATTACTGGATTGGTAGTCTTATTGTTAGGTGCATTATTTTTTCTAAGAGACCTAGGAGTTAATTATATTGGAGAAACCAGCGGTTGGACAATTTTGATTGTTTTGACTGGCGCCGGGCTTTTGGCAGGTGACCTAATGATAAACGAAGGGATACCAGACAAGAAATCAAAACGATAATTTTTTTTCTAATTTTTATTTTTTCTTTTGTTTATTATAGAAATTTTCTACCATCTTTAATGTAGCAGTATCTTCAGTTCCTTTGTCATCTCTTAATTGTATTACTTTTGGGAATCTCAAGGCATATCCCGAGCTATACGTAGTGCTTTTTTGTATCTCCTCATAGCCTACCTCTATCACAATCTTTGGCTTTACATCCACTTCCCTGCCTTCATCTTTTTTTATAAGAGGCTTAAGCAAATCCGTCATCTCTGCAAAGCTCAATCCCTCTTCTCTTTTTTCCTTAAGTCCTGTGCTTACCTTGCCTACTTCCAAAAATTCCTCCTCGTCCCCAATGCAAGCAAGAGTATAGCTGCTAAGCCATTTAGACCTTTTTCCCTCCCCCCATTCCGCTCTAATAATTGCTAAATCAAGATTCTCTTTTGTCGGCTTAAGTTTGACCATAAATCCAACTCTCCCTCCAGGCTTGTAAGGCGCATCAATTTTCTTTATCATCAGCCCCTCATTTCCCAATTCAAGCGCTTTTTTATAGAACTCCTCGACTTCTTTCTCGCTGCCAGTTATTATGCTCTTTGCCAGAACTATTTTCTTCGGAACATTTTTTATTATCTTTTCAAGGATTTTTTTTCTCTCAAAAAGCGGCGTATTTGCAATGCTTTTTCCTTTGTAGCTTATTATGTCAAACACATTGACTTCTACCGGCATTTCTTCCGACATTTTTTCAATGCCGTATTTTCTCTTAATGCGCTGGGATATATTCTGGAAAGGAAGGTATTTTCCGGTTTTTTTGCTGTAGCCGACAGATTCAGAATCGAGCACAACTTTTTTCTCATCAACATATTTTTTTACGCATTCAACAACTTCAGGGAATTGCCGGGTTACATTTTCGAGCCTTCTTGTAAATAGCTTGATGTTATCTCCGTCTTTGTGTATCTGCATCCTCATTCCATCATATTTAAATTCAACTTCCGCGGGTTTCCCGCATCTTTCAAATGCCTCGTTTACATCATCCACTTTAAGAGCAAGCATGACTTTGATAGGAACGCCAATAGTCATTTCTACTTCTTCCAGCCCCTTAAGGCCATTTTTCTTTGCAGCCTCTGCAACAGGCGCAAAATCATTCGTTAGGTCATAAGCCCTTTGCACCGCATCAGCATATTCATTGTACTTTTCTCTTTTTTCTATCTCTATTTTATTCTCTTCTTTATTGTAAGACATTTCCAGCTCTTTCCCAAAGAATGCCCAGACAATAGCATCCCTTATAGTTCCCTCTCCCACACCTATCCGCATATCATCTAAAATGGTCCTTGCAATGTATTTTGCTTCATTGGGCTTTGCAGAAGTCAAAAGCTCCGCTATGAGCTGCATTTTCCTGTCAACAGACCCATGCCCCTCAATGGTTGCCAATTCTCTCAGGTTTTTAAGTATTTTTTTTGCAGTGAGGTCTTGCGTTCCCAAAGTGAACTGCTTCTTTTTTTTGATGACATTATAGCATACCGTTCCCAAATCTCCGGTATTTTTCCATTCAGAAACAATCTTTTCTTTATTTTCCCCGGACGCTAAGCTTATTGCCTTGACCATCAATTGGGAAGCGATGCCTATCTCCCTTTCATCCCATCTTGGAAAAATCCTTCCTTCCACAAGCAGTATGGTATCTCCCAAATCCTCCAGGCTTATCCCCTTAAGAAATTCTGAAATAATATGAGTCTGCTCAAGCCTCTTTGCGGGCTCAACCTTTTCATAAATCTCAACAAGCTTTGAGTATTGCATGGTATTAAGGATATTAAAAAATATAAAAAGGTATCGGATAAAAGAAAAGCAAGATTAAACTAAACCACTAAATTACTCCCAAGCGCCGACAAGGGCGGTGCGACGGTCAAACTTCACTTCGTTCAGTTTGCCCTGCTCGGCATCCCATAAGGAACCCTGCCTCGCCGCACGCCACGTCGGCGCTGACGAGCCGATGGACGGCTACTGCGGAGTGGCTCGTAGGGCATGCGAACAGGGTGAGCATGGCCGTCAGCCGCCTAATTAGCTTGCAATATATACTATTTAATTTCGGCCTTAAATCAACTTGAAGAAAAACTCTTATAAACCCCTAAAGGCACAAATACCATTTTACTAAAAAATGACAGGCAAAACAAAAGATCAAAAGCCAATAGGGAAAATAAAAAAGCTATTCACAGACCACAAGAAAATAGCCATACCAGTCTTAATAGTCTTTATTCTTTTATTGGCTTTTGCAGCCTATAGGGTTTGGCTTAGCATTCATTTTCTTATCACTGACGATATATTAGTGAATTTGGAGCCGCAGGAAAAATCCTTGTCCGTGCACTACGGGGAAAAATCAAATGTTACTTTTAGTGTAGCGGTGGAAAACAGCTTCTTCTGCGATGCATACTGCAGCTATGAATTCAGGGATCTTTCAACGGAATCTGTAATTGATAACGGCTATTTTTCAGGCAGCGGAATAGGGAAGGGATTTGAAAAGGCCTATAATATCTCAGCAGAAAGATCGGGAAGCGGACAGAACCTCTACAGCTTTGATGTCCAATGCAACAATATCAGGACGTGGCATTGCCTCACTAATGAAAACAAGAGAACAAGGTCATCCTTTCTGGTTTTGAATTATAAAATCTCCGATTATGAGCAGTATCTAAAAGAAACACTGAAAGACAATATTACTAGGCTCGTAAATGAGCTGTCTTTGGCAGACATAAGCTTGCAGCAGGTCAACAATAGGTTTTTTGAGCTCGGCTTTAACGTTAATTTCCGCGATTTAGAGGGAGATAAGGAAATATTGAATACCAATCAAAGCCAGATAGTCTTGGAATTCAAGAACCTGGAGAGATTATGGTCAGAAGAAAACTACCTATTGGTTTACCAGCTTTTTAACAAGAGTTATGATAAAAGGATAGGCAAAATAAAAGAACAGATAGCCGGAATAAATTCAAAAATTGATGGAGTATTATTAAAGCACAATTCCATAATCCAATATCTTATTGATTTGGATAATAAATTAAGAAGCCAAAATGAAACTATCAGTTTTTTAGGAAGCGCCCAAAACCCCATAATTCTGCAGCACAATCAGCTTCTAAATTTTACAGAAAAATTAAAGTCCGATTTAATCCATAATTCTTTCGCGAATTATGCCTCCATAGAAAATGACATAAGCTACCTAAAACTGCTCGACAATAATTTTGAGAATGCATTAATCAAAAATTTTGCATATTCTTATGTTGAAGGAAGCTATCACTATTCCCTTGAAAGAGAAAGGCTGTGCAGGATAAAAGGAATATGCCCCAATGAAACTGATTTTTTAAAAGTTATTCGGGATTCATTATCAGTTGACTATGGAAAAGTTCGTAACATCTGCTCTTCATTTGATTCTATAAACGATATTTACTCTTCAGAAAAAAATAAATCAGAAGAGAGGATTAAATCTTACAATCTTGATGAAGTAATGCCAATCCTCGAAAATGTAGAAAACCAGCTTACCAGCACTGCCAGAAAAAATATTTTTGAAAAAATAAAAAGTATATCATTGGGAAATGCGTCGAACGCATCCCTCGGGATACTTAATGATGTCAGCTACATAGATGAAAACCTTACAACAATAAACTACGGCAATTTGACAGAGCCTGAAGCATTGTCCTTGATAAAGCTTAATTTTACAAATGATTCAATGATTTATTATAACTATAACTGTAATATTGCGGATTTTAATCTTTTATCACATTACGGAAATAAAACGGAAATTTTCCTTGTAGAAAATATACAAGACAAGAATTTTACTTCAAGAATAGGAATTCAATTAACTCCTAACTATCCGGTATGCTGTATTTTTGGCGAATGCAAGAGATGCTGCACCCAGGATGAATGCAAATCCGACCCAGCCCTCTATCCTATTTTGATCTTGCACGGGCACGCCTTCAATAGAGACAACAGTCCTGAGTTTTCCCTGGATGCTTTCAACAAAATCCAGTCAAGGCTTCAGCAGGATGGATATATCAGCGCGGGGACCATAACTCCAAGATCAGATTATTCTGAAATAAAGGAAGGCGAATGGGGATTATCCTCAAGGCCGGTTTCCGTCAAAGGAAGCTATTATCTGGTAAGCTACTACAATTTGGGCGGTTATTCCATTGCAACCCAGAAAAGCGAAAATATAGAGACATACGCTATAAGGTTAAAAGAACTTATTGATCTTCTTAAATTTAGGACAGGCAAGGATAAAGTTATCATCATAGCCCACAGCATGGGCGGCCTAGTTGCAAGAAGCTATATCAACATATTTGGAGAAGCATCCGTTGATAAATTGATACTTATATCAACTCCAAACAAGGGCATTTCAGGCAAAGTAACTAGTTATTGCCCGATATTAGGAGAGAAAAAAGAATGCAGTGATATGTCTGCCGAAAGCATTTTCATAAAGAAGCTGAACGACCCATCAAAAATGCCAACTAATCTGAAAGTCTATAATATAGTTGGAACTGGATGCGACATTGATGGGAAGCCGGGGGATGGAATTGTGGCAAAAGAAAATGCTGAGCTGGACTTTGCGGAAAATTTCTACGTTAATGGAACTTGCACCAGAGTTAACCTGTTGCATACAAATATACTGGATATTAATATCTATCCGGAGCTCTATGAAACCCTTAAATCAGTGTTAAAACAATAAATTTATTAATAATTAATCTAAGGATTGGCTTATGGAAGTTTTTGAGGCAATAAGGACAAGGAGAAGCATCCGCAAATACAAGGATAAGCAGGTTCCTTGGGACAATATCGTGGCTATAATGCAGGCTGGAAAATACGCTCCTTCTGCCGGAAACCTTCAAAACTGGAAGTTCATAGTTGTAAAGAGCGATGCTAAGAGAAGCGCATTGGCAAAAGCCTGCTTGAACCAGGAATGGATGGAGCAGGCCCCAATTTTTATTGTAGTTGTTGGAGAGCCTGAAAGGGCAAGGATGTATTATGGCACTAGGGGAGCAAGATTATATACTATTCAAGGATGCGCAGCTGCCATTGAAAACATGCTTCTTACAGCCCATAGCCTTGGATTAGGAACTTGCTGGGTTGGAGCATTTGACGAAGATTCAATGTCAAAGACCCTAAACATGGCAGAAGAAAAAAGCATCCAGGGCATAATCACAATTGGATACGCTGATGAGAATCCAGAACAGCCTCCAAAATTCAGAATAGAGCACATGACTTATTTTGAGAAATGGTGGGGAAGGCTAGAAGCTCCAAAAAGCCACATAGGATGGTGGTCTCTATCTAATGTAAGGGCAGTGGATGAAGGGAAAAAGCTCTTCAAGAAAGCCCACAAGAAGATTAAGGAGCATATAAGTAAAAGAGTGAATAAAAAGCAGTAAATAGGGCATCTCGATTTTTCTTTAGATTATTGAAAGTAAAGATTGAATACTACCATTATTGTCGCTTTTAAAAAAATTAATCCCCTTGTTAAGGGGAAAAATTGCCTCCATACTTAAAACGTTGGGGGTGGTTTTTCAGGAATGGAGGCACAGAAAAACTACACCTCAAAGGGTGTCACCATAAGATTGGTGATCATTCATCTAATAATTCTATGCCAAGCTCCTCGCTTATTTGCCTGACTTCTGCACTTGTCTCAGAAGCTCTTGCCTTTCCAAGTATCCATGGACTTTTTACTCCAGTCACTATTGTCATGACGATAAGCTTTCCTTTCAGCTCATCCACGACCCTGGCTCCCCAGATTACATTTGCATCCTGGTCAAGGCTTTCAGTAACAAGTTCTCCTGCTTTGTTGACATCATCCAAAGTCATGTCAGGGCCGCCGCTTACATGTATTAAGGCTCCTGTAGCTCCCTGGTAATTGATATCCAACAATGGATTCTGCAAAGCGCCTTTGACAGCTTCCTCTACCCTATTATTTGTGTCGCTTGCTCCCACCCCTATGACAGCTACTCCGCCATTAGTCATGATAGCTTTGACATCTGCATAGTCAAGGTTGACCAAGCTTGGAATTGCTATTATCTCTACAATGCCTTTTATCATTGTAGCTACAAGCTCGTTTGCAACCGCAAAAGCCTGTTGTATTGGCAAATTTCCAGCAATCTTAACAAGCCTGTTGTTGTCAATTACAATTACTGTATCAGAAACCTTCCTTAGCTGCTGCAATCCAAACTCAGCCTTGTCCACTCTTGCCCTTTCAATCTTGAATGGCATTGTGACAGTGCCAATTACAATAGCTCCTGTATCTTTTGCAACTTGTGCGACAACTGCAGCCGCTCCCGTTCCCGTTCCACCACCCATTCCGGCGCATACAAATACCATGTCCGCGCCTTTAAGTGATTGTTTCAAATCCTGAAGGCTTTCTTTTGCAGCCTCGGCTCCTTTCTCTGGAAATCCTCCGCATCCAAGGCCTCGGGTAACGCCTCTTCCAATCAAAAATTTTTTATCCGCATTGATTATATTCAAATGTTGTTGGTCAGTATTGCATGCTAAAATTTCAGCTCCCTTTATCCCTTTATTATATAGCCAACCAACCATATTGTTGCCTGAGCCGCCTACACCAATTACTTTTATATTTGCCTGCCCCATTAAGTTTTCAATATCTTGTTTATTCTCCTCACTAGCTTTTATTGCGTTTTGCACTAAAAATTCCATTTTTTCACCCCTCATAACCCCTTTGTAGTGTAACTTTTACTTCTGGAATATAAACATTAGAGTACCGAAATATTTATATTCGTGTTGCCACGTACCACTACTTTAGAAAAAGGTTGTTTACGCCAATAAACGACTCTTTTAGAGATTTAAGTGCTTTAAATTTTCGATACAGCCAAAAACAGACCAAATAAGCATCTTTTTCGCCAAAAAAAGTTGCTTTGTTGAGTTTTTCGCCAAAAAAACTCAATTTCGGTTTTCTTAAATTTATTTATATGTTCTAAATGGGTATTTAAATATTTCTAGAGTCTAAAATATAGGTTTTAGTATATTGGTATAGCCGCTAAAGTTTAAATGCTAAGTTAATATTATAAACTGCACTTAACTGCTTCGTTATATGGCTCTAAACTTTATCGGTATTGGCTTAAACGATGAAAAAGATATCTCATTAAAAGGCCTTGAGATTGTAAAAAAAG
>CAYTDO010000021.1:0-2891 GCA_964436645.1 uncultured Methanosarcinales archaeon | reverse complement strand
CTGTGCTGTCTTAGGCAGTAAAGGAACTGGAAATTATGAGGAAAAATTATCTGAAATAAATAGCGAAGCTTACGATGCCCAAAAATACAATAATATTGATTATGGTGGATGAAAATGGAAGAATTTTTTGACGAAGACAATGTTGAAATAGAAAGCATGAGGGAAGAAAGGAAGAAGATGGGCAGCAAGGACTTCGCAAAGCTAATAAACAAGAAAGACCTTTCTGACTTTGAATTGGACGAGCTGTTTAGCTAGGTTGATTAGGCTTGATTGCAAGTTCCATTAGTTACACCTCATTAAGATATTATGCGTAAAGCATTTCATATAGAAATGCCTTGCTTGTTGCCCGACGGTTCTGCCTCTTAAGGTTTCTCCCATTCCTCTTTTTAGCATGCTATTATCAGTTTCTGATAATGGCCTTCTGTGGTAGCTTCTGCCTGGCCATTTCCGTCTTAATTGCTTGCGTCGCGACCCATTTGTTCTATGTACTGGAATGCCTTTATGCCTTAAAGGAGCAACACCTTTGCCCCCTAGCTCAATTACTTTCTCATGGAATCTTTCCTCTGCATCAAATTCTGTATCTGCAACAACAGTCTTTCCCTTAACCCAGCCTCCAAGTATTTTCTCAAGGTCGTCTAGTCCGCTTCTCTTATGATATTTGAATATCACAGCGTCTATAATTCTAAGGCTTCTTGTCCCTGTCGCGATTGTAACTTTTCTGTTGGGCTCTCGTTCAAGCTTTCGCTTTGTACGCTTGCAGTAAGCAACGCTAGGGCTTGAAATCTGGAAATGCGTTGGGTCAAGCGCAACGCACTTGTCCCTTCCGCCCTTGCCGCTTAGCTGTACAAGCTTGCGGTAAAAGCGCGGCGGAATGCGTCGCCACGCACGCCACAGCGTCGAAGAATCAGGAAAGCTTTTCAGCTTTAGGCTTAAAGGCGGGCATGACTTAACAAGCTGCCTGAATCGCTTGTAGCTCTTGTCTGCCATACAAAATAAAACATAAAGAACAATCATCAGATGCACATTGTATTTCTCGTTCTTTGTCTTGCTCCAATGCTCTGGTACGTCATGTTTTCGCAAAAACTTAAAAGTTTTTTCGACAACTTTATTAAGGTCTACATCATAGGTTCTCTTACGCATTATGGTGGCTCCACCACCCCAATCTTAAATTTTTGATTGGGGCTAGGAGCCCCTTAAATATTTCTAAAAAGAGTTAACTTGCAATCAAGCCGATTTGTAGTATACACATTTGCTCATGCAAAGGCAGGAAAACTGAAAAGAAATACCTATACTGAAACGTCTCAGTACCAGAATAAGAAAGGGTTTTGGGTTTATAAAGGTTTTGCACTTTCTGCTTTTTTGGAATCCGAGCTGTTAAAGACGTGGTCAACAAAGCGAAATAGAATTTCAGATTGTGGTATTGCATGCTTACCAAATCTTGTAAGAGTATAATTCTGGTTAAAAAGACTGTATGTATCGAATTGTTCGGTAGTTTCACCATTATCCGGGTTTTTAACTCTATTTACCCCTATTATATACTCCTCTACCACATATCTTCCACCATCCAATATTCCGAATTTAGTATGAATTCTTCCGCTATCATCAACTATATGAGCAACACTTACATAGCCAATATTTCCATCAACATTAGGCTCCATTAAGCGCAAACGTTCTTCTATAACCTTTTCCTCCAATCCGGTACTTTCCTGTATACCTCTCACTTCAACAGGTTGGTTTCTACGACTTAGGTCAATTAATATCTTGATTAATGGGTCAATCATTAAATCTTCTTCTGGTTTGCTTTTAGTTCTAATTAATGATTGTACATAATCCATATCCGGCTCTCGTTTACCATTTACCCTTATCTCATTGACGTCTCTTAGATACGAGCAGGTTAGGCATTGTATATAATGTCCATAGTAATCACTATTCAAATACACCGCGCCTTCATTACACCTTACGCAACCTTGCAAATAAAGCATATCAATTCCCCAATAAGTATAATTGCCATTATTATTTAAAATTTGCTAGTTCATAAAAATTTAGGAGACGCTAAGTAAGAATTACTTAACTTACATAAAATATCTTTAGATATCTTTAGATTAGTCTTATGTTTGATTTTTATCTTACACTCCCAAAATACTCCTTAACCCTGTCAACAATAGACTTCAAATAAAACTTCTCAATCTTCTCCTCAAATATAACCCCTAAATCCTCAAACTCAGTTATCCTGTAATAATTCTTGACCTTCTCAACCAAAAACAAGTCTCTTAGCCTCTTAATCTGCCTCCTTATGTTGGATGAGGCAATTCCATTAAGAACTAATTTTTGCCTTTTTCTTTCCTCTATGACTTCTTTTTCAATGTCTTCGCTGGACAGCTCTTTTTTCTCTTTTTTTGCCTGCAATAAAACATGAAGGATATCAACAATAATATCTCTTGAATCCCCGGGCTGCAATAACCCGATAGACAGGCAAAGCTTCCTTACAAGCTCCCTTTCAGAGGATTTAGAAGGCTTTTCATACCTCCTCAAGGTTATTTCAGCTAAAGGGCTTTCCTTGGATATAGTATGTGATTTTGCCATTGACAGGATCATTTCATTTTTAATCAGTATAAATAAGTTTTGATAAATAATAGCCTGCATCCAAATTCCACTATCGGCCATAGGATTTCGGGGTTGTCGGAAAATAAATAAACTTGCTATTGCTTAATAGGTATTTAAGGGGTGGTTGGAGGCACCCAACCATGACAGCCCTCAAATACCCTAACAAAAAGAAACGCAAGGGTTATTGGAAGATATACGACAGAGCAAGAATAAAAGATTTTCGGAAAGTCTGGAATTTTTTGCTGGAAATCATCAAAAAATTGGGAAATCCATTTCCCAAAAAGGAT
>CAYTDO010000020.1:0-8235 GCA_964436645.1 uncultured Methanosarcinales archaeon | reverse complement strand
TTAAAAAGTTTGTGATGCGCAATGCGGGATAAATTTTAGGAATAGATGATTAAAATAAAGAGCCCCCGATGGGAGTTGCACCCACGACCTTCGGTTCTTTTGGCGCGACTAACGCCAAAAGTTTATGGCGCTAGTCATTTTATACAAAACCGACGCAATGGCTACTATGCTACGGAGGCATAAATGCATATAGTAAAGGGCACAATATCATGAAAATCCAAAGGATTTTCAGGACACCAAAAATATAAAATATTTTTGCGTGTTTACGCACCGAAAATGCATATCATTTTCGCGTGATTTGAGCAATAGAACTGCCCCTCGCTCATACTCATTTCATTCGTAGCTTACAACAAAGTTGTAAGTATTACGAACGGACAGCTATTGCTCAATAGATTTGTCCGTGAGTATAGTATTCCGAATTTGTATTTTGTTTATATAACTTTTGAATAAAAAAAAGATAAAAATACTAAAATTCCTCTTCAAATCCATGCTGGGCAGGATGGAATAATTCCGGAGTTGGCATCCATGTCCTTAGCTTTAAGTAAGCCTTGACTTTGCTCTGTATCCTATAGACATCCCTCCATAGGTCTTTCTCTCTTTTTTCAACATACGAGTGCATGATCCTATGCTCGTAGATATGCTTAAAATACCTCATCACCGGGGCATGCTCCCACTTATGATCCAAATCCGACACTATCCTTGCCTTGAAAAACATCTCTATTTCTCCCCATTGCGTCTTGGTCTTTTTGCCTTGATGGACAACTTCCCTCTCTTGCAAGGTAACAATGTGCCAATCTATGTCTAATAGGTTTAGGAAATAGTCGCTTCTCTTGGATTCATAGTGTTTTTTTGCTCTCCACCAGACCCACATTTCTTTTCCGCCATGGTGTATGCCCGCTTGGTAGATATTTTCAGAATATAAGGTTTCAATGTCAGAATGCGCAGTTAAGTCTGCCTGCTCATCATCAAATCCAAGCCAACCTTCCTCCAATAATAATTCATGCATCATAATATATAAATTTTTTAGAGAGAAAACGTCCTTGTATTTTACACTAAACGTAGGTATCTCTTTCGCCAAATCTGCCTGTCTTCCTCCTTCAAATAGAACCATAATGCCCCCTATATTTTTAAACTTATAAATCTTTCGATATACTATACTGGTATAGCTATAGGTATACTTAACTTTCTCAGAATCTATCATACAACAAAATACAAAAATAATTAAAATAAGCATAATTCCTAAGAAAAATGCTGATAGGTATAGTAGGAAAGCCAAGCTGCGGAAAAAGCACATTCTTCAAAGCTTCAACACTGGCAGAAGTGGAGATAGCAAGCTATCCATTTACAACAATAAAGCCAAACAGGGGCACGAGCTACATAAAAGTAAATTGCGCTGAAAAGGACTTCAACGTGAAATGCAACCCCAGATTTGGATATTGTGTGGATGGGAAGAGATTTGTCCCGGTAGAGCTTCTTGATGTTGCAGGCTTAGTTCCTGGAGCTCATGAAGGCAAAGGCATGGGCAACCAGTTTCTTGACGATTTGAACCAGGCAGATGCCCTTATTCACATAATTGACATCTCCGGATCAACCAATGAAAAAGGGGAAGAAGTGCCATTGCTAAGCTATGATCCCGCCAATGACGTGAAGTTCCTTGAACATGAGCTTGACATGTGGTATCTAAGGTCGATAGAGAAAGGCTGGGAAAAATTCGCAAGGACAGTGAACCAGGAAAGGCCGGAGCTAAAAAAAGCATTGGCCAAGCAGCTAAGCTTTCTCAGGGTTACTGAAAGGCTTATTGAGGGGGTCATAGAAAAGCTTGGCCTTGAGCCGGATATAATAAAATGGGACAAAAAAATGCTGCTTAGCCTTGCGTCAGAGCTTAGAAAGGAAACAAAGCCTATGCTGATTGCATGCAATAAGATAGATGCAAATGCTCATGAAAATTTTGAAAGGATAAAAAAATTATTCCCGCAATATTCAATTATTCCCTGCAGCGCTGAAGCAGAGCTTGCATTGAGGGAGGCTGCAAGAAAAAATTTGATAAAATATATGCCTGGAGAGAAAGATTTCCAGATAATTAATGAAAACGCGATGAATGACAAGCAGAAAAATGCCCTCGATTTCATCAAAAAAAACATTCTTGAAAAGTACGGCTCAACAGGTGTCCAGGCAGTTATAGACTATGCAGTTTTTGAGCTGTTGAAATATGTGGCTATTTTTCCAGGCGGGGTAAACAAGCTGGAAGACCAGCATGGAAATGTCCTTCCCGACTGCTTCCTGATGCCGCCAAAATCTACTGCATTGGATTTTGCATTCAGGCTGCATACCGATATAGGGAATCATTTCATCAAGGCAATAGATGTAAAGACAAAAAGGCCTGTTGGAAAAGATTATCTATTGAAGAACAGGGATGTCATAGAGATAGCGACTAGCAAATAATAATTCTTCATTTTTGAAAATCTATGGGACATCTCCCCGTGTCGCTTTAATTCTACAATAAAAGAATGCCCGCAATTGATGCCGCCTACATTTTCAACAATGCTTTATTTCTTCTTTTTATACTTATTGAAGCTCTGCGCAATGTCAATCATGTATTTGCCATCTTCTAACTTGAATATCAAGGGCTCTTTATTGAATAGATGGACTAAATCCAGTTCATACTTTCCGGGCCTCAGAACCCTTATTGCCTCTAAATCCAAAACAACCGGCTGGTCTGCGTCAATCTCGCTGCCCACAAGATCAAAAACATCATGCTCAATCTGCTCCCGGTCTTCCCTGGAAAGATTAATGCCCTCGGCCGCTTTCTTCAGTTCCTCAATCTTATCTTTTTTAATGAAGAAAAAAAGCTTGCCTCCGCAGGTGCATCCGCCAAGCAGCTCTTTAGAGCCATCTTCATAAAAAGTGCTGCATCTTACGCATTGGTGAGGCATTTTAGTCCCTGGTCAAAGTTTTAAACCGATAAAAGTGAAGAAGGATTTTAAAATTTGTCAAAAAACGGCCCAGTGCTAAAGCACTGGGCATGTTTTTGAGCATCCTCGAAAACTGTAAGTTTTCGGGAAACCGGAAATCCAAAGGATTTCCCAGTTCGCCGAAAATCCTGATCGCTTTCTCCATGCTAAATCCATGAGTGTGCATCACCCGGATTTTCGAGCGTATTAGCCTTTTATTTTTTAGTGGCATAAGTGCCTATTTCTTTTTTTTTTGCGCTTCCTTTGTGTAAAGCTCTATCTTATTTGGGTCTTTCTTGATTTCTTTTACGATTGTAGCTGGCCCTATCACGGTAACGCCCTGCCGGTCTCCCAAGATAAATCTGAAAAAATCATGCTTCAATTTCTTCAATCCGGTAGCTCCCCTATCTCCGGGATTTATGACTGCTAACTCTATGCCCTTGAACCTTTCCCCTATCTCTTCCATTGTTATCGTAATCAGGTCAGCTTCTTCCTCTTTCTTAAGCCTGCCCTGCAAAAGAACAATCTTGTTTTCCTTGACAATATCTATGAGTTTTTTGACTCTTCTTGCGCTCCCTAAGTCCTCTATCTCGTGGTAAGGGACGAATTGTATTGTTACCATCTTCTTTTTTTACTGACCTCTTTTTTGGTTATTAATCTGCAATAGCAAACAGGGCTTCATAAAACTGGTCAACATTATAGCCATACTTGGCGGAGATGCCTATGACGCTGTATTGAGGGTAGGCTGCCTGCACCTTTTTTAAGTCTGCTTTCTTTAAGTCTGATTTATTTGCAACTATCAAAACTGGGATATTTCTCGCCTGCAGATTTCCAACTATAGTAATATTGACTTGTGTAAACGGGTCTTTGGTAGCATCCAGCACAATTATGACTGCATCCATCTCGTCCAGCCATTTGATTGCATCTATGACTCCCTTCGTGGCTTCCTTTGCTCTCTGCTTTGCCTGCTTCTCCTTCATTCCTGCCCTGATAAAATCCTCATAATCTATTCTAGTAGCAATCCCGGGAGTATCGACAAGGCTGAAAGTAAGCTCTTTCCCCTTTGACTTTATGCTTATCTGCTCCTTTATCTGAACTTCCCTCGTTTCATGCGCAATATTAGAGACAGAACCCATGTCTTCTCCTAGCCAATCCTTGCATATCCTGTTTGCTAAAGTTGTGTTGTGCGCTATTATTCCTGAAGAGGTAAGGAAAGTGTGGGTATCTTCAATGGTCATATCATAAACAAATCCATCATAAGGAATTTCCTTTATCTCAATAATCCGGTCCCATTGAGCGTCCGAATTTGCCAACTTTTGGGCTATTGCTATTTGCGGGTGTTTCTCAGAAATGTGCCTTAACCTGGTTGCTGTTATCCTATTGTCTCCGGCCATTCTTGCCACGTGCTTATCATCAAGGAAAAATTCTGCCTGTGTAAATCCGGCCTGCTTCTTGATGTGTTCCAGAAGTTTCATAATTGGCAGGAAATGATTGTTTCTTTTGTAGCCTAACTTGCATAGTTCAGCCAACCTTTCAGCCTTATATGGAATTGTAAATCCAATAGAATCCCTAAACCTTCTGTGATTTTCTGAACCTCTTATTAAAAGCCGATGGCAAATCTCGCCATTGACAATTTTTGGCATGAACTTCCCTACAATTCCGAACCTATTAAGCATTAGTTGGACCTGCTCAAGCAGCTTCTTGCTTTTGCTGGCTATCTCAATAGAAGCTCCACTCTTCCTGAATTCCTTTGAGACCGAACCCTCACAATCTGCATATATCCTCAAAAATTCTGCCAACAAGTGGTCTGGAAGCCCCAAGAATTGGTCTGGTACGGACTTAAACTCAGAAGTTGCCGGCTTTAAGCCTAGAGTAAGCTGCAAATAATCCGTGAGGCTCTTGGAGTTAAGCTCAAGTTGCGGTACGCCCTTATTTACGCGTTTTATGGGTGTGAGCTTGAAGAGGCTCTTCGAAGCATACTCAAAGTCCGACAACAATTTTTCATTACAATTTGAGAAAATTATTCTGTTTTTAGTGTGGTAGGACTCACTCAACACATAGGCAACAAACCTAACCAGCTCCGGTGTGATTGTGTCCGGCGCTGTTATAATCTTTGGATTATGATAAGCAGAAATAGCCTGCACAGCGCCATCTGCCAGAGCCACCATCTGCGGTATAACGGCATTTAGCTGCAAACTGGCAGCCAGCTTCAAATTTTGTGCTATTGCTACGGAGTCATTAAGCTTGAGATCCTCGGCTCTTGTTTTTTCAACACCGGCATCTGACAGCCTTATTAATGGATGCATTGGGGTGGTTTTTATTACCCTGCCGCTGCTTGTCCTCATCTGGTAAATAATCCCGCTATACTTTTGTGCATAGAGATGCGTTACTTTTTTATTAACTATTTTAAGTTCATTCAAATCAAAGCTGGGCACCTGTAAGTTTAGGTCGTCGCATTGAATTATTGCCTCTGAAGCGGCATTAAGGTCAAACTGGCCTTTTTGGCCATTCACATGATCGAACAACTCCTCTATCGGCAGCACTTTCCCGCTAGCCAGCACTACTTCAGTGTCAGGAGTCACGCATTTTCCTCCATTTGGAGGGCCATACAGCCCCAGCTTGAAGTTCTTTTTTTTCTTGAAGATTGTACTTAGAACTTTGCTGATAAAACTCTTGACAAAATCAATCATTCTTGCACCGCTTTTCCAACATTTCTCCTAAGTTCTGCATCTTTGGGATTTAATATATATACTTTTCGATAGGATTGGATTTGACTATACTCAAATAAAAGGCTTCCATGAAAATGCAGGTTAGCAGCCTTGAGGTCGAGCCCCTCACTAAGCACATCTAAAAAGGCCAAGGGGCCGCTCCGTGAGATGCGACGAGCGACGTTTTAGCTCGCCGCTCGCAATTCACCGGACCTGACCGATGCTTTCAGCCCAGATGCAATGGGCTCGAAGCTGCTAACCAGTAGCGCAGCGGAGATTTTCATGGAAGCCCACTTGAGGGCGTTATTGAAAAGCCCTCACTTCGTTCGGGTGCCACTTGGAAATCTGAAATTTCCAGTGTCCCGTTCGCTTTGCTCAGGGGCATCGGCTCGGCTTTAGAAGTGCATCATGATGGCCGGCCATCTCCGCAGGAGCCGTCCCTCTGGCCGGTTATATGTTCGATTAAATGAGCCTCGCAATATTGATGGCGCCGCAACTTTTCAATAACGCCGGTTTTTGTATAGGGTACTATATAGCCAAAAATAACCTTTCCCATGGCTAAATCCTTTTATATTACATGCATTCTTATTAAATCATGAAACCAGAAACCGAATACAAAGTCGGGGAATTCATGAACAAGGATTTGGTGCAGGTAACTCCTGATACTCCTGTCAAAAGATGCGCGGAGGTTATGGCTGCTGAGAAGGTAAGCAGTGCTCTTGTAACTGAAAAGAAAAAAATTCTAGGCATAGTGACTGAAAAAGACCTTGCAAGGAAGATAGTTGCAAAGGGGCTTAATGCCGATAAAATTTTGGCCAAGGACATAATGACTACTGATCTAGTGACTGTCACTTCAAGTACAAGCCTTTATGATGCAATGCTTCTGATTGAAAAGCGAAAAATCAAACATCTTCCTGTTGTTGATGGAAATTCTGTTGTCGGAATAATAACTGCGATGGAGATATTAAGGATACAGCCGTCTTACATGGAGATTTTAGCAAATCCCATTAAAAAAGAGGAGGAAGGCAGCGAGTTTTAGGAAATTTATTCGGACAAGATGCCCCTATTCATTACCTATTAAATAAATTTTACTTTCCCTTATAAGTCCCCATCAATTCTGCTTTTGCAATTATATGCCCATGCATTGCAGATTCTATCTCCTTTTTTGTTGCGCCTTCATTGAGATTTAGCATCGTGTCTAAGGCATATAGTTTGAAGAAATATCTATGCACTCCGGATGGCGGGCAAGGGCCCCCGTAGCCTGCCCTGCCCCAGCTGTTTTTTCCTCCTACGCCTTGAGGCTCCTGGCCTTTTTCTATCTTCTCAGTTGTTGAAGGCATATTAAAAATAATCCAATGGTCCCATGTTCCAACAGGCGCATCAGGGTCGTCATTTATCAGAACAAGGCTTTTTGCATTCTTTGGAACATCTTCAATGTTCAGTTCTGGCGACATATCGCTTCCATCGCAAGTAAGCTCAGGGGGCATCATTGTGTTATTTTTGAAATCTGGGCTTGAAAGTTTCATGTTTATCACCTTATTAGTTATTCCCTCATTTTTTTCATTATTTATATCCGGAGTTGCGGTTTTTCCATTATTTGAGCATCCAATGATAAAAATCAATAAAATAATCAGCATTTTGGCATGGTTCATAAGCATTCCAATTCTTTTATAGTAAAGGGCACAATAATTTGAGCAATAGAATTGCCCTTTACCCATACTCATTTTATTCGTAGCTTACAAAAAAGTTGTAAGTATTACAAACGGACAAGTATTGCTCAATAGGCATTGTCCGTGAGTATCGCTTATAAAATCTTTTTCTTTTTGCATTGGAATAGCGAATAAATGATGAGCTGTTAAGTCTGCGTTTGGTAACTATTCTTTTAAGAATTATATTTGTTCTATTTTATTCGTCAAAAAATACATTTAAATATTACTTAGTCTATTAATTCTTACTATGAAAAAATCCAAAGGTTTAAATAAGGCAAATTGGAAAGTTAGTTATCCAATGAATAAAAGAGGAGTAATAGCTGAAGTTGTAATTGCTACTTCTATGATTATAATAACACTAGTTGGTGTAATATATGTTCTAACTGAAAGTAATAAAATTATTGTTGGTGATATTTCTACCCATTTATATTATGAATATTCTAAATGTCCTAATGATATTCAAAAAATAAGTGAAAAAAATAAAATAATATTAAGTTCGGAGAATAAAGCAGTTGAAGAAGGATTTACAATAGGTTGTTAAAATGAGAGAAAATAATAAGAAAAATATATTACCCTTTTGGGTTATTCTTTTAATGAATATTGCTTTATATACTTCTTTCCTTACTGCAATAGGGTTATTTCCATATTCTATAATGAGGAGTTTATATCCCTTATATATACATATAATTGTTATGATATTTTTATTATTATATTTAATGTTTTATATTTACACAATTAAAAATGGAGAAATTAAAATATCTAAATCTTATATTTGAACGTCATAATAGCAAATATAATAGATTATGGGAACAATTAACAACTTTAAGTCTTTTCTTTTTAGCAACTTTTATTGCTTATTATCTCTTT
>CAYTDO010000019.1:0-19720 GCA_964436645.1 uncultured Methanosarcinales archaeon | reverse complement strand
GCACCTTATAATATCTTCTTTTTCCCTGAGCCTTACTTCAGCCACGACCAGGCTGTCAATTTTTGGGGTGCAAGCAAGATCCACACCAGATAGTTTAGCATTAATCTTCAAAACATTAAAATCCTTATAACTCAATGATTGGCTAGAACAGGCTTTTTCTATCGCATTAATAGGCGGAACAGTATCCTCAGTATCCTCTTCCCAAGCATCACCGTTTTTGATAACCTGCCCATTTCCTGAGTTTTTTACATGGATTATGAAATGAGGCTTAACTTTTGCATCATCCTCCGGCAGCATTCTTGTCTCTATTTTTGTTATTGCAACAGGAGCGCCCTGGCCCTCACCAAAACTAAGGTCTTTGCCAATGCATGACTTTTGGCCTCTCCTCTGGCCTAAAACATCAGTGTCAATGCAGACAGAAGTGTCTAAAATTGTATTGTAAGGGTAACAGGCAGTGGCGAGTATTGTAGAAGGATAAGTTTCGCTTTGTGCCCCTATTTTTTTTGCCTGCCCATTTGAATTTACAAACTCTTCGCCGCCTTTTGGGTTGAAAACTGTCTTGCCTTCAATTGGGATCTCTATTCTTTCAGGACTTATACTTATATAATCATTTTCAAAACCAAAAATAAGCAAGCCTCCTTCAATCTTCGGGGTATTTTTATCTCCTTTTATGTCAAAAGCGCCAGCATTCTGCAGCTTTATTGACACAGGAAAACTACCATCCTCGAATACATTTTCAGGAGGGGCATTTTTCAGGAATTCCATCAAAAGGCCTTCTGTCCCCTTCCTTACATCTATATTTGTAATCTCATTATTTTTTTGGCTGCCGCAACCAATAATAAAAAATAAAAGGAAAACTACTATCAATGGCCAAAAACTTCTATCTTCCATCAAATTTTTTGAATGAATTCTCATTTTAATCAAACCGTTAATTTCTCATTATCATTTGAAACTACTTCTGCAGGCTTATCCCCTGCCTTTGAAACTATTAAAATCTTATCTGATTTTTCAAAACTATTCTCATCATTTAAAGCATCGGCGTAGTATGAGTACTTAAAATCATTTGTTATGCCGACCGTGGTGTCAGCGTATTCATAACTGGCTTTTTTATTTGCAGAATCCTCTACATTAATCTCTCCAATATTTTTCCACTCAGCAGAATCACCATCTCTTCTATAGATTCTGTACTTTATCACATCGTTAGAGCCGCCACCATCATTTATAGATTTACCCCAAACAATGGTAATGCCGGGTCCCAATGTAATCGGGCCTTCGGATACTGGTGCGTTGTCTTCGTTTTTTATTGCCAAATTTCCTGGAGCCCCTACAAAGCCTTCCCCACCTTTTTCTTCTGGGTTTATGATATTCACAGAAGTGCTTTTTTCAACGCTATAATCATATCTTGCCTTTACCCTGAAAGATTTTGTCGTTACAGGGGCATTGCTGAGGATTTTTGCCGGGTCTGGGCGGAACCTGCACCTCACTGAAAATTCCTTATCAATCTCTTTGTTTTTGTCTTCAGCTTTTTGCACAAGGGAATATCCTTTGTATGATTGCCCTCCTTCCTGGAAGAAGGAATCGCAACTATCTTTACATTCATCAAATTCTTTGTTACATGCAGCTGTGCATGAGTTATATTTAGGAGAATCTGCTTGAGATCCATTACAAACGTCCATACATTCATCTTTTACATACTTCTGGCAAGACACATCTTTGCACTCAGATACAGTATAATCCGTAAAAACTTCATTACAACTCCCTCGATTCAATTTGGATCCATCAGGCAAAAACAATAATAATTCCTTGAGCCTTTTTATCTTACCTTCCCACCCTTCCTTGTTGCTTATTTTTACGCCGATTGACGGCTCAACAACATAATCCTCGCTTACACCAATAAGCTGGTCATTTGTTCCCATCTCTATCTTAGCCGGCCCATTTGTATAAACAGCAACAGGATTCCTGTCGGTAATCCCTAATTCATTAAATGGGTCCAGGCCTTCCCTTGACATGGCCCGCAGCCTTTCCGTATTAATTAGATAAACCTTCAAATAAGCCAAGGTTTCAAAATTAAAGTCGGCATAAGCCTTAATGGTTTTTGAGCCGTCTTTTCTGTTGCATGTTTTACCCTTCTCGCAGGCATTAAACGTGCAGGCAAAGTCCTGCTCTTCTAAAGTGAAAACTGAGAATGTTTTGTTAGGATCGGTCTGGCCATATGGCGGCTGAGCATAGAGTTTTGCCTTATCTTTTTCCATGAAGCATCCTACTTTGATATTGATAGGATCATCCAGTGTCCTGGCTTTTACGCTTCCCCAAACTATTATGGGTTCATCCAAATAATATCGCTCATCTGCCGGCTTAACATTTTCAAGATAAACGCCTAAAGGCTCATACTGGTTTTCCTCAACCTTTCCGGTTATTGCGTATTCTATCCTTCCAGTGAACCATTTTGTTGCATAATCTCTCCAATTGGCAATAGATTGTGCAATTCCTCTTGCAGCTTGGCCTTGTTCAGTAGTCAGGGGCTGCAGGTCTATAGTCTGCTCTCCAACATATTCAAATCCAGCCAATCCCCCGTAAAATAATATTACAAATATAGTGGCTCCTGTCTTAAAGCTGCTATCCCTTATCAAGGCCAAATAGTAAAAGAACCACCAGGGAAACAAAATCCTGTTCAGGAATAATCCTGGAAGAGTAAACGCAAAGAAACCAGAATCGTACATCTTCTTGAATGTGGCCAGCCCAAAAATATCCACTGCTAAAATAATCAAAAATATCCAATGCCTCTGCCCAATAGGCTCATTGGAGTCAAACCCCTTCAGCAAGAATGCAAAAGTTAAGAGAGCAAATCCCAAATGATAAAAAATCCAGAAATTTGCGCCGCCAACAACCATCGTAAAGAATGTTATAAACATGTAAACTGCCAGGAACATTATTTCATTTTTAGCGTCCGGCCTTCCAAAAGGCTTCCTTAAAACCAAAAATATGGCTAAAAAGACCCAGTAAGGGCTGTCTGCTATTATTCTTGTTGCTATATCAACAAATAGATTGGAGTTATTGAACAGAAAGTCGAGAGGTATTCCATTTTTTCCAGTAGCATAATCTAAAATTGCAATAAGAATTGGAAATATTATGATCCAGCCGCCGTAAGTTTTTTGCATAGCGCCAAAAGTTTTATTTTGCGCCCATCTAGCAGCTCCGAGTCCTTTTTTAGCCCCGCCTACAGCCAAGCCTGCCATCAACCCAACACCAGCGCCAATCTTAGCGTTTCCAGGCACTTTTTGCCAGCCGCTTTTAACCTTGTCTCCAGCATACATGCCGCGCAGCCTTATATCATCACTCACACCACTGGCGCGATTTCCCAGACCTTTTGACCAATCTCCAACTCCCATTTTTTGTTACCTATCTAAATAAATTAAAATAGAATTCTTCCCAACCCACCTCTTTGAAAACATTAACTTAAAACAATTAAATTATGAAATGTTGATTCCGTGTTTGTTATCTATCCTCTAATTGCACTCTTATTTCTACAATTTCAAGCCTTGACCTCGGTATTATCTCAATAAAGTTGTTTCCTTCCTTTATTAGATCAGAATCGTCCCCATCATTAAGTGTTTTTGTATAAGTTTTATCCTTGGTGTCTATTCCCTTAAGCCGGTCATTTATGTTTAAGTCAGCCCTCTTATTCTCATCGTCATTCACAAATTCAATAGTCAATATAGCATCTTTATCTCCGTCCTCTATCTGTTTTATCTGGCTTTCGTTGGCCTCGAAGAAGTAAACTTTCGGCTTAGTCTCTTTCTCAACAAATTCCATCTTTATCTGCTCAACACTATAGCTTCCCTTATTTGTCCTGAAAATGACCCTGTTCTCCCCTTCATTCAGGATGCTTACTGGTATCTGCTGCTTGTATGGGTCCCTGCAGACAGGAACTGCGGAAAAGACATCCCTATTGTTTATGAAAATATCAAGGACTCCAACTTTTTCCTCGCTCTTGCAGTAAGGAACAAATCTTAATTCAGCGCCTTCAATATTTGAAAACTCTTCCTGCGTCAAAGTAAAGATGTTTCTGCTTTCCTGCTTGCTTCTATCCGTTATATCCCCTAAGATTCGTATGTCTTCAAGGCTGTACTCATTTGTTTTCCAGAATTTTAACCCTACAGAAGATACCTCAAATTCCAATGTATTTTCCTGCTCAAGCAGGCTTTTTTTTAATTTTATAGGCGGCACATTTTCTGACTGGACATCACTTTCAAAAACTATTTCATTATTGAGCTTTATAGTAAGAATGCCATCATGCTTTTTTGCAGTAAGATATAGGATGACATTTTCAGTGTTTTCCAGGTCCTCAACAGCAAAGCTTACGCTTCTGCTTTTTTTGTCAAACAAGCCATTCCGGACAATAATAGGATTTATTCTATCAATCTCCTTTGCATCCGTTTTTTGGAAAAGAAAAATATTGGGCACATTTTTGTCGAGAACGCCCTTAGAGGCATCCAATGTTCCTGGGAATTCCCGCAAAAGCACATCATCCTTATCACCAATGGCGCTTCCGCCCTTTCCCTTGCTGATGTTCTTTCCTTCAAGAATCGCCTCTCTTTCAGATTCTGGAAGAAATATGATGTACAGCATAATAAGGCCTGCAATAATTGCAATTAGAACAGCAGCGTTAACTCCGCCTTGCGCTTTAGAAAATTTCAAACAGTTCACCTTTTTATAGCGTATCTACCTTAGTGTGAAAAATGAACCGTTTAATATATAAATGTATCGGAAATCTATCTTATAGATTTCCGAACATTTATGCCTAAAAATATTTGATTTTCATTGGTTTGAAAACTAAAGGTTTTCAAATCCACGAGAAATGCTTTGCATCTCTTGGGCTCCAGAAATCTTCGATTCGTATACATGTTTTGAGTAAACAATAATAAAATAATAACAACCCAAAATACAAAACTAAAAAATGAAAATAATAGATTCGGACCTTAAAAAAGGAGAAGTAACCGTAAAAATAGAAAATCTGGATGATTTATGGTGCCTGAACCAGATTGTGGAGAAAAATGATATTGCCCAAGGAAAGACATTAAGGAAAATCAAGATTGGGGAAGAGACTGACAGAAAGCAGTCAGTTGTTAAAAAGCCGGTTTTCCTGAAGATACAGGTTGAAAAAGTAGAATTCAGCAAAAGCTCAAATGCGCTCAGGATTTCAGGAACTGTAAAAGAAGGGCCTGAAGATGTACCCTTAGGATCATACCATTCCTTTAACATTGAGGAGAATTCTATACTCACCATAATCAAAGAAAAATGGATGAAGTTCCAGCTTGATAAGCTAAAGGAAGCCGGGAAGGCAGCTGCAAAAATCCTGGTTTGCGTCCATGACAGGGAGGAAGCATACTTTGCATTGATGAAAAAATACGGCTATGAGCTTCTTTTAAATCTTAAAGGCAACGTTGCAAGAAAAGCAGATGTAAAACAATTGGACAGCAACTTCTACAAGGAAATAATCGCTCAGCTGATAGAATATGATAAGAGGTATAATCTGAGCAAAATTATTTTGGCCAGCCCGGCTTTTTGGAAAGAAGACTTAATGAAGGGACTGTCTGGCGAATCCTTAAAAGGAAAAATTATACTTGCAACCTGCTCTTCTGTTGGAGAGAATGGAATCAATGAAGTGCTGAAAAGGCCGGAGGCCGAGAATGCCTTAAATCAGGATAGGATATCAAAAGAATATAAGATTGTCGAGAATCTTCTTTTCCAAATAGCAAAAAATAATCTTGCTTCTTATGGTTTAAGAGAAACAACCAATGCTGCAGATGCTGGGGCCGTGAATACTTTGCTTATTACTGATAAATTTATACAAAACAGCAGAATGGAAGATAAAGGAGAAATGATTGACCAGATTATGAAAACTGTCGATAGCTCCAGAGGGGAGGTAATAATTGTAAGCTCAGAACATGAAGCTGGGAAAAAACTGGACGGGTTAGGTGGCATAGCAGCTATATTAAGGTACAAGATGAAATATTAACCACAAATTTTAAAAAATAAATCAGTATTAACCAGAAAAAGAGGATAATGGCAGACGATTTCAAATCGGTTCTAAACGAAGAAAGAATATTCAAGCCTTCTAAAGAGTTTAGCAGCAAAGCCCGCATCAAAAGCATCCTTGAGTACAAGAAAACCTACAAGGAATCGATTAAAAATCCTGAAAAGTTCTGGGCAGAAAAGGCAAATCAGCTTCATTGGTTTAGGAAATGGAAACATGTTTTGAGAAAGAAAGGGCTGTTCTTTAAATGGTTCGAGGGCGGCAAAATAAATGTCTGCTATAATTGCCTTGACAAGAATATTGCTGAAGGAAGGGGAGATAAAAATGCCTTGATATGGGAAGCAGAAGATGGGACAGTCAAAAAATATACTTATTCCAATCTTCTTGAGGAAGTTTCTAAGTTTTCAAATGTATTGAAAAAAAATAAGATAAAAAAAGGAGATAGGGTATGCATATACCTCCCTATGATTCCTGAGCTGGCAATAGCCATGCTCGCATGCGCCCGCATCGGAGCAGTACACTCGATAGTCTTTGGAGGATTTAGCTCAGAGTCATTGAAGGACAGAATACAGGACTGCAAGTCCAAAATAGTCATAACTTCAGATGGTAGCTTCAGAAATGGAAAAGTCATTCCATTAAAAGAAAATGCAGACGCTGCGCTTAAGGATTGCCCGACAGTAAAAAAGATCATTGTCGTGCAGAGATGCAAAAATAAAATCGCAATGAAAAGAGGACTAGACTTATGGTGGCATGAGGAAATTTCCAAAACATCAAGTAAATCTGAACCAGCCCAGATGAATTCTGAAGATCCTTTATTCATACTTTATACGAGCGGGACAACAGGAAAGCCCAAAGGCGTTTTGCATACGCAAGCAGGATACCTTCTTTATGTTCATCAAACTTTTAAATGGATTTTTGACATAAGAGAAAAAGATATTTATTTCTGCACAGCAGATATCGGCTGGATTACCGGGCATAGCTACATAATCTACGGGCCTTTATCCAACGGTGCAACCTCATTAATGTATGAAGGCGGGCCAATGCATCCGGATGCTGGTAGATTCTGGAACATTATTGACAAGCATAAAGCCACAATTTTCTATACAGCCCCGACGGCAATAAGGGCACTGATGAGGCAGGGAGATAAATGGCCGAATTCCTATAATCTCAGGACATTAAGATTACTTGGAACCGTCGGGGAGGCTATAAATCCAGAAGCGTGGATGTGGTACTACACGATTATAGGAAAGAAAAAATGCCCGATTGTGGATACATGGTGGCAGACCGAGACAGGCGGAATATTGATAACTCCGCTGCCAGGGGCCACCTCCTTAAAGCCAGGATCTGCAACTCTTCCTTTCCCCGGCATAGAACCGGAGATATTAAAGGAAAATGGCGCAAAAGCCAAGGTGGATGAAGGCGGATATTTGGTAATAAAGAACCCTTGGCCTGGAATGTTAAGAACCATCTGGGGCAATCCCAAAAGATATCAAGAGACTTATTTTGGAAAATTTAAGAATATTTATCTTGCCGGAGACAGCGCGAGAAAAGATAAAGATGGTTATTTCTGGATCATGGGGAGATTGGACGACGTGATTAAGGTTTCCGGGCATAGGCTTGGAACTGCAGAAGTTGAAAGCCACATAGTAAGCCACAAATCAGTGGCAGAAGCAGCTGTTGTACCTATACCGGATCCTATCAAAGGCCAGGCAATCTATGCCTTTGTCACATTAAAGGTTGGAATAATTCCATCAGATGAATTAAAAAAAGAAATAATAAACCATGTAGCCAAAAATCTTAGCAGCATTGCAAAGCCTGAAAAGCTTCAATTTGCTTCTGAACTTCCAAAGACAAGAAGCGGAAAAATAATGAGGCGCGTCTTGAAATCAATTGCAGAAGGAAACAAAAATTATGGCAATATCTCGACTCTTGCAGATTCGAGCGTAGTCGAGACTTTAGAAAAGGGAAGGGTAGAATAGATACTGCAGGTATGCTCACGTCGCTATGGCACAACATTTGCTGGCTGGGATGAGCTAATTTTGTCACAGCCATATTTTGCAAAAGTTTTAAATATAAGTTAGCCATTAACTTTCTTAACTCTCGAGTAAAAATTATCCGACATTACATATTGATGAAATTACTAGTGTGGGGTAAAAAATCGTAACATATTAATAGTAGTACTACGGAAGTTGTCCCCAATTAATAAAAAAAGGGGTGGGTTTTATGATAGTGAAGGAAGAATTTTTAAGCAAACTAAGACGGTATTTTTCTTTGAATCTTTATGAGGTAAAGATATGGACTGCGCTGCTTTCAAGAGGAGTCTCAACTGCAGGGGAACTCTCAGACATAGCCAATGTCCCAAGAAGCAGAAGCTATGACGTTCTTGAAAGCCTTGAGAAAAAGGGATTTGTTGTCATGAAGCTTGGAAAGCCAATCAAATATCTTGCAGTGCCGCCTAAGGAAGTTTTGGAAAGAGTCAAAAAAAATGTCCAGAATGATGCGAAAGAGCAAATAGACAAGCTGGAAGAGCTCAAAAAAACAGAGATAGTGAATGAGCTTAATACCCTGCATACTCAGGGCATAGAGCTTGTAGAGCCTGCTGACTTGTCCGGATCTTTGAAAGGAAGGCATAACCTTTACAATCACCTCGAGCTTACCATAAGGAATGCAGAGGAATCTGTTTCTATTATGACTACAAGCCAGGGCCTTATGAGGAAGATAGAAGGGTTCAAGCCTACTTTTGAAAAATTAAAAAAGAGGGGCGTCAAAATAAGGATTGCGGCTCCGCTAACCAAGGAAACAGCAGACGCTGTAAGGGATATATCTTCGGTAGCCGAAGTACGGCATACAGATGCTAAAGCGAGGTTCGTGCTTGTTGATGGGAAAGAAATAGTATTCATGATAATGGATGACATGACGGTACATCCAACCTATGACGTGGGCATATGGGTCAATACACCCTTCTTTGCAGGCGCCTTGGAGAACTTGTTTAATATTGCGTGGAAGACAATGAAGACGCCTGTGGAAGTTATCAAGAGGTAATTTCTTAACTTTTTTCTTATTTTCTTTTTATTAGTTTTATTATTTTTTAATACTCAAATTAAAAAAACTTTATATAATGAGGTGTATTTTCAGTACTATCCCGAATGAATAAAGAAACAATACTCGAGCTTAAGAAAATCGCCAACGAGATACGGAAAGAATCAATTATAATGACCCATAGAGCGCAATCCGGGCATCCTGGAGGCTCTTTATCGGAGGCAGATATACTTGCTGTGCTTTACTTCTATAAACTAAAAGTTGATCCAAAAAAGCCCAATTGGGCGGATAGGGACAGATTTGTTTTAAGCAAAGGACATGCTTCTCCAGGTTATTATGCAGCTTTAGCAATTAAAGGATATTTTCCAAGAAAAGAATTGGAAACATTCAGGAAATTAAACAGCAGATTACAAGGGCATCCGGAGCTCAAGCTTCCAGGCGTAGATTTTGCAGGAGGCTCATTGGGGCAAGGCGTCTGTTTTGCAAATGGAATAGCATTAGCCGGAAAGCTTGACAAGAAAGATTACAAGGTTTATGTTTTGCTTGGTGATGGAGAGATGCAGGAAGGTTCAGTATGGGAAGCTGCAATGGCGGCCGCGCATCACAAGCTGGATAATTTAGTTTTGATGCTCGACAAGAACCAGGTGCAGGAAACCGGGAAAACTAAGGAAGTAATGAATATTGACCCTGCGCCAGACAAGTGGAAAGCATTTGGCTTCGAGGTCTTTGATATAAATGGGCATAACATGGAAGAAATTGCGGGTACCCTGGATAAAGCTGATAATATTAAAGGAAAGCCAGTCATGATTGTTGCAAATACAATAAAAGGAAAGGGAGTTTCTTTTATGGAATTAAATCATAAATTTCACGGCAAGGCTCCAAATGATGATGAGTTCAAAAAGGCAATGGATGAATTAGGCAGGAATGATTAATATTACAGCTTTGTATGAACGAACCAACAATAAAAACTCAGTAATAAAAATAACCAAATAAATTTATTTATTTATAAAATAATAAACTCGCATAAATCAGGGAAAAATTAATTAAAAACTCTTCAATAATAACCAAAACAACAACTTCATTAAAAATTAAATTTTAAAAAACAAAAAATCTTAAACCATGGAACCAAAAGCAACAAGGGAAGGATATGGGGATGCGCTTGCTGAGATTGCGCAGAAAAACAATAATGTAATTGCGCTGGATGCAGACCTGAATGACAGCACAAGGAGCGATTACATAAAAAAAGTTGATGCTTCAAGATTCATCAACATGGGCATTGCCGAGCAGGATTTAATCGGCACTGCAGCAGGATTGGCCTCATGCGGGAAAATTCCATTTGCCAGCACATTTGCAATCTTTAGCGAAAGGGCTTTTGAGTTTGTCAGGAATATAATCTCAAGGAATAGCCTTAATGTCAAGATAGCTGGAAGCCATGCCGGCATATTTACTGGGGAAGACGGCAAGAGCGCGCAGGCTATCGAGGATATAGCAATATACAGGGTGCTTCCGAACATGATTGTTATCCAGCCCTGTGACTATATTGAAACTAAAAAAGCTGTTCACGCTCTTGCCAGGCACAAAGGCCCAAGCTATATGAGGCTGTTAAGAAATCCATTGCCAATTATACATAATGATGATTATAAGTTTGAAATTGGGAAAGGAGAAATTGTCAGAAAGGGAAAGGATGCAGTCATTTTTGCGACTGGTGTTTTAGTCCATGAGTCCCTGAAGGCAGCAGAAATTCTTAAAGGGGAAGGTATAGAAGCCTATGTTGTAAATATCCATACTATAAAACCAATAGATACAAAATTAATAATTGATTTGGCCAAAAAAACAAATTGTGTCATAACGGCTGAGGACCATAATATCATCGGTGGATTAGGAAGTGCAGTTTCAGAGGTTTTAGTGGAAAATTACCCGTGCATTGTCAAAAGGATAGGTGTAGAGGATTGTTATGGGGAATCCGGAAAACCTGCTGAATTGTATGATAAATATGGTCTTAGCGCTAAGCATATTGTAACTAAAGTAAAGCAAACAATTAAAAAGAAAAAGTAATAAAAAGGATTAACATTTAAATAAAATAATATATATTCAATAAAAATAATAATTTGAATAGGGAGTGATGCTAAAATGAAAATTTTCCTTGATACTGCAAATATTAATGAACTCAAAAAAGCTGCAGATATCAGGATATTAGATGGCTGTACAACGAATCCCACCTTAATAATGAAAGAAGGCAAAGATTACAAAAAAACTCTCAAAGAAATATGCAAAATTGTATCCGGGCCCGTCAGCGCAGAAACAGTCTCTTTAAATGCAGAAGGCATGGTTAAAGAAGGCAAGGATTTTATCAAAATAGCAAAGAACATTGTCATAAAAGTGCCTATGACCCCAGAAGGCATGAAAGCCTGCCGCATACTGGCCCAATTAAATATTAAAGTAAACACAACATTAGTCTTCTCAGCCAACCAGGCATTACTTGCCGCAAAAGCAGGATCATACCTTGTAAGCCCGTTTATTGGAAGATTGGATGATATAGGGGAAAAAGGCACTGAACTGATTAGGGAGATAAGGCAGGTTTACGATAATTACGGTTTTAAATCAAAAATTCTTGCGGCAAGCATAAGAAGCCCGGAGCACGTTAAGGAAGCAGCAATGCTGGGTGCGGATATAGCAACCATGCCTTTCAAAGTGTACGAGCAATTATTCAAGCATGAATTAACCGACAAAGGAGTAAAGCAATTCCTGGATGATTGGGATAAACTGCAGAAGGAATTGAAAAAATAACAAAAGCCAATAATCAAATATTTTCTATTTCCTCCAATTCACTTAGTGACTGATTTAGGTCGTCATCAAATTCTTTTTCAAGATCCGTATCAACTGCAGCACCAGACTCTTGAGTTTTACCTTCAATTATTCCAATCCCACTATCTTCTTTCTGCAATTTTTCATTTTGGCATCCAGATAAAACTATAGAAAATATAAAAAATACGGCAATTACTAATTTTTTGTTTATTTTGCTCATCATCTTTTCATCATTTTTTATGAAGATCTTCTTTTATTTTATCAACCAGCGCTTTCCAGTCCTGCCTTACATCTAGAATAATCTCTTTTCTTTCTTCTTTTGTTTTTGCTTCATTGAATATCATCTTATTTTGCTCTGTTTTTGCTATAAAATCAATGGCGGAATCTTCATTAATTATGCCCCTCTTAAGGAAATCCTCAGCCCTTTCTTCCAAATCATAGAATTTCCATTTTATCAGGTTATAGCTCTTATTTTTTATTTCTCCGGCACAAATTGACTTATTTTCCCCAGTCAGCTTATCACATTTTTCTTTTTCTTCCTGTATAGAACCGAGCTTTATAGCCTTTTTGGCGCATGAAACCCTTTCTTCACCTATCGGAAATTTCCAGCAAGTTTGGACGGTTTTATACCTTGCTATACAGATTCCTCTTGCAGCTCCAGACAAAGTAGAGCATTCTTCCGGCAAATAATAAAGCTCCAATTCCTCCTCTTGCTCATCTTCTTCCAGACCAAGCCTGCACACTATTCTTTCTTTTAATGAAGGATAATTGCCGCATTTCAATTCAACACCACTATCTTCTGCTTCTTTGGCATCTATTCTTTCTTCTTTCTTCGATTCTTTTGCGGCTACAATTGCCTTATTCTGTTCCTTTGCATCAATAATCCTTAGACTTGCAATTCGTCCTTTTACGCTTTCAAGCCTGAAATTCATGTCTGCAAGGCCATTTCCATTAAGGTCCAAATAATTATCTCCCATATTCAACAGTAATTTGTAGATTCCAAAACTCACATTGACACTTTCATTAACTGCGGCAATTTTAAGCTTGTATTTTGTGTTGTTCTTCAAAGAAAATTTTTCTGAGTATTCACCATTGACCAAAATAAAAATTGAATCTCTCGAAATGAACCCTAATCCAGAACTACCACTTCCTCCTCCGCCCCCTCCAGCGGCAAAGACAGCACCAACCAAATATAAAGCTGCGCAAACCAAAGAAAAACAAACCAACATTTTTTTATTCATTATTGGCTTTTTATCTTTTTCTTATAAAAACTTTGCGATTGCATTTCCAATACCAAAAGCTTAAAAAATGCATATATCTACTGGCAGCAAAATGGAAATTGAGAATATTATAGGCGCATTGCATCCCCTGGAGCGAAAAGTACTGCCAGTTTTGAAGGAAACCAGCAAATTTGAGGAAATAGCTGAAAAGACGGGACTTCAAAAAGTAGAGGTAATGAGGGCTTTGCAATGGATGCAGAACAAGAAAATTATAAGGATGAATCAAAAGCTGCAGGAACAGATTGAATTAGACGAAAATGGCATTAAATATAAAGAAAAAGGATTGCCAGAGAGACTTTTTTTGTCTTTAATCAAGGAAAAAAATACACTGGACCAGCTCGAAAAAGTCTCTGGCTTGAGCAGGCAGGAATTGAGCATAAGCCTGGGAACATTAAAATCGAAGGCGGCAATTGAAATAACCAAAGATAAAGATATCTATATCTCTATAACCGATACGGGGAAGGAACTCCTTAGAAATGGCTTTCCTGAAGAATCATTCTTGAAAAAAAATTTTCCAATCCCGGCTTCAGGTTTAAAAGGCCAGGATAGATTAATCTTTGAGAATCTTAAGAAAAGAAGCAAGGTCATAAAGTTCGATATTATAAAAATTATAAATGCCGAGCCTACCGAGCTTGGACAAAAAATAATAGCGCATGGCATCGTTGGGGGGGACATAATTGACAGGCTTACTCCTGAAATAATAAGAAACGGCTCGTGGAAAACTAAAAGCATAAGGAGATATGATGTTAAAATTAATGTCCCTAATATTTCAGGAGGCAGGCTGCATTTTGCCAATCAAGCCATTAATTACATCAAAAGGATATGGCTTGACATGGGGTTCAAGGAAATGCAGGGACATTTTGTGCAGACTGCTTTTTGGGACCTTGATGCGTTATTTGTTCCGCAAGACCATCCTGCAAGAGAGATGCAGGATACCTTCTATATCGAGGATCCAAAACAAGGAAAATTACCTTTAGATTTAATGAAAAAAGTGAAAGCTGCGCATGAAAATGGATATTCCACTGGCAGCAAAGGGTGGCAGTACAAATGGTCGGAAGACATAGCAAAGGAAAATCTGATGAGAACCCACAATACAGTGCTTTCAGCCCAAACAATAGCAAGGCTGAAGAATGAGGATCTTCCGGCAAAATTCTTTTCAGTAGGAAAAGTTTTCAGGAATGAAACTTTATCATGGAAATCACTTTTTGAATTCACCCAAGTAGAAGGAATTGTAGTAGATCCAAATGCAAACTTTAAGCACCTCAAAGGCTATTTGAAAGAATTTTTTGCAAAAATGGGATTCCCGGATGTCAGGATAAGGCCAGCGCATTTTCCATATACAGAACCGTCTGCAGAGGTTGATGTATGGCACCCTGTGAAAAATAAATGGGTTGAATTAGGTGGCAGCGGGATTTTCAGGCCTGAGGTAGTAAAGCCACTGCTTGGAGAAGATGTTCCTGTTTTGGCATGGGGGCTTGGGATGGAAAGGACAATAATGGAATACTATTCAATCACTGATGTAAGGGATGTCTATAAGAATGACCTTAAACAGCTTAGAGAAATAAAAACATGGATGAAATAAAATGCCAACGATAAATATAAACAGGCAGGCTTTTGACAAGCTTCTTGGGAAAAAATTGCCTATAGAGAATCTAAAAGACAGAATTTCCATGCTAGGGACAGATCTCGAGGAAGTAAATGATAAGGAAATAATTGTTGAAATATTTCCCAACAGGCCGGACCTTCTTTCTGTGCAGGGATTCGCAAGGGCATTTTCATCCTTCATAGGGCTAAAAACAGGCTTAAGGCATTATAAGATTGAGCATTCAGGAGAAAAGATGATAATTGACCCATCAGTTGCCGATGTAAGGCCATACACTGCATGTGCAATAGTAAAAAATCTCAATTTTGATGATGAAACTATCAAGGAAGTTATAGACATCCAGGAAAAATTGCACATAACCTATGGAAGGCATAGGAAAAAAGCGGCTATAGGCATCTACCCCTTTGAAAAAATAAAGACTCCAATCAGATTTCTTGCACAGGACCCAAAGGATATAGTTTTCCAGCCCCTTGAAGCTGGCAAAGAAATGAACGCTCTTGAAATTATCGAGAAGCATCCTGCAGGAAAGGCATATGGCCATTTATTGCAAGGAAAGAAAAAATTCCCTGTTTTCAGAGATGCAAACAACGAAGTTTTATCAGTCCCTCCACTCATAAATTCCCATAAAATAGGGAAGATAAATAAGAATACAAAAGAGGTTTTTATCGAATGCTCCGGCTTCGATTTTTCAATCCTAAATAAATGCCTTAATATGATTGTTGCCGCATTATCAGAAATGGGCGGTAAAGTATATTCTATGGAACTTGTTTATGGAAATAAAAAATATACCACTCCAGACTTAACTCCTGAAGAGATGAAAGTTGATATTGAGTACATAAACAAGCTCCTTGGATTAAATTTGAAGGAAAATGGAATCAAGACCCTGCTTGAAAAAATGGGCCATGGCTATAAGAATAAGAAAGCCCTGATACCTCCTTACAGGGCAGATATTCTTCATCAGTCAGACCTTGCGGAAGATATTGCAATAGCTTACGGCTATGAAAATTTTGGGGCTTTGATACCCAATGTTGCAACCATTGGCCAGGAAGACGGGTTTGAGAAATTTAAAACGAATATTTCCATGATTCTTGCAGGCCTTGGGCTTCTAGAAACAAGCACATATCATCTGGCAAACAAAGAGGTGCAATGCAAGAAGATGAATACAGAAATTCCTTTAATAAAATTAGCCAATTCAATATCTTCTGATTATGATGTTTTAAGAGCGTGGGTATTGCCTTCCTTAATTGAAGTCTTAAGCAATAATAAGCATCACGAATATCCTCAAAAAATATTCACTATTGGCACAATTTTCAAAAAAAATGAGAAGGAAGAAACAAATATAGGGGAAAATCAAAGACTTGCAATAGCCCTAGCATCCGAGAAGTCAGATTACACCGAAATCAGGCAAATTTTTGATTACTTATTCAGGAGCATTGGATTAGGCTATGAAGCCATAGAAGCTGGGCATAGCTCCTTTACATCTGGCAGAGTAGCCCGAATAATTGTTGCTGGCGAAAGAATCGCTTATATTGGAGAGATAAGCCCTGCAGTAATTTCAAATTGGGGCCTTGAGATGCCTATAGCAGCATTAGAGCTAAATCTGACAAAATTATACGATATAATTAACAAGAATAATAAATAATCATAAAAAATTAAGAGAATTAAAGCTTAGCTTCTGGATTCACTTTCTTTTTCGCGTGTTTCTTCTTACCTTCTTCGCTTACTTTCTGTTCTTTGGCTTTTGTTTCCGATTCGGCCACCTCTTCCAGGCTATCTTTTTTGCCATCATCTTTCTTCTTTGCCTTGAACATGTCCCTTAGCTTCTTTTTCTCTTCCTTTTGTTCCTTTAATTGCTCCGAAGTCTTTCTCTTCTTCGCTGGTTTTTGAGTTTTTTTCTTAGGAGTCGTATCCTTTGGCGTTAAACCGAGCTTTTCAAACTCCTTGGCAATATCGGAGTGAGGAGCGCCTTTTTTAATATCAATTTTTTCCTTTAGCGGCTCAATATGCATAATATTGCATTTTCTCCTTCTTGTTTCGCCGTCTATGAGCACAAAATTATTATCAAGAATGTCGACTATGACACACTTAAGGCCTGCGTCCCTGCCGGCAATCTTAATTGCCAATCTTCCAATTTCTATCATTTTTGCCTCCGATCTCCTTTTGTCTTGGGCATGTCGCCATAGTCCCGGGAGATTTCAATAAGCTATTTTCTATAATCTAAAAATGTAATTACTGGGTTCTTGCTCTTTGTATAATCAATGATCTCATACACTTGCTGCATAAATTGCCGCCATACGGCCTTTCGACAGTCTTGTGAGTCTTTGCTTTGTTCCTCATCTTGGTAGGCCTTTCCCTCACAATACCCTTAAGAACAGCTCCGCACCCACCACATCCTGCATTTTTAGGCTTCCTTTCTGTGTAATGGCGAACAGTCCTTCCTCCGGGCGTTTTTACCTGTAATCTTCTTAATGTCCTTGATCGTTTGTATGGTTCTGGCATAGATTTAAGGAAACAAAAACTATTTATAAAGCTTTTTATTCGAAATCTTTAAATATAAAACAACCAATCAAAAAGTCATAACAATGCAAAAATCGCTTGGTTTTTTCAATAAAAAGGGGGTAAGTCCTATTATCGCAACAGTTTTACTAATATCTTTTGCTGTCGCTTTAGGTTCTGTAGTTTTGAATTGGGGGAGGAACTTAGACATTTCCAAGCCAGGAGACATATGCGCAGGTGTCAGCATAAAGATCAGAGGTATGGATAATTCTCAAGTCTGTTATGGCGGCGCCGGCAAAAATGCGCACCTTAAATTTATCCTTGACAACAATGGCAACGCAGATGTAGATGGAATCAGCATATGGGTTACAGGGGATACAGGGACCAAGCTCCTGGATTTCAATGAACTTGCTATAAAAAAAGGAGAACTTTTGGATATCAGGGATGATTCAATAAAATATGATGCAACAACAACTGGAAATATCAAAAATATACAATTTTTCCCCAAGCTAAAAACTGATAATTCAATAGACATATGCGCCAGGAATTCTATAAAAATCAGCACCATACAGAAATGCACATAAATCCTATTCCCGTCAATATACTTTTATCACTTTTCTTATGAGAATGCTAAATAGTATTGAAAAGATAATATAAGTTCCAAGCCATCCGAGTTTCCATCCAAATAGATTCAAAACTTTTTTTTCTTTTTGCCCAATTTCTATCTGTTTTAGCAAGCCATCATTGACCTTTTTGATTGGCTCTTTGTAGACATTCTTTTCAGTGATTAAAACCTCTTTGGTCTGCTTCCTGCCGTCGTATAAATACTCCAGAAGATACTCTCCCTCTTTTCCGCTTAAAACCCACTTTACACTGCCTTCACTTGCATTTTTTTTAGGGTCACCTTCCAGAGTAATGCCTTTCGGAATACTTAGCTCAACTTCATCATTGAATCCTTTTTCGAAAACAGCAGTGGTAGTAAACTCTGATTCAGGCATTATCGGCTCATAGGCAAAATTTGCAGTCATCCAGCTGAATATTAATATTATCGGAAGAATAGAATATAATGTGCTCTTCATGGATTGCATCATGTATTTTGCATTTGTCTGCATGGACCTTTTTTGCACTTCCATGGCCTTTTGAGGATTCGCTCTTAATTCTTTTATTTCCTTCTGGAAATCTTTCATCTCTTCTTTAAGTTGCTTCATCAGGTTTTGATCGGTGGTAAACTTGTACACAATTGTAACAATAAGGGAAATTAGGAATGCAAGAATTATAACTGCAACGACGGTAGGCAGGCTAAGCAATGGAGAAAACACAGGGTCCAAAAAATTTGCAAAAGCCATTTTACATTCCCCCTTTTGGTTACTATATTTTTGAATCTATTTTTAAACTATCCACCCATGAATTTTCTCATCATCGGGTTTATGTCCATCATGTGCTGTTTGGCTATTTCTTCATACAATTTGTAGATTATCATGACTGCAAGTAAAATTCCGGTTCCGCTGCTTAAGACTCCAGTTATATCTGCAAAGCCTGCTAAAAATCCAACAGATAAGCCTCCCATGATTGTCAAAGGCCAAATATACCTATCAAGCAGCCTCTCTAAGACTCTTTCATCCCTTCTAAATCCTGGAATCTGGAGACCCGAGTTCATCATGTTTTTTGCTTGGCTCCTTGAATCCATCCCTGCCGTCTGCACCCAAAAAATGCTGAATATCATCGCTCCCACCATAAGGAATGATATGTAAAATAAAGCCTGCAGGTAAGGTGTCGCTCCCACAAATATCGTCCCTTGCTGGATTATTGTCCTGACAATATTGACGGGCTGCACCCAATAAACAAATCCGCCTGTTGGCTGCCCAAGGCTGTCAAAAGCGCCAAGGAGGGGAAAACCCCTATTATCCAGGAAGCTCCCCAAAAGCTGGAAATTAGCTATCAAGGCAGAAACTAAAATTACTGGAATGTTGCTTGTGTAAAAAAATGATAAAGGCCATCTTACACCATGTCCTCTTACCATGCCAAAAGATAAAGGAATTTCAACTTTCATAGATTGTGCATATACTGCAACTACAAAAACAATGACTGTAAAAATCAGAGCAGCTGCCATGATTCCTGCTGTTATTGGATCACCTGCGGCCAGGCTCTGGAATAAAGCAGGGATTGCGCCTGCAGAATATGTTATTCCCGCAACACCTTCCGGCCCTGGAAGCCAGTTAAATGCCTGCACAAATATTCCTTTGCTGACGCCAGCAGCTATGAACAATCCTACTCCTGAACCAAACCCCCACTTGCTTACAACCTCGTCCATAAACAATATCATTATTCCGCCAAGGAAAAGCTGAAATATCAGCAATAATTGCAGCTGTGCGTATACAGGAACTCCGATTAAGGATGAATCAGGAGATAAGCCACCCATCAAAACAAAGACTGCAGATTCAAATATTATAAAAAATATAG
>CAYTDO010000018.1:0-17381 GCA_964436645.1 uncultured Methanosarcinales archaeon | reverse complement strand
ACGCCCTTTTAGCGGCTTCCATGAAAATGCAGGTTAGCAGCCTTTAGGTCGAGCCCCTTGCTAAGCACATCTAAAAAGGCCAAGGGGCCGCTCCGTGAGATGCGACGAGCGGCTTTTTAGCTCGCCGCTCGCAATTCACCGGACCTGACCGATACTTTTAGCCCAGATGCAATGGGCTCGGAGCTGCTAACCCGTAGCGTAGCGGGCATTTTCATGGAAGCCCTCAGTTTAGCAATATTTAAAAAACCTGTTCTTTTTCTTCATGACTTGCGCGAGGGTAGCAAAGCCTGGTCAAATGTGCAGGACTTAAGCTGGCAGAATGCCAGAGGATATCCTGTGGGTTAGTCCCTTCGGGGGTTCGAATCCCCTCCCTCGCATTATTATATCAAACCTTAAAAAGGATGGATATTTACTTACGCCATGCAGGTGCCTTTTTCAACTGATATAAAAGAATTAGAGTTTGGCAGCGGCAGTAAGCTGCATGTAACGATTGGCGATATCGCCGACCAGCTGCCGCTTTCTTCTGCCTTGCGGCGAGGATTAAAAGAAGCCTCTTCGGAATATGCCGAACTTTCGTTGCACGTCCTTACATCTGCTGAAGGCGCTGAGCAGGGCCATTTTGAGGGAAGAGGGCGCTACACAGCGCATCATTTCAACGGCCATAGCATAACTGCTTACTCCAAGGGCATTGGAAATATCGAGGCAATCAGGCGCTACCAGGGCTTCTCGGGATTTGATGGATGGAGCGGACGCTATTTGTATGACTCTCCCACAGTACAGCATCATTTCCCCCGCATCATAGGCGCGCTCTTTCTGGGCGATGCGCAGCGTGAATTCTTGCACGCTTTGATGGTAATGGTCAATCTCGCAAATAGGCACGGCTACCAGACGCTGGATGATTTGCTGGCAAACGGCGTCAGCATTCCGCTCTCTGTTGCACATTTTGGAGGGCTTTCGGATTACTTTAAGCCTAAAGTGGTTCCCGAGCTGGAAGGGCGATGGGACTGGAGCGAGCAAACTCAGTTTGGTTCTGCCTCATTGATAGTTCCCAGCAACATGAGAACCAATAAAGTCAATGGAAGCATGCCTGAATTTAAAAAAGGATATGCGCACGTGGCTAGAACGCTAAAGGAGCTGTTCATCTCATCGGCCGCGGCATATTCTATGCCTTCTGCGACGCCAGATAACATCTATCAAGCTGCAAAGAGTATATGCGCACAAGCAGATAATTGTGATTTGTTCTTTAGTGCTGATGAGAACCCATCTACGAGGCAGCTTATTTTTGCGGCTCAGGCAGATTGGCTTTTTAACCGCGAATTGGGGAATCTTGTCGAATTTAGAGGTGGTCCAAGATTTGATGCAGGTGCCATTTTGATGGAATTAGGGTGGAAAGGCAAGCACTATGACTCAACAAAAATTGAATTCCCAATTCTTCAAGAAATTGCTGAGCGCTTTGATGCAGAACGCATACAATTGCCATTCAAACCGCAGGCAGAGTTACTTCAACGAATAATTTCACCAGAAGAATACGCTGCTCTAGAAATGCAAAGGAGATCATGGATTGTTGAGAATGCTGAACTCGTGTATAAGTTAACAGCTAATTTGCATCCAACTGTTTTTGGGCATTACCAAGCTGGCACCAATCCACTGCCAGTGCAGCCCTCAATTTTTGGCAGAATTTTAAAGGCGATAAATCCAGTCACTGCCGCCACAAAGAAGAATGCCAGATAATGCGCCAAGTGACCAAGGCGACTGCCTGCAGAGCAGTTATTCGGGGGTTCGTCGTCATTCTTTGGCTTGTATATTATTTTAGCTGGCATTTTATAAGGAATAGTAATATGGCTCATTATTTATTTTTATAGTTTATATTATGGCAATTAGTAATTTTTAAATATGGAGTCCAAATCCTCTATAGCAGATTATGCCCCTGTAGCATAGTAGCTATTGCGCCACCTTGGTAAGGTGGAGGTCGCGGATGCAACTTCCGTCAGGGGCTTTTTTATCTTTTATACCAATCATTCATCGAAAACTTTTTAAAACAAGACTTCCCAAATAGGGTTATGACAAGAATATCCAAAATAATGGCTACTGATGTGCCTAAGCTGGATAAAAATGCCAATATTTCTGCCGCTTCCAAGCTTATTGCAGGCAAGCCTCTTGGGTGCGTTGTAATTGTAGATGGAACACGGCCAATAGGGATAGTGACAGAATCTGACATTCTGAAAAATCTTGTTAAAGGCAAAGGGCAGAATGATAAGGTAAGCAAAATAATGAGCAGCCCTATCACTAGCCTCGATCCCGATACTAAGCTTGAAAAAGCAGGCAAAATCACCGATACTAAGCACTTTCGAAGATATCCTGTTGTTGAAAATGGAAATCTAGTTGGATTGGTGACTGAAAACGGAATAGTGCAGGCATTAAATGAGAACATAAAGTTCCATAGAAACCTTCAAAATGCAATAGTGGTAATTTTTGTTGTTTTTGAGCTGTTCGTTTTTATACTGTACAAGCACTTGATAAATTTTTTAGCGTAATGTTAAAATGATAAAGGCTAAATCAATAATGACGGAAAATGCAGTGACGGTAAATGAAGGCACAACGCTGGAAGAAGCTGCAAAAATTATGCTGAACAAGCATGTCAACAGCCTTATAGTGCAGAAGCAAAATAAGCCCATAGCAATCATCAATGAGAATAATATTATCGAAGGCTCGATAGGCCAGAGCATCAAAAAAGCGAAGGTAAAGGGCAGCATGAGCAAAAAATTTTTATTAGTCGGGCCAGAAACAAGCTACTCATTTATCATAAGGAAATTGAAAGAAGAAGGAATAAAAAGATTTCCCGTCATTGAAAACGATAAAGTCATAGGGATTATAACGGAAACGGACATAGTAGATGCAACCAGGGATTTTACAAGATTCCACCAGATAATGCAGGAAGTCATTTTGGCAGTATTCGGCATTTTTACTGCATTCTTTCTATTTTTCTTCAGCCCATTAGGGCAATCTATTTTTGGATAACGAAAAAAGCACTATTTCCCAGCCTAAGGGGGTATTTTATCGTGCTTTTTTCGGGACGTAAAAATTGCATAGCAATTTTTTGTCCCGGAAATGCATGGCATTTCCGTGGATTGAAAATTTCGCCAGAAATTTTCATAATATAGCAATCTTTTTATATGCGCATACGCCCCTGCATAATGTTGGGCTCGTAGTCTAGTCTCCCTGAATTTTGAATTTGGGGCTGGAAGCTATGACGTCGCCTCGACATTCAGCCTAAAGCTGATTGATTAGGCGAAGGTCGCAGGTTCAAAACAGCTGCGAAATCAGCTGGCAATTTACGGGACGTGCGCTACGCTTAGTCCCTTGTGCTCACTACGTTCGCAAGCTCTGAAAGTCCTGCCGGGCCCATTTTTATTAATCATGAAAATCCTAATTGTTGCAAAAGGAGCATAACAAATGAATGCAGAAGTTTATCGAAAGGGGTTTTTTGCACTTGTGTTCTTGTTCCTCATCTTTGTCTCCTATTTGATAATAAAGCCTTTCATAACTCCAATCCTGGCAGGCGTTGTCCTATCCTACATAGCATATCCGCTATATCAAAGGATAAACAATATTCTAAAGATGAGAAATATTTCTTCATTCATTGCCTGCGTATTGGTTGTGTTGATAATATCCCTCCCCCTGATATTTACCCTTAATACAATCTCCAAGGAGGCCTATACCACCTACCTGCTTTCCAGGCAAAAATTATCAAGCGGGACCGTGCTGCCGGAATGCAAGCCTACAGAGAAACTTATATGCAGAATAACAAATTCCATTGCCACAAAACTTAATGAACCGAAGACAAGATATCATCTTGAGACTACAATAACTCAAGCCACAAGCAAAGTAACGGAAAGCATATCTAATATAGTTTTCACGATTCCGAGATTGATGATAAATTTATTTATAATGCTGTTTGTCATGTTCTTCCTTTTCAGAGATGGTGATGTTTTTGTCGACAAGATTGAGAGGATACTGCCCCTAAAAATGGAAGATAGGAAAAAAGTTGTCAAAAGGCTGAGTGATACTGCTTATGCAGTCATTTATGGGAGCCTGGTAATAGCTATCGCCCAAGGAACTCTTGGCGGGATAGGATTCTTCATATTTGGAGTGCCATCTCCTATTTTGTGGGGATTGGTCATGATGCTTGCCTCGCTAATACCTTATATTGGCTCATCTATTGTGTGGCTGCCTGCTTCATTAATGCTTATCATAAATGGATACATAGACATGGAGACGGGGACTATGATAAGGGGACTGCTTTTAATATTTTACGGACTGTTTATAGTAAGCACCATCGACAATATCTTAAAGCCAAAAATAATAGGGGACAAGTCAGGGCTGCATCCTGTCCTTGTTTTGCTCGGGGTTGTAGGGGGCCTAAAGCTCTTTGGATTTATCGGAGTCATAATAGGCCCAATCATTCTTGCGCTGCTGGTCACATTCATAAAAATTTATGAGGAAGAGAAGGGAAGCAGTGCCCAGCAAATCATAAAAACATAACTAATAAAAATAAGTGTATTTCTTGGAAAGATGATGAAGCTTAGAGTAAAAGACATGGATGTGGCAACAGGCGGCCCTTTAGTGGCAATCCTCAATGAAAAAGATGCGTTAAAATTTGACATCCACCACATGGACAGGATAAAGGTTGCAAAGAATGGTAAAATAGAGACTGTTGTCGTGAACATTGCCCAAGGGAACCATGCAGTGCCTGAAGGGTTTCTTGGAGCGTATGAGGAGGTGATAAGCTCCCTAAAGCTGAAAGAAAAAAATTTAGTTTCGGTAAGTATTGCAAGAAAGCCCCTGTCAATAGAATTCATCAAGAAAAAATTAGACGGAAAAAAACTGACAAAACAGGAGATAAACCAGATTGTGTGGGATATTGTCCATAACAAGCTAAGCGAATCTGAGCTCACTTATTTTGTTGCTGCCTGCTACACAAACCTAATGACAATTGATGAAACATTGATGCTCACAAAGGCAATGGCCATGCAGGGAGATATACTAAAGCTGAATAAATATCCTATAATAGACAAGCATTGCATCGGAGGCATCCCCGGAAACAGGACAACAATGGTTTTGGTGCCGATAATGGCGGCAGCAGGGCTGTGCATGCCAAAAACTTCAAGCAGATCCATAACAAGCCCTGCTGGAACTGCAGACAGCATGGAGGTTCTTGCAAAAGTTACATTCCCGATAAATCAGATGAAAAACATACTCAAAAAGACAAATGGCTGCATTGTGTGGGGGGGCTCATTAAACTTAGCTCCTGCAGATGACAAGATAATAAACGTGGAAAAAACTTTGGAGATAGATGCTGAAAGCCAGCTGCTTGCTTCCATAATGGCCAAAAAATATTCTGTTTCCAGCACCCACATTCTTATTGATATACCAATAGGGAGCAATGGCTCTAAAGTAAAAAACAGATCAGAGGCGCTCAGGCTGAAAAGGAATTTTGAGATTATTGGGAAGAAATTGAGAAAGCATGTCAAAGTCATACTGACAAATGGCTCGCAGCCGATAGGGAATGGGATAGGGCCTGCTTTGGAAGCCCGGGACATACTATGGCTTTTGAAGCGGGATGATAAAAGGCCTATGGACCTGGAAAAAAAATCAATTTCAATGGCTGCGGAGATATTCAAGATGATTGGAATAAAGGGCGGCTTGAGAAAGGCAAAAGGCATTTTGGATTCTGGGAAAGCTTATGAAAAAATGAAGGAGATCATAAAAGCCCAGGGCGGCAAAGTTTTCGAGCCAGGACAGATAAGTATCGGGCATTTTAAGAAAGACATTAACTCTAAAAAGACTGGAGTTATAACAAAAATAGACAGCCTCTGGATTTCAAGAATAGCCAGGATTGCAGGCGCTCCTAAAGATAAGGGGGCTGGAGTTTACTTGTATGTGCATATAGGGGATAAAATAAGCAAAGGCAGCAAGCTTTTTTCAATCTACTCAGAAAGCAGCTTTAAGCTTAAATTTGCTCTTGAGGCTCTTAAAAATTCTTCTCCATTCCAGGTAAGATGATTTAAAATAGAGAGATGTTTATTTATATCAGAAAAATGATATTTAATTTTTTATCTGTTGATTAAGGCTTTCACTTCTCGACGGCGCGCATGCAATACGCCTTCAGTATAGCCATTGGGTGCATCTATGCCTTTAAAGACCAAAGCAAGTGCTGACTGAAATTCTATGATTTCATAGTTAGTGGACATAGGGCGATAATTTTGGTCACCAGCATTTTGTCTGTCAACTACTTGAGCCATTCTCTTAAATATTGAAACTACATCCTCATTATTGGTGATGCCATGACGCAGCCAGTTCGCAATATGCTGGCTGGAGATGCGCAATGTTGCACGGTCTTCCATAAGACCCACACCATCGATATCTGGAACTTTAGAGCAGCCAACACCCTGACCGACCCACCTTGATACATAGCCTAATATGCCCTGTGCATTGTTCTCAAGCTCTCTTCGGATTTGCTCATCACTAAGCTTACGATCAAGCAGCAATGGAATGGTTAAAATATCGTCTAAGCTGGCGCGCCCTCTACCTGCTAGCTCAGCTTGCCTTTCTACTACATTTACTAAATGATAATGCATTGCATGCAATGCTGCAGCTGTTGGAGACGGCACCCATGCCGTATTTGCACCTGCCATTGGATGAGCAATCTTAGCTTCAACCATTGCTCTCATCTCATCGGGCGTTGCCCACATTCCCTTTCCTATCTGTGCAACCCCCGGCAATCCACATACAACGCCTATATCGACATTCCAATCTTCATATGCCCTCATCCATGGCTGATTTCTGATTTCTGCCTTTGGCAGCATAGGTCCTGCTTCCATGCTTGTATGAATTTCATCCCCGGTTCTATCAAGGAAGCCTGTGTTGATGAAGATTACACGTTCTCTGGCTTCGTAGATAGCCTGCTCGAGGTTGACTGTTGTACGCCTCTCCTCATCCATTATTCCTATTTTTAATGTATTTTTTTCCAAGCCGAGTGCATCTTCTACTCTGCCAAATAGTTCGACGGTCGCAGCAACTTCTTCTGGGCCGTGCATTTTCGGCTTGACAATATAAATGCTACCTGTTTTGCTGTTTTTATATGGACCATTTCCTTTCAGGTCATGCATAGCTGCCAATGATGCAACCATTGCATCCAGGTAACCTTCTGGAATTTCTCCGCCATCTTGCGTAATTACAGCATCAGTATACATATGAATGCCAACGTTTCTAACTAACATAAGACTTCTGCCAGGTAAGGTAAAATACTCACCAGCTGGAGATGTATATGTCCTGTCTGGATTGAGTGTACGGATTACTTGTTGCCCGCCTTTTTCAAATCTATCTTCAAGAGTGCCTCTCATTAATCCATTCCAATTTCTGTAGACTTGTACTTTGTCATCGACATCCACGGCAGCAACAGCATCTTCAAAATCCTGTATAGTTGTAACTGCAGATTCCAATAAGACATCTTTAACGCCAGCATGATGGGCCTTCCCTACATCATGGCTTCTGTCAACCTGGATTTCTATGTGCAGGCCATTATTGCGCAGCAAAATGGCGCTTAATTGACCATCATCAGATAATTTATAACCAGCGAATTTTGATGCGTCTGCCAACTTAGTTTCATGCCCATCCTGAAATTCGGTAAATAGATGCATTCCGTGTTCAGATTCCCTAATTTTGTATCCTGTTATATCTGCATGGCTTCTGCCTTCAGCCAATACAACTGCTTTATCAAGAAAATTATCAGCATAATTGATAACAAGCTCTCCACGGGCAGGATTATATTTGGCGCCTTTTTCCTTTCCTGGAGTTTCTGGAATTACATCTGTGCCGTACAAAGAATCATAAAGGCTCCACCATCTGGCGTTAGCTGCGTTGATAGCAAAACGCGCATTATTTACCGGAACGACAAGCTGAGGGCCTGCAATTGCAGCTATTTCCGAATCGACATTAGCAGTAGTAACTTTGAAGCCAGGCACTTCTGGGGCTAAGTAGCCAATTTCGGTTAAAAATTTCCTGTACTCAGAAACATCAAAAGATTGGCCTCGTCTTTCCTTATGCCAAGCATCAATTTTACCTTGAAGATCGTCTCTTTTGTCCAGCAAAGCTTTATTCTTTGGGCCTAAATCACCTACAATAGCGTCTAAAGAATTCCAAAAGGTATCAGGATTTATGCCGGTTCCAGGCGCAATTTCATCTCTAACTAAATTATACAAAGGCTTTGCAACTTTAAGGCCACCAACTGAGACATAGTTTCCATTCATTATTTTCCCCTATTTTATTTCAGCTATCTGGACTAATTATATAAATATTTGGAGATAAAAGAGGTTTTGTAATTAATAGTTAAGGACGAAAATTAGTTTAATTTTGATAAAAAATGCCTTATCTATTTTTGTCCGCCTTGTCCGCCATTAGGACCACCATGTGTTGTTATAGCATGTATGTCGTTTGCCGAACCAAATCCTTCTGATGCATCGCGTATTCTAGCAGCTTCAGGATTAAACATGTCGTCTAAACCCTGCTGATGTGGAAGCATACCTAAAGACTGTTGAGAACTTCCTAACGGATGTTTTTTTTTCATTCTTTCTAGTCCCCATTGAGCTTGAGCTCCTCTTTTATGTAAGTCCTCGAGATGATCGTATACTGCCATTCTTCCTGCTTCAAGTGCAGCAAGGGTTGTGAATATAAAACTATATTCCATTTCATGAAGAGTCTCATGCGTTATTCCCGAACCATCCCATCCTAAGTTGGAAGAATAATTAATAGCCAACAAAATATTTGGATGTGTTTCCTTCATTGCTTTAGCAAATGCTCCAAGTTGTTCTCTCTTGGTATTACCAAATTCTGCCCATACTGCATCCACCCCGGTATCTGCGTAAGCTCTGCCACGCCGTATAGCTTCTTGTAGGCTCCCGCCAACTGCACCAGCCGCGTCAGTGCGCGCTATCAAATAAAAGCTTGGGTCTAACTTATCTCTTGTATGTACCGCAGCTCTATATTTTCCAACTGCATCTTCAAGCGGAATTACCTCCTTTCCAGCGATGTGCCCGCATTTCTTTGGATCTTTTTGATCTTCTATATGGGCTGCAGCAGCTCTTGTTAGAATATACTCCCGAACAGTTCGTTCTATGTTTCCAATACCCCCATAACCAGTATCAGCATCAGCTATAACTGGAATATTTGGGACACCGGGAAGACCTCGTTCAAGCATATTCACGGTTGCTCTAACTGCATTAATCATTTCTGTAAAACTCACCATACCGGTATCAGGATAACCTAATTTATTTGCAATTGAGTAACCACTAAGATAAACCGCTGGAAATCCTACCTTTGCAGCAATGCCGGCATCGTGCGGATCACCAACACCAGGAGCATAAACAAAAGGCTGCGCGACCAACAAACTTCTAAATAATTCCCCATTACTAACGGATACTAGTCCTGTTTCTGCCATCGATTTTACCCCATAATTTTGTATCTGACCGAGTTATAGCGAGTGTTATATAAACCTTTCTTTGAAAAAATTATTTGTGTAATCTATAATTAAGGACGAAAAATGGTATTAGTTTGGTTAAAATAAAAAATTATTGGCTGAGTGAGTGGATTTTTGTGCCGAATGCTGCTAATCAAATAAATTCAAATTTTATTCATAGGGCGTGTAGTAAAACATAAAACACAGAAATATTTATATATATGACACTATTCTAAAATGGTATCAAAGGTGTTTATATGCGTCATCAGATGTTTTTAGCTTTGGCATTGATTTTTAGCCTAATCGGCTCTATAAGAGTTTATTCTCCCAATCCTGATAATGATATGCCTTTCGTGCATATAAATGTGAAAAATGATTTCGGAAAAAAGATGGAAGGCCTTAAAGTCAGGGTATTCATCTATGAGCTTGACACCCTCCTGCAGACAGGCAACTTTGATCTTGGAAAGGACGACAAAGATGGGAAATTTGTTTTTTTGGAAGGCCGCGGGCTTAAGCCGGGAACCTACCTTGCAAGGATAACTGCAAGCAACGATGAAGCAAGGGAAGTGAAGCATAGGTATATCACAATATAATTTGTTTATTTTTTTCTCATTTCAATAGGTTTTTATTTTGATAACTATTTTAGACAATTCTATGCAGGTTATAAAAGAAGGAAATGCGAGAATTAAGATAGAAATTGCGGAAAAAGTATCCAAAGAGATGAAAGTTTTCTACAACCCGGCCATGAAGCACAACAGGGACATATCCATTCTTATTTTGGGTTCTGTTGAGAACAAGGGCATGCAGATTGCGCTTCCTCTTGAGGCTTCAGGAATAAGGGGCATCAGATTTCTGAAAGAGCTTGGGAAAGGAAAGATAAAGAGCCTTAGTTTCAATGATTACAGCGAGAAGGCTGTGCAATCTATAATCAATAATTTAAAGTTTAATGGAATTAACAGATTTTCAATAATAAAAAATCGTGCTGGCATAAAATATAAAAAAATAATGAAAACTCATGGAAAAAATGACAGAAAAATAAATATATATAATGAGGACGCAAGCCTGTTTCTCTTAAAATCTGCGGGCTTTGACTATGTAGATATAGATCCTTTTGGCACCTCAAATCCATTTCTGGACGCAGCTGTAAAAAGAATCTCGAGGAATGGGATTTTGGCTGTGACAAATACAGATACTGCTGCTTTGACCGGCACTTACCCGGATGCTTGCATACGGAAATACTGGGCAAAGGCCAAAAGAGATTACATGATGCATGAGACTGGATTAAGGATATTAATCAGGAAAGTGCAGCTGATAGGCATGCAGTATGAGAAAGCCTTGATTCCGATATTTTCTTACTTCAAGGATCATTATTTCCGGATTTTCTTCAGGTGCGTCAAAGGCAAAAAGGAAGCTGATAGGGTTGCTGAGCGGCATGGAATTTTGAATGAGGCAGGGCCTTTATGGATTGGCAATTTATGGGATGCTGGTTTAACGAATAAAATGCATACAAAATTATTAAAAGATAGCAGAGAAACCAATAAAAAAATAACAAAAAATAATAGTTCAATTATTAATAATAATAATAGTCCTGATAAAGAATTGCTGAAGTTTTTAAAAACCATTAAAGAAGAATCAAAAATGAATACTGCAGGATTCTATGACTTGCACCAAATTGCTGAGAAATTCAAGCTTGGAGCCATTCCAAAAAAAGAGGATATTTTGAGGAAAATTAATGATTTTGGCTATAATGCTGCTTCCACTCATTTTTCAGGCACTGGAATCAGGACAAACATGGCTTATGAGAAGTTAGTCGATATCTTAAAAGAATAGGTTTTTATATCTATATCCCAATAATAAATAAAAGAGGAAAAATGAAGTCCAGGCGAAAAAGATATGCTGTTTATTTTGTCATTATTGCCCTAGTTGCCCTCATGCTTATTTTTAGCCAAAAAAAAGCGGATAATGAAGTGACTAAAGGTAATACTTTGGAAGAAAATGCTGATACGGCTGGCGGCTCTGGATTTTTAGAGATTGAAACTTCTCCGAAAGATGCTGAAGTTTTTATTGATGGCGCCAACAAGGGAAAAAGCCCAATTATAATTGGCAACGTCGCTGCTGGAGTTCATGATGTTACTATTAAGAAAGAAGGCTACGAGGATTTTCTAAAACAAGTTGAGGTAAATCCGGGAAAGCGAGCGTTTTTGGAGGCTAAGCTTATTATCATATCCCAAAAAGAGCCCATTCAAGTTCCATTTGCCGAAGAACCTCAAAAGGAAAAAGAGAATGATCAAATAAAAGAAAAGCCGTGGGAAGAAAGCTCGAATTCAGGAAAGGTAAATCTTGGAAGTGTATTTTTATTGTATTATGATTTTGGCTCTAGAGAATTTAAAAGCACCAGGCCAGAGGATTATGACGTTTTTTCCAAAAGGTATAAGGATCATCTTACATTCACGAGAGCCAATCCTGCCCAAATGAAAGCGATCAATAAGGATATTGCTGATGTAAGAAAAGAAGACTGCGAGGGAATTAACGGCCAGTATGGGCAATTAGCATCCGGCCAAAGCCTCTGCGCCATAACAAAAGAAGGGCAAATAGCGGCAATTGGCGGCTCCTGGGAGAATACTGAGAATGCAGAATTAAAGTGGAAAGTTTTTGACTAGATTAAGCAGTTATATAATTTATTTTATTTCTTAGGAAATGGCATTAACCGATTGCCCTTCTAACATCAGTAGTCTGCACAGAATTGACTCCGTCTATTGACATAAGGTCTCCTTCCAAAACATCAGGGGAGCCTTTGTTCTCATCCATTACGAAAGTAAGGTTTATGGCTTTCAGTCCAAAAGCTATAGGCTCCTGCTCTGACCTAATCTCATCATTTTCAGTGAAGTTAGAAATAACCCGCTTGGCCTTCATCTCTATGGCTGAAAGGTCTGATTCAGGGCTTTCAGGCATTAGTTTAATAGTAGCTACTACCCGCGCCATCTTAGTTAGGACCTTCAAAGTTGCAGCTGTGGCATACATATTTTGCTGCTGTCTTTCGGCAATGCATGCATCTTGCTATCTCTGTCTTGGCGCAGCTAGGGCACTTAAAAACAGTTGTTCCATTTGAGCTAGAAACATTTTTCTTGCATGACGAGCATGCTAATTTCTGATTTATCATACCTAAAGGGAGAGAAGTTTGATTTATAAAGGTTATTGTTTAAGATATTATTTTCAGGAGTTTAATTATTAATATGCCTTCGGCAAAATGTAAGCTCGCTCAGTGGCTCGCAACATCGGATTCTTGGCGGCAGGCCATTGGCGCGCTAAAAATCATATTATTGGGATATCTAAAAAGATGAAATAACTTTATTCTCTTCGTCTATTGAAAATACTTTGCCGAGAAACTGTTCTACCGTATAAATATTAGTCCTTGTGTGGTTTGTTATTTGCGAAATTTTTATCTTGCTTTTTCCAACTAAACCCATCAATGGAACTAGCTGGTCTGCCAGATACATGTCAATGGGAGATTTGCTTTCAATTTCTGCTATAAGATTTTTTGCGGCCTCCTGGCCGACTATTTCCGCGCTTTTTCCGCGCTCTCCCAAAGCATCTGCTCCAAGCCTTATTGGATTTAAAGCGTCAATCTCGTTTTTGTCTTTAGAAAATATTGCCCAAAGAGTAATGCCTGAGCCTGTAGATAATGCATCTGAATATTCAATTCTAATATTTATAGGGCAATTAAGTCTCTTCAAGGCCATTTCAGCTGATTTTGACTGCCTTTCCGCTACCTGGGCTTTTTGCAAATCCTTGGAAGAATGAGAGATTCCCTTTATCTGGATTAAGTGGCATTGTTCTGTAAGATTAATTTTTTTAGCTGTTTTTCTTAGATGGGGGAAAAATTCATCTAAATTATTGAAATCTGAAATTTTAGTCATTGGTGTTATTTTTATTTCTACTTTGCCGTTGCCTTTTGGATAATATCCGCGCTTTATAACTTTGCATTCTATGCTCGCATATTTTTGCAAATGCGGCAGAAAAACTTCTTTAAAGTAATCTATTGGCGCGGCCCATTTTCCGTCGGTCCCTCCTACGATATTAAGCCTTACCGGCTTATCCGCAAACATTGATGGCAACAGTATTGATTGCAGGAATAAAGGAATAGAGCCTGCGGTCTCAATATCTATATCTATTGTCTTGCCTTCTATTTTACCCGGAATATACTTTAAATTTGTGGAGCCTAAATAAGCCCCTTCGGACTTTGCATTGCATAACTTTTCCAGGGCTTTTATACAGAAGAGGTGCTGATTCTTAAGCCCCGGCCGCGGCCGGTTTTTTCTTATATCAGTTATTTCAAAAGGCTTCTGGGTTAATGCAGATAATGCTAAGGCAACTCTTGCAATAGAGCCGCCTGCTTCTCCATGACTGCCATCAATACTGATCATAATAAACAAAGAAGCGGCAGTATTTTATAAAAATTGTTAAATTATCTTAGATAGACTCTATATCTGCCAAGCCTGAATCCAATTCGCCAAGGTCGTCAGTGTTTAGGTCATTATCGACAGTGTCAACATTGCTTATGCCAGTTCCCACAGAATCGACAGCTGCGTCTTTGACTGGCTCTGTTTTTTGCTCCGTTAAATCGCTGATTACCTCAGTTTTAGAAGCTTTTTGGCATGCAACTATTGTAAGAAGCATAAGCATCAAGAATAGGCACTTTAGTTTTTTCATTCTATCACCCTTTAAGTATTTATTTAAGGATAAATCAATTTTTTATATTTAAAGCTTTCTATTTAATACCAGCAAAGCCACTAATAAAAACATAATAAAATATAAAAATAAAAAAAGATAAATCAATTAGGCTGTAGCTTCAACATTTGCTTCTGCGCTTGAGTCTGCATTTGCTTCAGCTGCACTTGTATCGGCGCTTGCGGTTGATTCTACATCGGCGGTTGCTTCAACTTCTACTTCCACACTTTCCGATAAGTCTGCTTCTGGCATGGCTTCCTTGATTTTTTTAACTATCTCTTTTAAGGTGCTATGAGCTTCCTTCAAGGCGCCTCTTGCTTCCTTAAGCAGGGATTTTGCTTCGTCAGCTGCCGCTTTGATCCCTTCATTTGTTGCATTGCCAGATTTTAGGTCCAGAACCGCTTCAAGCTTTGCCTGGGCCTGCGCATATTTGTCTTTTGCAAGAGCAATCTTGCTGCTGAAAGCTTCAACCTCTGCGCTTACATCAACTTCAATGCCATTTTCCTCGGCTTTTGCCAAGATATTGTCAAGCTTTTTCTCGAGGACAACCCCCTGATTTACTATACCCTCTACCCTTGCTGAGACTACTCTTTCAGCATTCACCCTTACAAGATGCTTAAGCCTGTTCCATTTAACCCTCAATTTCTTTGCAGCTTCTTTTATCTGCTCCTTTGTTGTGGCAGCTTCAATTTCAGCCTTAATAGCAGTTATTTCTGCTATCTGTGCATCTATTTCTGCAATCATCTTTGATTCCCTTTCATCTGATATCTGCTTGCTTTCCTGTACCTTTGCCTTTATTTTTTCAAGATGGCTTATCAAAGCATCTGCAGTCTTCAATAAATAATTCTTTGAATGCTCCAATATTGCTGCCTCGTCTTTGCTTTCTTTTGCCTCTTTCAATGCGTCCCTTTCTTCATCTAGACCATCTTTTGCTTCCTTGAACTTTTGCTTTGCATTCTCAAATTTTTGCTTTGCAAGCTCGAGCCTTGCTGCCGGTATCCCCCTTCTATCCAAATCTTTAGCTTCTTTTACATTTACTACTTTCAAGGCCTTCAATTCTGCTTTCAGCCTTGCAGGGTCTTTTTCGGCGATCTCTTTCAGCCTTGCCCTTCCTAAGACGCTAAGCTTTTCCAACTCTGGCTGGGTTAAATCAGAAACTTTCTCGAGCTTTTCCTTGTCAAGCTCTGCAATTCTTTCCAGCTTTTTCTCGCTAAGTTTTGCAAGCTGGTCTAATCTTTCTTTTTTCAATCCCCCTATCTTTTCAACATTTTTAACATTTAAAGAGGATAGCCTTTCTATTTGCTTTTGATCGAGACCTTGAATCTTGGCAAGCCTTTCCCTATTTTTTTCCCTTGCATCTTCCAATCTGTCTCTGGCATTTTTTCTAATATCTTTTACATCTTCTTTGGCATCCCTTATATCTTCTTTTTTGTCTGCTACTTTGCATTTTGCTTCACAAGCCTGCTGCCGGCTTTCCTCAGCTACACATTTGTCAATGCACGCTTTCCTGTCAAGATTTGCAGCATCCCTTACATCCTCTGCCCCGTCTTTGGCATTCTCCCTCTTATCGCGGGTATCTTCCCTTGCATCTTTTAGGCCTTCTCTCTTGTCCCGCGCAATTTCCGGGCCTTCTTCTGCAAAAGAAAAAGGGACTAAACTAACAAGAAACACAACCATCAAAAATATCGCACTTGTTTTTTTCATTTTCATTGCCTCCGATTATTATAATTTCAAGTTTTAAATTTCCCGGTATTATTATCCTCCGGCATCCTTATTTATAAAGAAACTTTTTTGCACAGAATATTTTAAGGTATTTATATGCCTCAGAAACTTTATAAAGCTTTATTCAGGCTTTTATTTATCTAGAGGGGGCAATTTAAGCTCCTTTAAGCTAAAGAAGAGTTAAAACCCGTGCACATTTTCCAAAATATTTTTATAGTTATAGAAGAAACGCTGATTTATGGCAAAAAATAAAGTATTTGCATTTTTGCCAATATTTTTTATATTGGCTAGTTTTGCTGATGCTGCAACCATATATGGCGCGGTTTATGACTTGTCATTGGATAAAATCAATAATGCAAGGGTTGAGATAAATACTGTTCCAAAACAATTCATGATTGCAAAAAATGGGACATATTTTTTTACTGCCCCAAATGGCAACTATGTTATAAAAGCACAGCAGATGCAGAAAAATTCAGTTATTGCCGCTGCAGAGGAGAATATAACGATAAAGCAGACTGGCAGCTATGTGCTTGACATTATATTATTCCCAGATATTGAGGAAGGGGTTGAGGATATTGGAATAGATGTCAGCGGGATAGAAGAAAACAGCTCAAGGCTATTTATTGTGCTAGAAATATTAGCGGTTATAGCGATTGCAGTTTTTTTGATTTTCAGAAAGAAAAATAAAAAGGCCGAGGAAAAAACTGGCACTATAAAAAATAAAAGCAGCATAGAAAAAACGCCATTTACTGGAGATTTCGATATAAATATAATAGTGGAGATACTAAAAAAAGAGGGTGGAAGGGCAACACAAAAGGACATAAGGAAAGAGGTGCCATTGTCTGAGGCAAAGATAAGCCTTATGATAGCGGAACTTGAGCATAAAGGCATTGTTGAGAAGATAAAAAAGGGCAGGGGCAATATAATTATTTTAAAGCGATAAAGTTTTAAAAAAGCATTAAAAAAGGAATAGAATTCAAAGTTAAGAACTATACTCACTCGCATAAATAATTGAGCAATACACGCGAAAATCGTAGATTTTCGGTGAACTAGGAAATTCCTTAGGAATTTCCGGTTTCCCAAAAATCGCTTTGCGATTTTTTAGGATCCTGAAAATGCAATGCATTTTCATGAGATGCTCGTTCGTAATAAGCAAAGCACAATTTTTATGCTCGAATATTTGTGTGCTTTGCTATAATAAAAATATTTTTTAGCGGCGTTATTGAAAAGCCCTCACTTCGTTCGGGTGCCACTTTGAAATCTGAAATTTCCAGTGTCCCGTTCGCTTTGCTCAGGGGACATCGGCTCGGCTTTAGAAGTGCATCATGATGGCCGGCCATCTCCGCAGGAGCCGTCCCTCTGGCCGGTTATATGTTCGATTAAATGAGCCTCGCAATATTGATGGCACCGCAACTTT
>CAYTDO010000017.1:0-34883 GCA_964436645.1 uncultured Methanosarcinales archaeon | reverse complement strand
TATCTCCCCTACATTGCACGACAAAAGGTATTTTGCCGATTTAATCATCTGGTCATAAATATTCCTTCCCTTATTGATTGCATTAACTATTGTGGCAAAATTATCGTCCACCAATATTGCCTTGGATACTTCCTTTGCCACATCTGTTCCGGTAATCCCCATGGCTATCCCTACATCAGCTCTTTTCAAAGCTGGAGCATCATTGACACCGTCGCCAGTCATCAATATTAAATGCCCTTTTCTCTTCAGCAAATCCACAATTCTTAATTTTTGTATAGGCAATGCCCTTGCTATTATCCTTATCTTATCTAATTTTTCCTCCAATTCTTTGTCTGTCAATTCGTCTATCTGGCTTCCTGTAAGCACAATATCTCCTTTTTTGAAAACTCCTATCTGTTCTGCAATAGCCTTCGTTGTTACAGCATGGTCCCCCGTTATCACCATTACTTTTATGCCAGCCTCGTGGCATTGCTTTATGGCATCCCTTATCTCTTCTCTAGGAGGATCTATCATGCCCACTAGACCAATAAAAATCAAGCCTTTCTCTGCATCATCAATCGAATATTTTTTTTGCTCTGGAAACTCTTTGAAAGCAAATGCCAGAACCCTCAAAGCGGAAGCTGCAAAATTATCATTGATAGAGATAATTCTAACTCTGTCCTCTTTAGTGATTCTCCTTATCCTGCCTTCTTCCATTATTCTATCGCAGTTATCTAACAGCAAATCACATGCCCCTTTTACATATGACTTAACCAAGCCCTCGTCTTTATCACAAAACAAAACCGACATGCGCTTTCTATCGGAGTCAAAAGGAAATTCCATGATGAACTTGGAATTGTTAAAGCTCTCAAATCCTGCCTTGTGCGCAAGCACTAAAAGAGAGCCTTCAGTAGGATCACCGATAATTTTATGCTTTAGCCCGTCGCTGCTAATTTTTGAGTTGTTGCAGAGAAATCCGATTTTTAGCAGAAGCTCTATTCCCTTTGGATCAATCTGTTTACCGTTAATATAAAATGTGCCTTCTGGCTCGTACCCCGTGCCTGTAACATCAATAATCCGTTTATTGCAGAAAATCTTGGTTACAGTCATTTCATTCTTTGTTATTGTCCCTGTTTTGTCCGTGCATACTATGGTAGCTGCGCCAATACTTTCTGTAGCTGTGAGTTTTTTTATTATCATGTTTTGTTCAGCAAGTTTTTTGCTTCCAACAGATAATCCTATAGTAACAATTGTAGGCAGCGCTACCGGGATTGTTGCTACTGCAAGTGCCAGAGATGTGATGAGCGCTTGTTCAACTGATAGCCCAGTCTTGAAAGTTCCTATGAAAAAAACTGCAAGTATCAATACAACTGCGATGAGGCCTATCTGCTTGGTCATCTGTGAAAACTTAATCTGCAATGGAGTATCGCTTTCTTTTGTCACCTGTATGGATTTTGCTATTTTTCCAAACTCTGTTGTTTGGCCAGTTGCCGTAATTACACTTTTACCTCTTCCGTATGTGACTATTGTGCCCATAAAAGCCATGTTTTCTTGGTCAGCTACTGTGGTTCCAGCTTTGAATGGATGTGTAACTTTTAAAGACGGAATAGACTCTCCAGTCAAAGAGGATTCATCTATCTTTAGAACTGATTCTTCAATTATTCTTGAGTCAGCAGGAACAATGTCGCCCGCTTCCAAAAATATTATATCTCCCGGAACAATCATTCTAGAATCAATTTTCATTTCTTGCCCGCCCCTCGTTACCCTTGCCACTGGTGCTGAAATCTTTTGAAGTGATTTAAGAGCTTGGTCAGCCTTGTATTCCTGAACAAATCCCAAAATTGCATTAATAATCACTATTGAGAACATAGCAATAGATTCTATATACTCACCAAGAAATATTGACAATATGCCTGCAAAAATCAATAACCAGCTAAGAATATTATTAAACTGGCTGAAGAATATCTCTAGTGCAGTAACACCTTTTTCTTTTGGCAGTTCATTATATCCATATTGTTGAAGTCTTTTACTTGCCTCTTCATTAGACAGACCATTTGGTGATGTCCTAAGCAGTTTTATAACTTCATCGCTTTGGAGATTATAATAATCTGTCATGGCCACCTCTTTTTATTATTAAAATAATCGTAGTTTAATATTTATCAGCTATTCATTCAAAGATTAACATCCTTATTTTTAATTCTTACTATTTTAAAGTTTGCCAATTCTATTAAGAATAGTCAAAAGTCAAAAACAAACATTTTTATATCACCTTATTTGTCGTTAAAACATGGCTGGCAAAATAGAGCAGAAATTTGAGAAAGCCATGTGGAGTTTCCGTTTCATTATCCTTATTGTGGTTTTTGCATTGCTTATTTCATCACTTGCTGCATTTTACCTTGGAGTTCATAGCACTATTAAAGCGTTTAGTGAGATTGCTCATTCATATCAAGAAGAGAGGAATCTTGGAACGAATGTGGTTATTGTTTACCTTATCTCTTCAATTGACGAGTTTTTATTGGGAATAATTCTGATAATCATTGCGCTTGGCATATATGAACTGTTTATCAGCAGGATAGATTTTATAGATGAAGGAAAACTGCTCTATCCCAAATGGCTTACATTCCATTCATTAGAGGAATTGAAGGCAGTATTGACAAAAGTGATAATCATCATCCTGATGGTGTATTTCTTTAAGAGCGTTGTGATGATGGATTTTAATACCCCCCTAAGCATCCTATACCTCGCCATAGGTATTATTTTGATTGCTCTTGCTAATTACATATCGCATATACCTCATTTTGAAAAAGAAGGAAAACATTAATCATAGGATATAGGAATAATTAAGTGTTTCATCAAATATCTATTTAAGGACTTTTAAATTTAATTTTCATTCTTTTGAGTGTCCCCATTCAGTTTTTTAGTCGTGTGCCCCGAGTAATAATTGATTTTAACTAGTGTTAGATTTCCTTACCTCGAAATTTCCCTCAACGTAACGGGAGTGAAGTTAGAGCGAGAATTTCAGAGCTGTAAGGTCGAGGATTGCGAAGCAACTGCAGAAGTATGACACAGGATTTTTTCCAAATGAATAAATTTCTCACTGGCGTCAGGCGAGACGGGGGATGCCCCCTGCGGGGTGTCGAGCAGGATTTACGAAGTAAATCCGTCTGACCGCCATTGAGTGAGAAATTGTAAAATAATAATTTGAAAAATTATAAAAAAAGAAAAAATCCGAGTAATATTAAATCTAACTTTTGTTAAATGCCTTTGCCCTGCGAAGTGGGGTAAAATTTCGTCCGAAAAGTTCGAAAACCCGCCGTAAATCCGTTGTCGCTGTAGTTTTTTATTATAAATTTATCAATGTATTTCTGCGATAGCAGAGTAGAATTAGTGGGGAATCGGGTCGTAGTCGTTATCTTTAAATAGGGCTTAAGTATTTTTTCTTATATGGAAACGAATTACACTCTTGTTTTTGATGATGTTATGATTAAACAGCTTAAGAAAGCTGGTAAAAATCAAGACATTAAAGGTATTCTTACCAACATGCTTGATAAGTTGGAACTTTCTGGTCCTGATGCTGGCGAACTGCTTGACTCGCAACTTTCTATTTATGAAGTAAAGATTAAGCGTCCACCTATCAGATTATACTTTAAGCATACCAAGCTGACAAATGAGATTTATGTGTTTGAATTTGAAATGAAGACAAGTCCAGAAAAACAAAAAGCAACCATAATAAAAATAAAACGGAAAACCGGTGGGTTAAAATCCTAAATCTGCTCTTGTAAATATTTTACCTTCAACAATGTTTTTTTCAAATTCTAGAAGTCTTTTGTATAAGCTGGAACTTCTTAATGTTTCTAATTCCCTATGTAATTGTTCAAGTTCTGCTTTTGGTATGGTTATTGTTTCCATAATAGGTAAAATTGATGTTTTACTATAAATATTTTTCTTTTTTTTTGGGTATTCCTGCGAAGCAGACTAGACTTTTGGGAGGAATCGGGAATTTGTATTATTAAAAAAAGTTAGATTATTAAGTTAATATTTTTTTAATAGGAAATTTATAAAACTTTATAACTTCTTCCATATTCCTTATTTTAGATGTACCCAAGAAATTATACTTGCTCTTAAAAATTATTTAGGGCTTTTAACTGCTTGCAACGGATTTTCTTTTCCAAGTATCGGGCCGAAATTTACGTCTGCAAAAGCCCTTAGTCCAGGTTCTCTGACCTTGCTGTAAAAAAGCAATGCTTCGTAAACTCTACGCTTGTCAATGCCGTAAGGATCTTTATAACTTCGTGGAAATTCCAATGCGTTTCCTAATGCTTCCGCGCCCGCAAGACGATAGAGCAATTGAGGTACTCTTGCGCCTTTTATTTTGAGTTTTTTTATCAGTGTTTCTGCATATTCAACACCATGTACTGCTGATGGATTATCATATCTTCCAAACATTGCCGAAATAATTCCAAATGCTAAACTTACGGGATCTGTTTTAGAATATCTTCCAACTTTTTCAAGATCATGACTTACATCACCCCATTCATGGCCTACATCAATTGCCCTTTCAAGCAGGGAAACTTCAGTTGCACGCGTTAAACCTTTGCTGCTTTCTGAAAGGACTTGCCGAAGCACGTCTTCCGGGGCTGCAAATAAGTGTGTAAATTCCCCTTCTTTTAGCCTGCTTGCGTATTCTGAAATTACACCTGCAACCCCATCTATGCCTCTTTGTCCATAAGCTTTCCTTACATCCCTTTTGAATCCAGGCATTTTCATTAGAACGGTTTCAAGATTTACCTGCCCTTTTCTTGCAGGCATTTGCCTTTGTTCGCTTTGTGCAGGTGCGCTTGGACTTGTTGTTTCTTGTTCATCATCTTTTTTAGAAACAAGCAATTCTTCAATTTCATCTTGCTTCATTCCAAGCTTGAGATATGCAGCAAATAGGAATTGGATTGCGAAGTATTGTACTGTACCTCTAGCAATAGGTGAATTTTTGTCATAGGTCATTGCTCTTATTTCCTCTGCTTGTTTCCGCAACTTAGAAGGCTCGACGTCAAGTAATAAATATTGCATAGGCATAAAATGCAGATTTCCTTTCCCTGCCTTTAAGCCGTTGACTAGGATGGAATATGCTTCCTCAGTGTCAAACTCCAGCCCAATATTTTTGTAGATACCCGCTGCGAAAGCAAATAGCCCTGATTTCCATAATCTATCGGCAACTGTCTTGGCTTGCTCAGTAATGCCTGTTCTTTGCTCAGGAGTGGCACTTTCGGTTGCTATTCTTGTTAACCTTGCAGCTACATAACCATAGCCGCTTTGAGATGCTGAAAGAGCGGTTTCCATTCTGCCTTGGATTGTAGCGGTGAATGGCTCAAGTAAAAAATCGATTGCTTGCCTTGATTGATCCAGGTATTCTTTACCCCTATTTACAGCCATTGCCCGACCTAATTGCCTATCGCAAGCTTTGAGTATAGCTAATAAATCTTCATTTTCAATCCTTGGCTTTAGCCCTTTTTTTTGGAGAACAGTCGCTACGGATAATGCCCGGGTATCACCTTCATTCTCAAGCAAATAGACTCTCCCCATTTCTGTTATTTCCTGCTCACTTGGTTTTTTTCCAGCAAGCTCATATAAATGCAGTATTTGTTCAAGGCTATAACTTGAAAAAGAGCCGCCTCCATTCTCATGCCTTTTCCATTTTTTTCTAAGTTCACGATCTGCCTTTTTGAGAAGATTATCTCTCATTCCAAAATAAGCAAATAGTTCATCCTGCTCTCCAGAATATTCCGGAAGATTTTCAACAGCTCTCTTCAAATCGTGAATCTCCCGCATCCAGTCAAAAGTAAGCATAGGATGCAAGGCCTTAATTCTTGGCACTAAGGCAGATGCCCTGTTGCCTAAGTTTTTGGCAATATAGCCTATTGCGTATGAAAGTATCCTATCTCTTTCGCCAGGCGCAAACATAGAAAGATCCGGCTTATCCAAGCCTATTATTGCTTGGCCAATATTTTTGGCTTCAAATTCAGTAAGTTCTGCAAGGGTCCAAACCATAAGAACTTAGAATTGGCTAGAATTTAAAAGCTTTTCTTTTTTTATCACTTTAAAATGGCAATAATTTGGTCTAATCAATAAAAGGGCATAGCTGTTACTAAAAATTTATAATATTCTTCGTTTTACCTATCATCAATGCTGCTAAAGTCAATAAAGCTCAATAACATAAGAAGCTACATTAACCAGCAGATAGCCTTTCCTACAGGCTCCTTGCTTCTTTCAGGGGATATCGGCTCCGGGAAAAGCACTATTCTTATTGCGATTGAGTTTGCTCTTTTTGGCTCTAAGTCATCCGAGCTTCCGGCTTCTTCATTATTAAGGAATGGAAAGAATGAAGGCTTTGTCGAATTGAATTTTGAGCTTGACGGCAAAGATATCTTCATCAAAAGAACACTTAAAAGGGGAAAACTGGGGATAAAGCAAGAGAGCGGCTACATAATAATTGATGAGTCAAAGAAGGAATTGAGCCCGGTCGAGATGAAGAGCGAGATATTCGACCTTTTAGGATATCCGAATGACCTTGTTTCGAAAAACAAAGACCTCATATATAGGTATACAGTCTATACTCCTCAAGAGGAGATGAAGAAAATCCTTGCAGAGGACAAGAATGTAAGGCTAGATACCTTGAGAAAGGTCTTTAACATCGATAAGTACAAGAAGATAAGGGAAAACACCTCAATATTTGCAAGGTCCATAAAAGAAAAGAAAAAAGAGCTAGAAGGATTTATTTCTGACTTGGGCAGTAAGAAAAAACATTTTGATTCTATCAAAGCGGAAATTCTTGAGTTTGAGCAAAGGATAAAAAAAATTGAGCCGGAACTTGAATTAGCAAACAAAAATGCAGAGGAGAGTAAGAAAAAATCTAATATTTTTGAAGGCAAGATAAAGGAATTAAACCAATTAAGGAAGGAATTTGGCGTCTGCGAATCGGAGCTCAACAGCCTTTTAAGGGAGCATAACAAGGCTAATTTAGACATTTCCAGATTGAATGGGCAAATAGAGTTATTGCAAAAAGAGACGGGGGCAGAGGAGAAAGCTGATAGTTCTGGCGTTAAGGCTAAGATGGAGTTAGCGGAGAAATCTTTTAGGGCTTTAAGGGAAGATATTGACAAGATAAGGCAGAGCATAAGCGAAGCCAAAACCAGCAAGAATAGGTCGGAAGACGCCGTCAAAAAAGTCATGAATATTGACAAGTGCCCGATGTGCCTCCAAAATGTGCAGCACGAGCATAAGAGTTCCATACAAGAAAGGGAGAGTAAGATCATTGCGGATGCAGAAATTGCGATAAAGGATTGCTCTGAAAAGGAGAAAGATGCAAAGAACAAGCTGGATTTATTGGAAAAGGAGATAAACAACCTAAAGAAATTGGAAAACTGGATTGAGCTGGTTAAATTTAAAATGCGCAATTTGGAAGAGAAAAAGAATGAACTTAAAAATCTGGAGAAGGCAAAGGAGGAAGTAAAAAGGAAAGTAGGGCGGGAAAATTCAAAAAGAATAGAGATAGCCGGAAAAATTGATGCTGTTAAAAATATTGAAGAAGAATATGTTAAGTTGAGGCAAGAGACGGATCTTGCTTTGGCAGAAGAAAGAAAGCTTTATGCAGAAAAAACTGGCCTGGAAAAGGAAATGCAGTCATTAACCAGGATGTCCAAAACAGTTGAGGAAGAAGTAAGCAAAAAATCCAAGGCAAAAGAGAAAATATCCCATTTCTCGCAAACCCAGAACTGGCTGGAAAATTATTTTGCCAATCTGATGGCTACAATGGAGAAGCATATAATGCTGCAGGTATATAGGCAGTTTAATGAAGTCTTCAAGACATGGTTCAATCTGCTCATAGAAGATGAGACTATATCTGTCAGATTGGATGATGAATTTACCCCCATTATAGAGCAGAATGGATATGAGACTTACATAGAGAATCTAAGCGGCGGGGAGAAAACTGCGGTTGCATTATCCTATAGGCTTGCACTGAATAAAGTCATATATGACGTTTCTACAGGGGTTAAGACAAAGGATATATTGATGCTGGATGAGCCAACAGACGGCTTTTCCTCAGAGCAGCTTGACAGGATAAGGGATGTTTTGGAGCAGCTTGACATGAAGCAGATCATTATTGTAAGCCATGAGACAAAGATAGAGAGCTTTGTTGACAGTGTTGTAAGGATAGGGAAGGAAGAGCATATGAGTAAAGTATACTGATTTCTTTTAGCCTAATTTTACTCTATTTTTTACCGGCTTCCATGAAAATCTCCGCTGCGCTGCGGGTTAGCAGCTTCTAGCCCATTGCATCTGGGCTGAAAGTATCGGTCAGGTCCGGTGAATTACGAGCGGCGAGCTAAAAAGCCGCTCGTCGCATCTCACGGAGCAACCCCTTGGCCTCTTTAGATGTGCTTAGCAAGGGGCTCGACCTAAAGGCTGCTAACCTGCATTTTCATGGAAGCCTTTTTTACCAAAACCTTTAAAAAGACTAAATGCACTTTTAGACGTATATGGCATATGGGAATAAGAGTTTGGAAAGCCTGAAACATGAGGACAAATTAAAGGTATGTCCTGACTGCGGAAGCGATGATATCGACTATGAGAAAGGAGAGCACTTCTGCAGGAAATGCGGGCTTGTAATGGATTGATACAATGAGTTTTTCTTAGATTTAGCTATATTTTTTTATATCATGTAAAGTTCCTTTCTACATTTATCTCTAAAGGAAGGATATCCATGTCCAGAGTATCTGCCCTTAAGTCATAGGCAGTCGCATTTTTTATCTTTACATTGATTTCTTGTCCAAGGTTAAAATTACCCTTCACTATTATGGGCTTGTAAGCAAAGTTTCTTCCGATGAATGTGTTTTCTTTGCCAACTTCATCAATTATTATTTTTCCTTCCCAGCCAACCCATCTTTGGTTTTGCTTAGACTCGATAGTTGCAAATAAATCTGCCAATGCCTTTGCCCTTTCTTTTTTTATATCAGATGAAATCTGCCCATTCATCAATGAGGCTTTGGTGTTAGGCCTGGGAGAAAAGCTTGCAATGCTTAGAACATCCGGCTTTACATCCTGGATCAAATGGAGGGAGTCCTGGAATTGAAGCTCCGTTTCTCCCGGGAATCCCACAATTATGTCTGTTGCTATGGTTATGCCCTTGACATATCTCCTGAATTGGCCAACCATCTCTTTAAAATCATGAACGCTGTACTTGCGCTCCATCTTTCCCAAGACTTCATTGTTGCCTGCTTCTATCGAGATATGGAGGAATTTAAACATGCGGTCATCCTGGTAGATTTGCATTAAATCGTTGATCATCGCCATTATATGCCTGGGATTAATCATGCCAAGCCTTATTTTATAATCTCCGGGAACTTTCTCTAATATTGCATTCAGCAATTTATGGAGTTTTCTTTCTCCGGAATCCAGGCCATAAGCACCGTTATCCTGGGAAGTAAGCCATATCTCCTTGCAGCCCTGCTCTGCATTCCTTTTTACTTCGTTGATGATATGCTCTTCCGGATAAGAAAAAATATCCCCCTTGATCAGCTTTACCGAGCAGTATGTGCATGCGTCTGCGCAGCCAGAGGCTATAGGCACAATGCCTATGGTTTTATTGGCTCTTATTTTTGGCAGGCTTATCTTAATTATTTTTTCCTGGGCTAAGGCTTCAAGCACATTGCCCTGCATGAGCTCTTCAACTGCCTCCACAATCATGTGGATATTATGGGTGTTGATTAAAGATGCTGACTGGTTTATTTTTCTTATTGCCGGGATTATGTCTTTGGTTATGCACCCTGTTATGACCAGTTTTTTACCTGGAAACTGCTCCGTGATTTTTTTTATTTCAGCTGTTGGAATTGCCAGCCCTTTTACTGTGCAGATATTTATTATGTTCACATCAGAGTATTCCATGTCATCAACTATATGGAAGCCAGCTTTTGAAAGCAAGCCCATCATTATCTCAGATTCAGCAAGGTTTGCAGAGCATCCATGGGTTTGGATGCAGATGTTGGTCATAAATCAAATTAAGAATGAGTTTTATATAAATATCTTTTTGTGGCTATTCAGGGATATTTCTTCACATCCGGCATCTATCTGGAATAAGGCTTGACTAAATTTAAAGCTTCCTGCATCAAGGATTCTGCATTGTCTTTATTGTTGGAATCAGTTATAACCCTTAAAACATCGGCTTCTGTCTTGGAAACTCTGAACCATGCAAAAGAATTGTTCAATTCTGCTTTAAGGCTTCCTGATTCCTTGTTTTTTTTGACCTTAAAGCCCTTATTTTTGTAGTAATTTTCAATCTTTTTTTCTACAATTCCATATTTTTTTGAGTTTATATTAACTTTTTTCCTAACATTGTAATATTCTGGCAATGCATTTACAAGTTCGTCAATCTTTTTATTGCTGTCTGCAATTATTTTTAAGATGTAGGTAATAGTTAATATTCCATCCCTGCATCTTGAAGGGTATACTATAGTTCCTGAGCTGCTTCCTTCCCCTGAAATTGGGGCGTTAATGCTGCACATCTTATCCACAACATTTATCTCCCCAACTCCCGTTTCAACATATTGTGCATTATGTTTTTTTGCAATCTCCTTTACAACATTGGATGTAGCATCATTGACAACAATGGCTTTGTTTTTTGCAATTTTTAAAATATCGTCTGCAACCAGCGCTAAAATTTGATTTCCTGATACCATCCCTTTTTCCGTAACAATCTCAACCCTATCAGCATCGCAGTCAAATCCTGCTGCAAAATCATATTTTTTATTTCTTACATCGTTTGTCAAATAAATGAGAGAATCTTCATTTGGCTCCACTGCCCTGTTGAATTCGCCATGCTCCATATTTATGGCATGGACTTTTACATTTAGTTTTTGCAGAATTTCCTTTGCAATTATCCCGGTGCCGCCGTTTGGATCGATAATTATACTCAGTTTGGCATTTTTTATTTTTGCCTTGTCATCTTTTGATAAGAAATTTAAGATGTATCTGGAGTAAGATTCATTAATTTCCTTGTATTTTTTATAGACTTTTTTTATATATAATTTTTTTGGATTTACTTTTTTGTATATATGCTTTGATAGGAATTCCTCGTTTTTTGTGTTTTTTATTTTATTGTATTTTTTAATTACTGACTGCATAGCTTTTGGCCTTAAGACAGCGCCATCCTTGTCCAGGAATTTGAATCCGTTCCAGTAAGGCTCGTTGTGGGACGCAGTTATTATTATGCCGCCATCTGCCTTGAAATGCCTCACTCCGAACTCAACCATGGGCGTAGAAGCAGTGCCTAAGTCTATTATATCGCAGCTTAAAATCCCAATCACTGCGTTCTTTATTATGTCCTTGGAAGGCCTTGTATCATTTCCCAGGACTATTGTGGGGCTTTCTTTTTTCAGCCTTTCCCGTAATAAAGATAAGTACGAGTAAGCGTATCTTTCAGCTACAGACTCATCCAGGCCATCATCGTATACGCCCCTGATGCCTGAAATAGATTGTATTAATGGCATTGGGATTTAGCTTATTAGCCAGTTTATAAGTTTTTTTGTTGGAAATTTATCTATTTTAACCCTTGACGTTCCCTATCGGCTTGAATTTGCAGACTTTCTTAGAAATACCGGCTATGTCTGCTGCTTCTATGACTTCATCTATGTCTTTATATGCGCCTCCGGCTTCTTCTGCCAGTCCGGAAAAAGAAGTTGTCCTTATGTAAATTCCTTTTTTCTCAAGTTCTTTCTGCAAGGTCTGGCCGTGCCATAATTGCCGGGCTTTTGTCCTTGACATTGTCCTTCCAGCACCATGGGCGGTGCTTCCGAAAGTTTTCTGCATTGCCCCCTCAGTACCTAACAATAAATAAGAGCCCGTTTCCATAGAACCGCCAATGATTACTGGCTGGCCTAAACTTCTATACTCTTGGGCAACTTCTTTTCTTCCCGGGCCAAAGGCTCTTGTAGCGCCTTTTCTATGGACTAAAACCTCTTTTTCTTTTCCATCAACAATATGCTTCTCTAATTTTGCAGTATTATGCGCAACATCATAGACCATCTTTAACCCTAATTTTTCTGCATCTGCGCTGAATATTTTTGAGAAAACTTCCCTGATCCTGTGCAGGATTGTCTGCCTGTTTGCAAAGGACATGTTGATGCCGCATTTCATTGCAGAGAAATAATCCTGGCCTTCCTTGCTGTTAAACGGGGCGCATGCCAATTCCCTATCTAAAACTTTTATCCCATATTTTGGCTCCATGACTTTCAGGAAAGTTTGCAGGTAATCAGTTGCTACCTGGTGGCCAAATCCTCTCGAGCCGCAATGGAACATTATTACAATCTGCTCCGGGAATAATCCTAATTTTTTTGCAGCTTCCTTGTCAAAAATATTTTCTTCTTTTACAGCCTGGATTTCAAGGTAATGGTTTCCACTGCCTAGAGTGCCTATCTGGTTCAATCCTCTGGATATAGCGCGGTCGCTTACCTTTTTTGAGTCAGCGCTTTGCATGCATCCATCTTCTTCTGTTTTGCCTAAATCCTCTTCCCAGCCATAGCCTTTTTCAACGCACCACTTTGCGCCTTGCTCGATAACTTGCTTAAATTCGGATGCTGTTAATTTAACAAAGCCTTTGCTGCCGACTCCTGCTGGAACTCTGTCGAATAAATTATCAACTAATGGCTTTAGCTTTGGCTGGATGTCTTTGTAGGTAAGGTTTGTAAGCACGAGGCGCATGCCGCAATTTGAAACTATAATATTATTTGCGATAAAATTATGAGTTTTTGGTATGTTGAAATCGTATACATCATCAGCGTATTGTCTCTTATTTATAGATTCAATACTATCAAATAAACAGCCATATTTCTCGAACTCCTTTTTTTTTATTTCTATAAATTCATTAAATGAGCTAAAATCCAAGGTTATTCTTTGCCCGGCATTTTCATAGTAATGCCTAAGAATAAATCTTTTATTTATGAATTTCGATTCAAGCAACTCCTGAATTTCTTTTACTTTTAAGCCTTGTTTTCTTAATTCTTTTATTCTAGTGGCAGCCCGTTTCCTTATTTGGGTTAAAAGCTTCTTTTCTTTTATGTAGAGTATTCCAATATGGGATAGAGTTTCTCTCTTTTTGTTATAGCCAAAACCTATATTTGACCACAATCTCAGTAAGTTGCCCTCTTCTGAAGATATCTGTAATTTTAGCCTATAAGTTGGTCCAAACCTATTTTTGTAGTCCTTTCTCTGTTGGAGCTTATGGGATTTAACGCCAAAGTCCTCTAGCAAAGTCATCAACTCTATACAAAACTTTCTGGCATTTGAAATTAACTGGCTATTTTTATTTAAAGATGCTGTTGGGCAATCGAACCCCGCCTTTGTATGCGTTCTTGGCTTAAATAGTTCTGCACCAAAAAATCCTGATAAGAACAATCGTTTTACCCATAACGGACCATTCATTATCCAATTAGGAACCAAGAAATTAGTATTGGTTTTAACGCCAATAGGATAGCCCAGGGCAAAGAAAAGTTTAGCCAAAGATTTAGAAGAAACATGAAGTTCATAATTTAAAGCTTCGAATTCGACATTACCATACCTTGCAGGTATCCTATGGTTCCTTCTTCTGCTATGAATTTTTGCAGAAAATCCAACCTTTTCAAAATCCGCTTGAATTTCTTTTAGATCTTCTTCAGAACCATAGGCACAAATAAGTCCTTTTTCACCAGATATATAAATCTGACCATCGCCAAGCAGATATCCGAACATTTTTGTTATTATTGGTATTTTTGGATTTTTGATGTTTAATGGGAATAATTCCCTTTTCCTTAACTCATCTATTTCTTGCTTAGTAAAGCAGGATTCGTCTTCCACCAAAAAAGAATCTATCGGTTCATCGTATTTTACTCCTTCAAAAGGATAGACTGATATTTTATCGCCTTTTGTAAGGGACTCTGCCTTTATCATACCTTTTTCAGTTAGAATTGGATGTTCTCCTGTAACTTGAATTGTGTAACCTAATCTTGTTGTAATTTGAAATATTAAACCAAAATGTTTTTTCTTCATAAAGTAAAGAATTTCTTTGGAAGAAAATAACTTTTGGTCGATATCAAATGAAACAATAGGTTGGTGGCAATTCCTAGTTTTCAGAATATAATCAGAATTTGGATTGTTAACATCGCTAAAATCTGCTTCAAAGTCTTGAATATATTTTTTATAGCCATAGCTTGTCATTACTTCCGTATCTTTGACTAAGCAATTGATATCAAAACCAATTCCACCCGGGCTTATGACTCCTTTTTCAGTGTCAAATGCTGCAACGCCGCCTATTGGAAAACCGTATCCACTGTGGCCGTCAGGCATGCACATTGCATAGTTAATTATCCCCGGAAGAGTTGCCACATTAGTTATCTGGTCATAAACTGTAAAGTCCATCTCCTTTAGAATTTTTTCTGTTGCAAATATCTTGACTGGGACGTGCATGCCTTGCTTATAGTCTTTCGTTATTTCCCATTCTGCTTTGTCAAGCCTTTTTATTGGTGGCAATTGGTTTGGTTCCATGTTGTTGTTGAAAACTAGGTTTTTATTTAAAGGTTATTGGTTTGTTTAAGGAAAATGGAATCTAGCTCTTTTTATTTTCAATATTGAAATTAAGTTATCAAAACATGTAAAATTTCCCGGAAACAAATTAATTTTCTCGACGAGAAACGCCAGCGAAACCTTTATATAGCAACTACTCTTTAGAATTATCGTCGTTGGGATAAAATCTTACTCATTTTACATCTTTAAAAAACTGCAAAATAGGCAAAAAAATCAAAATGGAAGAGCAAAGTAACGGAATAAACACTGATAATTCAGATTATGGCGCAAAGGACATCCAGGTAATGGAAGGTTTAAGCGCAGTAAGAAAAAGGCCTGCGATGTACATTGGCAGCACCAGCCTGAGGGGCTTGCATCATCTTGTTTTTGAGGTTGTTGATAACAGCATAGATGAGGCTCTGGCTGGGCATTGCAATAAAATTGTGGTCACAATCCATAAGAATAATTCTGTGACCGTGATAGACAATGGAAGAGGCATTCCCGTAGAGGTGCATCCTAAATACAATAAATCTGCATTGGAGATAGTCATGACAATTCTTCATGCAGGCGGAAAGTTTGACAGGAAAACCTATAAGGTATCTGGCGGCTTGCACGGAGTTGGAGTTTCTGTTGTCAATGCGCTCTCAAAGGAGCTTACTGTTGAAGTATTCAGAGATGGGAAATTACACCAGCAGAAATATGCTCAAGGAAATCCAGTAAGCCAGGTTGCTGTAATTGGAGACTCTAACGGAAGCAGAGGAACAAAAGTAACTTTCCTTCCGGATCCGGAGATATTCCAAGAGACAGAATTCCATTTTGATGTTTTATCCAGCAGATTAAGGGAGCTGGCTTTCCTGAACAAAGGGCTAGAAATAATCCTCTGTGATGAAAGGACTAACGAGAAAAATGATTTCAAATATGAAGGGGGGATAGTGTCTTTTGTTGAGTTCCTTAACCAAAATAAAGGGCCGCTGCATAAAGTTGTCTACTTTGGCAAGGAGAAAAATGAAGTTCATGCAGAGGTAGCTATACAATATAATGCTGGCTATCAGGAAAGCATATTCACTTTTGCAAATAATATCAACACGCAGGAAGGGGGCTCGCATCTCGTAGGATTTAAGACCGCTTTGACAAGGACACTTAATTCCTATGCTGAGAAATTAAAGGTCAAGGATTTCAAGCTTTCAAGCGATGATGTAAGGGAAGGGTTGGCTGCTGTTATATCTGTCAAGATACCGGAGCCTCAATTCGAGGGACAGACCAAGACAAAGCTGGGGAATTCAGAAGTAAAAGGCATTGTAGAGAGCATAGTAAATGACTGCTTGGGAGCTTTCCTTGAAGAAAATCCAAGCATGGCAAGGGTTATTGTCGATAAATGCGTAAATGCGGCAATGGCCCGTGAAGCAGCGGCAAAGGCAAGGGACCTTACAAGAAGAAAAGGCGCATTAAATTCACATTCTTTACCCGGTAAATTAGCTGATTGCTCTGAAGATGATCCTGCAAAATGCGAAATCTATATTGTGGAAGGAGATAGTGCTGGAGGCTCGGCGAAGCAAGGCAGAAATAGAAAATTCCAGGCAATACTTCCTCTTAAGGGCAAGATTTTGAATGTCGAGAAAGCGCGATTAAACAAGATTTTTGAGAATGAGGAAATCACGACTTTAGTGGCAGCTTTGGGAGTTGGCATAGCTGAGGAATTTGATATCAAAAAATTGCGTTACAGCAAAGTCGTTATAATGACAGATGCAGATGTTGATGGAGCACATATAAGGACTTTATTATTGACATTTTTTTACAGGCATGCTGCTGCCTTGATTACTTCCGGAAACATTTACATAGCGCAGCCGCCATTGTTTAAGGTCAGCAAAAATAAGAGAGTGTATTACGCTTATTCGGATGAACAGCTTGAGAAGATATTTTTAGAGATAGGGAGAGAGAATACTTCTGTCCAAAGGTATAAGGGATTGGGAGAGATGAATCCCCAGCAGCTATGGGAGACAACCATGGATCCTGATAACAGAACTTTGCTGCAAGTATGCCTGGAAGATGCTGTTAATGCAGACAAGATATTCACAATTTTAATGGGCGACCAGGTAGAGCCAAGAAGGGATTTCATACAGCAGCATGCAAAAGAGGTTGCAAACTTAGACATCTAAAATGGATTTTATTGATATAGTTGGTTTTTTCGCAGGAGCAAGCACAACTTTTGCCTTTTTGCCGCAAGTCATTAAGACATGGAAGACTAAGCATACAAAAGATTTTTCATTGGCTTTGCTTTCTTTGATGTTAGTTGGGGTTTTGCTTTGGCTTTATTATGGAGTTATGATGAAGTCTTTGCCTATAGTTATTGCTAATTTTTTTACTTTTATTTTTGTGTTTGTTCTTCTTAGCTTTAAGATTAGGTATAAGTAAAGGCTTATTTTCTATTATGGATTTTTTAGAGCTGATAAAGGCGGTGCGACGGCCAAATCTCCGCTTCGCTGCGATTTGTCCTGCGCGACATGTCAGAAATCGTGGATTTCTGAGCACACCGGAAATGCAAAGCATTTCCTAGTTTCCCGTATGGAGCGTCTCCTGTCGCGCCGCATGCCACTGCGACTATGAAGGATACCAATCAAAAGTCAAAAGCCTGCTTTCTTGCTTAAATGCGGCTTCCATGAAAATCTCCGCTGCGCTGCGGGTTAGCAGCTTATAGCCCATTGCATCTGGGCTGAAAGTATAGGCCAGGTTCCGGTGAATTGCGAGCGGCGAGCTAAAAAGCCGCTCGTCGCATCTCACGGAGCGGCCCCTTGGCCTTTTTAGATGCGCTTAGCAAGGGGCTCGGCCTCAAGGCTGCTAACCTGCATTTTCATGGAAGCCCTTAAATACCAAATCTTTTTAAATGCGGTATTTTTCCCAATAGTAATGATTAAAGCTAAAATTGCAAGGAAAGAATGGTACCCCATTCTAGCTCCTAAAATGTTCCAAAATGCTGTTTTGGGGGAAAGCTATGTTTATGAGCCTCAGGAAATGATGGGCAAGGGGCTGAAAAGCAACCTTATGAACCTTACAAATGACATCAAGAGGCAGAACATAAACATCAATTTCAAGGTCAATAGCGTTGAGAACGGAAAGGCTTTTGCAGACATCATCGGCTATAGTATGATTAATTCCTCAATAAAAAGGCTGGTGAGGAGAAATATAGAAAAAATTGACATGTCCTTTTCCGTAACAACTTCTGACAACAAGCATTTGAGGGTTAAGCCCCTTCTGATAACAAGGTCAGCTACGAAAGGAACAGTTGTTGCAAAGATAAGAAGGGTAGCGCAGGAATTCCTAATAAAATATATTACTGCAAATACTTATGAGGCTTTAATCAATGATATGGTTTCTCACAAATTGCAGATGACATTGAAAGCTGATATAAACAAGATTTATCCTTTAAGGGTCTGCGAGATAAGGGACCTGGTAATTGTTGATTTGGAGAGGAAGCTGGCGGCAAAGGCAAAGCAGCAGCAGGGCAGAAAGGAGAAAGCGCAGAAGAAGGGCAAGGCCAAAGAAAGCAAGGAATCTTCTGAAAAGAAGGAATCAAAGGAAGAGAAAGCCAAGGAAGCTGAGCAGCAAGCTGCATAAATTGATAATCTTTTAATAGGCATAACTTTTTCTCATTCTTATACAGCCCCGTAGTGTAGCGGTCAAATTCTCTAATTCAATTAGGGAAGGCGAAGCATAGGGCCCTCTGGAGGCTCTGACGGCAGTTCGAATCTGCCCGGGGCTATTTTAATCAATGGCTTCGGAGGTATCGGAACCGAAGGTTCTGATGTGGGAATCTGCCCGGGGCTATTTTTAGTTTTTTAAATTAATATGGATAAGCAAAAAATTAGAGACAGGATTAATGAGCTGGAATTTAAAAGTTGGGAATATATAAAAATAATTAATGGTTATTCACCAACATTAATTGCATTAGCTGCAATAATTATTTTAGTCATATTCTACAATTTAAAAAAAGGAAACTATATAATTGCGCCTACTATCTCGATAATACTTAGTGCTTCCATAATTTTTTCCTTAAAACTATATTCTCATATCAGTTCAAAAAATAAAAAATTCAAAGAAAAAAGTCAAAAAAATTATAATTTACTTTTGGATAAGCAACAATGAAACTCATAGCACAAGGCGCAGAATCGAAAATCTTTTTAGATAAAGGCAGTCTTGTAAAAAAAAGATTCCCAAAGACTTATAGAATTAAAGAAATAGATAGCAGATTAAGGAAGTCAAGGACCAACAGGGAAGCAAAGGTTCTTGATAAATTGCAAAAAATAAATTTTCCAGTTCCAAGATTGATTTCCAATAATGAAAAAAACACAATAACTATGGATTTTATTGAAGGAAACCTATTAAAAAATATTTTAGAAAAAAATCACACCAACTTAAGCAGGGAAATTGGCGGGAAAATAGCAATCATGCACAATAATAATATAATCCATGGAGATTTAACGACTTCAAATATGATTCTTGATAAGGAAAAAAAAGAAATATTTTTTATTGATTTTGGCTTGAGCTTCTTCTCAACTAAGATAGAAGACAGGGCAGTAGATTTGCACTTATTGAAAGAAGCTTTGGAATCGAAGCATTCTGGTATTTGGGAAAATTGCTACAAGGCAGCTTTGGAAGGCTATAAGGCAAAAGCGGATAATGCAGATGAAGTTTTAAAAAGACTTGAGATTGTTGAAATGCGAGGAAGGTATAAGCACAAACATTAACATGAGCATTTTCCTAGGATTAGTAATTGTTGGAACGGGGATTCTTGCTTTATACTGGATTTTTTACGGGCAGAGAAAGTACAATGAAACCTTTGTCCCAAAGAAGAATGTTGAGCTTAAAGCAATATTATTTGATTTAGATGGGGTTTTAATCGATTCTTTTGATGCTTGGCATAATGTGTTCAATGACTTAAGAAAAACCATTAACCTAAAGCCAATAAGCAAAGAAGAATTCAAGAAAGCAGCGTGGGGCGGCTTTGCTACTAAAAAATCCAGGAAATACCTGAACTACAAGGAAATAACTGATTTCAAAGAAGAATATTCTAAATCTGCGGAAAAACATACCAAAACTATAAAACTTATGACTGGCGCAAGAGAAATAATTCAGAAAGTAAAAGATAAAAAAATAAAAATAGGATTGGTCACAAATACTTTAAGAGCGCAGGCAGAGGAAATTTTAGATAGATTAGGGGTAAAGTCTTCTTTTGATTCTATAGTTGCCGGGGGAGATGTACATAGATTAAAGCCTTACCCGGATCCTGTAATCAAGCTGTGCAAGAATCTGGGAGTTGGGCCTCAGGAAGCAATATTGGTGGGAGACACCCAGAATGATTACAAAGCGGGAAAAAGCGCGGGATGCGTTGTTGTGGGGTTTAATACTAAAGGGGATTTGATGATTAGCAGATTGGAAGATTTGGAGCAATTGCTTTGAACCCAATTCGGAACATCGGAAATTTCCGGGGGTTTGTAAATTGAAAATTTCAGGCGTTATTGAAAAGTTGCGGCGCCATCAATATTGCGAGGCTCATTTAATCAAACATCTAACCGGCCAGAGGGACGGCTCCTGCGGAGAATGCCAGCCTTAGCTAAAACATTAAGTGCGAGCCGATGCCCCTTGAGCAAAGCGAACGGGACGCTGGAAATTTCAGATTTCCAAGTGGCACCCGAACGAAGTGAGGGCTTTTCAATAACGCCACAAAAATCAAAAGCTTTATAAATACCAGTTCTATATCAGAATATAGCTCACATACTCCCTTAATACTCATTTTAGGAGGTGAGACAAATGGAAAAGGAAACAATTTTTTCCTTGAACGATTCCACAGATTTGATGGAAGAATTCAGGGGGAAATAACCTGCCCATCTTTCTAAATTCATTAAAAATTCCAAATTATCTAATCTCTATAAAACTAAAGAATTACTTTACTTTCTCCTGTAAAAATACAACAAGCTCTTCTGCTGTCAAAAGCTGTTCTTTGCCCGAATTCATGTCCTTAAGCTTTACTTTGCCCTGCTTAAGCTCATTTTCCCCAATAAATAAGACATAAGGAATGCCCATGCTGTTTGCATATGCAAGATTCTTGCTAGGCCCTTTGCCTGAAAGGTCAATATCTGTATTTATCCCTTCGTTTCTCAATTCCTCTGCTATTTTTAGCGAATCTTTGAATGTGCCTATAGGGGCAACGAAAATTTTAGCCGTTGTTTTCTTTTTTGAATCATTCTTTTCAACATAAGCATCATATATTCTGTCCAGGCCAAAAGACAATCCCACTGCCGGATATTCCCCTTTTCCTAAAAAAGAGCCCACCATATTATCATATCTTCCGCCTGCGCAGACCGCACTCTTCACTTTGCTGCTTTTCAAAAATACTTCTAATACAGTTCCAGTGTAATAAGATAATCCTCGAGCAAGCGAGATATCAAATTCTGCATCAATCCTTAAAGAGCTTAATATTTCAAGAAGCTCCTCAATCTCATTTAGGCCTTCAGACTCAGAAATAATTTTTTTGATTTCATTTATTTTCTCATTATTTTTCCCTTTGATATTTATGATTTTGAGTAGTTTAGCAATTATTTCCTCATCTATTTTTTTCTCTTTGAGCTCTTTTTTCACTGAATCGACTCCAAACTTCCCCAATTTATCAATGCTGAGCATAGCTTCATCCAGTTTATCTTTCCTGACTCCGCAGTATGCCAGTAAATCATTAAGCAATTTTCTGTTGTTCACCCTGATAGCGCTGTCAAAGCCTAATTCCTTAAAAACCCTTGAAGCTAAAATTATGATTTCTGCATCCACAGCCATGCTCTTGATTCCTACAACATCCACATCGCACTGCTTGAACTGCCTGTATCTTGCGCTTTCAACAGGCCCATCCCTGAAAACATCGCCTATCGCATACCTTTTGAAAGGCATTTTTAGGTTCGGATTCATGGCAATAAATCTGCACATTGGAACCGTTAAATCATATCTTAATCCCAGCTCTCGGTCTCCCTGGTCCTTGAACTTAAAAGTCTCCTTAAGGATTTCAGCCCCTCCGGCATACTTTGATGACAGGATGTCATACTTCTCAAATGCAGGTGTTTCAAGTGGGGAATAGCCATAAAGCTCAAATGTATTTTTAAGAGTATCCACTATCTTATTCCTGGCAATAGCCTCTTCCGGCCCTAAATCCCTTGTTCCTTTTGGCAGCTGGAGTGTCATGTTAGTTTACCTGATTTTTTCAATTTTTAGCTTATTTTTTGATATCGGGTTATTGTTTGATTATTTTTTGATTGATGATTGATGCTTATTGTTCGATGTGTCAAATGTGCCTAACTCCCAGTAATGTGGTTTAAAAATTTATTTGTTTAACCTTATTGAAATAGATTTATTGTGGGCATCCAAACCTTCAATCTTGCTTAATTGCAAAGCTGCCTTAGCCAAAATCCTTGCTCCTTTCTCATCGATTCTCTGGTAAGTCTGCAATTTAACAAAATCCCTTACGCTTAACCCCGATGTAAACCTAGCACCTCCTCTTGTAGGCAAAACATGGTTTGTCCCGGAGCAATAATCCCCAAATGCCTCTGCTGAATATGGGCCGATAAAAAGCGAGCCGTAATTCCTTAATTCCATTACTAATTTCTCGGGATTTGCTATTTGCAATTCCAGGTGCTCAGGAGCAATCTCATTCGCAATTTTAATTGAATCTTCTATTTTTTTGATGTGAATAGCTTTAAAATTTTTCAATGAATTTTTTATAATGTTTTTGGTTTTTAGCCCGTCCATCTGTAACTTCATCTGCTTCTTTGTTTCTTCCGCTATCCTTATTGAGTCGCTGACCAAAAAAGCCCTTGAATTAGCATCATGCTCTAATTGAGCCAATAAATCAGCCGCTATAAACTGCGGATTTGCATCTTTGTCCGCTATTATCATGACCTCGCTTGGCCCTGCAAGAAAATCTATCCCGCAATCCCCATAAGCCTGTTTTTTTGCCTCGGTAACATAAACATTTCCTGGCCCCACAATCTTGTCAACTTTAGGTATTGTTTTTGTGCCATAAGCCATCGCAGCAACTGCCTGCGCCCCTCCAATCTTAAATATCCTGCCAGCCCCCGCAATGTCAGCAGCCACTATTGTTTCTGGCTTTATTTTAGGCGAGCATACTATGACTTCCTTTACTCCTGCAACTTTTGCCGGAATAACGCACATTAATGCAGTTGAAAGCAAAGGATAATTCCCGCCAGGAACATAAGCTCCGACTCTTTCTATTGGAATGACTTTTTGCCCGGCAATAAATCCGTCATTTCTAAGCTCAAAATTCCTGAATTGCCCCATCTGCTTCCTGGCAAAAAGCTCTATATTTTTCTTGGCAAGCTTTAAAGCAGACAATGTTTCCTTGCTGACCGATTTATATGCCCGGGAAATTTCATCTTTTTTCACTTCAAAATCTTTTAAATTTAAGTTATCGAACTTTTCAGTATAATATCTAACAGCATTGTCGCCCGTTTCCCTTACAGACTTAATTATATCTTTTACAGTCTCTGTTGTTGATTGTGCTTTTGATTCCATATTATTTTCTTCTTCTCCACAGCTCATTCCTTATATCGTCCAAAGTTATGCCTTTCTTTGCCATCAAGGCGATTATGAAAAACATCAAATCCGATATTTCCCAAATTAGATTATCAGTATCCTTGTAATCCAGTATTTCTTCAGACTCCTCCCTGATTTTCTCCTTGATTTTTCTTTCATCCTTTGCTATATCTGAAGTGTATGAGCCTGCTTTCGGATTATCTATCCTGTCCTTGATTATTTCATATAAATCTTCAAGCTGGAATTCCTTATCGCTAAAGCACGAATACATTCCATTATGGCATGCCACATTCTTCTGCTTGACAACAAACAGCAAAGCATCCCTATCGCAGTCATACCTTACTTTCAGGATTTCCTGGAAGTTCCCGGAAGTCTCTCCTTTCTGCCAGATTTTTTTCCTTGACCTTGAGTAATATGTCGCCTTGCCAGACTTGAAAGTCTTTGATAAGGATTCTTTATTGGAGAATGCCAGCATCAAAACCTGTTTTTTGCTATCCTGCACAATTGTAGGCATCAATCCTTTGTTTTTCTCAAAATCCAGTAAAGAGATGAATGCCTTGTCCAATTCTATTTTCCCAGTATACAGGGCCATGCCTAATTGCGAGTCCGCCCCTAAAGATTCTATTTTTTTAATATCAGAAATTGAAGAAATGCCGCCTGCAATTGTCATTTTGTTTTTGGTCAGCGCCTTGAGCTTTTTTACTATCTCAAAATCAAAGCCTTTCATCAGCCCTTCCTTATCGACATTCGTGAATAAGAAGCCGCTGCAATACTGCTCCAGGTTTTTGATTAATGCATCTGGCTTTTGCTTGGTCTTTTCAACCCATCCTTTTGTAACCACATAGCCGTCTTTGGTGTCAACTGCAACAATAACCCTCTCTCGGGGCAATTTTTTCAAGAATTCCGGGGTTGCTTTTGTCCCAATGATTATTTTTTTTGCCCCGGCCTGCAGAATTTCACTTGCTTTTTCTATAGTTCGAATGCCCCCTCCCACACGGCAGTCAGCAATCCTGCATATCTTCTTTATCAGCTCTAAATTGTTTCCCTTGCCAAGAGCCGCATCTAAGTCAATTACTGCAATCTCCCCGTATTTTGAGAATTCTTTAGCCAGCCCTAATACGTTCTTTCTTTCAAGGACTTTTTCCTTTCCCTGCCTGAGCTGGACTGCCTTGCCATCCATCAGGTCTATGCTTGGAATAATCATTGTTTAGTTGAACACCACTCTGCATCTATTTATTTATTTTTAATATTAATTTGTTGTATTTTTTTATTGAAAAGCTCTAAAGCCTTACCTCGACATCATTTTTTTCCAGATATTTTTTTACATCCTCTATTGAATAGCTCTTATAATGGAATATTGAAGCTGCCAAAGCAGCGTCTGCCTTGCCTTTTGTCAAAACATCCCTTATATGATCTAGATTACCAGCTCCGCCGGATGCTATTATCGGAATATTTAGCTCCTCGCTAAATGTTTTAGTCAGCTCAAGGTCATAGCCTTCTTTTGTTCCATCCATATCTATCGAATTAAGCAATATCTCTCCAGCTCCGTATTTTTCCATCTTTTTAGCAAACTTTAAAGCGTCAATGTTTGAGTCTTCTCTCCCGCCCTTGATGTAAACCGTCCATGAATTATTTTTCCTCTTAGCGTCAATTGAAAGCACGATTGCCTGCGAGCCGAATTTATTTGCTGCATCCTTGACTAAATTGGGGTTTTTCACTGCTGCAGTCCCTATGCTTACTTTTTCCGCGCCTGCGTTCAGCAGCTCCCTTATTACCTCAACCGAATTTATGCCCCCGCCTACGCTTAACGGGATAAAGACTTCTTTTGCGGCTTTTTTTATTATGCCTATCATGATTTTCCTTTTTTCATAGGAAGCTGTTATATCTAAAAAGCTGAGCTCGTCCGCTCCTTGCTTGTTATAGTATCTTGCCAGCTCGACAGGGTCTCCAGCATCCTTGAAATTGGCAAAGTTTATTCCTTTCACAACCCTGCCATCTTTTACATCAAGGCACGGTATTATTCTTTTTGTAAGCATGATTAATCCCCCGTTTTAATTGCCCAGCCATTCCCTTATTATCCTTAATCCAAACTCTCCTGACTTTTCAATATGGAACTGAGTTGCTAAAACATTGTCTTTTTTTACTGCCGCGGCAAATTTTCCATGATAGTCGCCGGTTGATTCAATGATATTTTTATCGCTTGGAACTGCATAAAATGAATTGACAAAATATGCATACCCGCTTCCAATAGTTTTTGAATCTATTTTGTTCCAGCCTATCTGCGGGATTTTTCCTTTCCTGAACCTTACAACTTTGCCCTTGAATATCCCTAATCCTTTTGCTTTTGGGCTTTCCTCGCTTTCCTCAAACAAGGCCTGCATGCCTATGCATATGCCTAAAAATGGCTTTTTTGCCCCGATAGTTTTCTTTATTGCGCCATCAATCTTCCTTTTTTTGAGCTCTTTCATTGCATCCCCGAAGCTGCCGACTCCTGGAAAAATTACTTTGTCTGATTTCAGGATTTTTTCAGGCTCTGAGGTTATAAAAGACCTGTATCCCAAATAATCCAATGCATTTTTTACACTATTCGCATTTCCCGCTCCGTAATCGATTATTGCTATCATTTTAAGGATTCCATTTTATAGATACAAAACAAATTTGTGCCTTCGGCAAATTTTACCCGCGGCTACAATGCCGCGAAGTTATAAAACCGAGGCGAGCGATGTGCATGACAGCGAGCCTCGGACTATATTTGCGTAGCGTTTTGATCAAAGTAATCTTTTAAAACAAATAATCATATTGATCCTTTAGTGCTTGGTATGCTTTCCATCGCCCTTTTATCAGTAGAGCATGCCATCTTCATTGCCTTGGCAAAAGCCTTGAATATAGCCTCTATTTTATGATGGTCGCTTCTTCCAAAAGGCATCCTTACCGCAATATTTGCCACCAATCCTATGCTGAAGCCGTAAAAAAAATCCTCCAATGTATCAGTATCGAAGCTGCCGCAAAGCCTTTCTTTGAATTTAGCATCATATTGCAGATATGTCCTTCCGCCTATGTCGACAGCGACAACAGCCAATGCCTCATCCATCGGATATGCAAAATATCCTGCTCGATTGATTCCTTTCTTTTTTCCTAAAGCTTTGTTAAAGGCCTGCCCAAGCACTATTCCGATGTCTTCTATAGTGTGGTGCTGGTCAACTTCGATATCCCCCCCGGCTTTTATCTTGATGTCAAAAAGCCCGTGTTTTGCAAAAGATTCAAGCATGTGGGTAAAAAAGCCTACTGGAGTTTTTATCTCATATTTCCCTGTTCCATCTATGCTTAAATTTACAATGATGTCTGTTTCTTTTGTCTTTCTGGCAATTTTTGCAGCCCTCATTTTAATATCCCCCGGGATACTGAAAAATGTTTTTTAATTTTCAAGTACCTCTGCTATTTTGTTGATATCATCCAAAACAAGCTTTGCCCCATTGACAATTAAAAGCTCTTCCATTCTTTTTGATTTATCCTGCGGGGGAAGAATCCCAATCCCCATTACATTTGCAGATGCCGCTGCTCTCATGTCATCTATCATGTCCCCAAAATAATACGCATTCTTGGAGCCGTTCATCAGCTTAAGTATGCCCTCAGGATTTGGCTTTCTTTTCAGGACATCTTCCATTGCAACTATCTTGTCAAAATACTTTCTTGCATTATTTTTTTTAAGCACATATTCAGCCTCTTCCCTTATCCTTCCGGTGAATATAGCCATTTTGTATCTTTTTGATAGCGATTCTAATATTTGCTTGTCCAGAAGCCACGGCTCATTATCCATCAGCTCTGCATAAATTTCCTGGAACTTGCCTATTATCTCCTGCTGTCCGGCATTTTTTCCTTTTAATTTTATTAGTGCCTCGCTCGCATCCCAGTCATTGTTATAGCCGCCCATATTTTTAAGGGCTTGGACATCCTCTAAGGATACTTCTTTTCCTGTAAAATACTCGGCAGTTTTTTTTATTGCAACCCTGTAAGATTTTGAAACATCAACCAAAACGCCGTCTATGTCAAAAATAAGCATAGGATTTATTTCTTTTATTGTTTCGCTTATTGCTGCAATAAGCCTCTTTGTCTGCTCTTGGGTGCCTAAAGTTATCCTTACAAATCCATATAAAAGAGGGTCGCTGCTTCTGTCCCTCACAAGTATGCCCTTCTCCTTTAATTTCTTGCAGAATAAAGCTGCATTTTTTCCTAAGCTCAATAAAACAAAGTTAGCCTCGCTTGGATAATACTTTAATTTTAGTTTTTCAAGCTCATTGTATACGATTTTTTTTGACTCTGAAACTTCTTTTGCATATTTTTTAACATATTCCCGGTCATTTAAAGCTGCAAGCCCGCAGGATATGGCTGCCGCATTTACACTGTAAGGAGAAAGGGCCTTAGCCATATTTTTTATATTTTCCTTATTGGAAACTATGTAGCCCAGCCTAAGCCCTGCCAATCCAAAAGCCTTGGAAAATGTCTGGGTTACAATCAAATTATCATATTTTTTTATTAAAGGAATGGAGGTTTTACCGTAAAACTGCCAGTAGGCCTCATCAATAAAAACCAACGCTTCATTATTTTTTGCTTTTTCTATTATTTTTGTTATATCCCCATCTTTTATTGGCGTTCCTGTAGGATTATTTGGATTTACCAAAACAACAATCTTTGTGTTCTTGTTTATTGACCCTAAAACCTTATTTGTCGGAAAGCTTAAATCATCATTATAAAAAATTTCCTTAAGAATAGCCTCGTTTAATTGTGCATAAAACTTAAACATTGCAAAAGTAGGGACTGGAATTATTACCTCATCCTTGCCTTTTTCGACATAAGTCTCAATGACTGTCTTTATTGCTTCGTCAGTCGCATTTGTCGGCAGGATTTCATCTTCCGATACATTGCAGTATTTCGCCAATCTTTTTGTTAATCTGCTGTATTCCGGGTAAGCTGCCAAAGTGTCAGCTTTTATGATTCTTAAAGCTTGCAGGACTTTTTTCGAGCATCCCTCGGCATTTTCATTAAAATCCAGCCGTAAATAGCTCTCTCTGCCGGAAGTCGGGGGATTATACTCCTGCATATCCAAAACAGCTTTTCTTGGCTTAATCATGTTATTACTCCGAAAAATTGACCAGGTTCCTGGGGTGTCCGGAAATTTCCTCGGGGTTCTTTACCCCTATGACCACAAAATCGCTCTCATAAATCTTGTCATAGACTTCCAGGCCAGCCCCTTCTATTGAAGCGCCCGTATAAACTATCTCTATGACCAAATCAGCTAGGCCGCTGGTGTATGATGCTTCTGTGGAGCCTGAAAGGAAAATTTTTTCAAGCTCGTAGTCCTTAATCTCAAGTTGGTTAAGATATTTAGCTGCAAGGTGCTTATATTTGGAATTGATGCAAACCCTTAGTTTTTTTGGCATGCTTTTCATGCTCTTGCCTTTTGGCCCCAATAAGCATAAAACAGGCTTGCCGAACATCGCTTTTTTATCCACCCAGGGGATTGTTTTTATGACAGAAAGCAGGGTATTCTCATTTGACAGCTGGTATTCTTTCAGCAGGTCTCTGCCGGTCATTCCAACCGCATTTATTCCTTTCTTGAAGAATTCCTCTACTATCAGGGGTATATCTTCCCCCCTGGACTTGATTATTCTTGAACCCTTGGGCATTCCAAAGGATTTTAGGGCAACATCTACATAACTTACCAGGCTAGTATTATTTGGCACAATAATGTATTCAACCATCCCTTCTCCAAATCCATTAAGCTTCTGTTCCATTATAAACTTTTTCAATTTTTCACCCCGAATAGGTCATCATTTATTTATATTTTATTTAAAAAAAATAGATTGGCAATGAAAGATATTAGCAATGATGATGGCTAGAAATAGAGCTATTTCCAATCAGATTTGTTTTTTCAGAATCAAGATTATCAAAGCCTAAAAGAAGTTTACTCAAAATGAAGACAACCAACTCTGTTCATAGAGAATATGGAGATTAAGAGTGTATTTAAAGGTTTCTGAAATTTTGGCTTCCATGAAAATGCAGGTTAGCAGCCTTGAGGCCGAGCCCCTTGCTAAGCGCATCTAAAGAGGCCAGTGGGCCGCTCCGTGAGATGCGACGAGCGGCTTTTTAGCTCGCCGCCCGCAATTCACCGGAACCTGGCCGATGCTTTCAGCCCGGATGCAATGGGCTCGGAGCTGCTAACCCGCAGCGCAGCGGAGATTTTCATGGAAGCCCAAATAAAAGAAAATTTTATAAAAGAACAATAAGATAATCAATTCATGGACCAAAAGATTATGGAAGATGCCCTTAAAATTGTTGAAGGGGTCATTGAAGTCCTGCAGACAAAAGAAGACAGGGATATTCTAGAGCTGAAAGGCCTGAGCGACCACACCATCCATAATGCATCCATCTTCCAGGATGAGTGCTCTGTCTCGCTGGCAGTCTTAGTCTATGCCCTTTCAAAAATAATGGGCAGATATTCTGAGGAAAGCCCTGAATACATGGAAATACTTGATCTTTTCATTCTTGAAAAAAAACACTTAAAAAATAACGACGAAAAAAGCTTCCATGAGATTATGAAAAAACTCTTCCTGATAATATCTAAAATAGACAGCAAAATAGATTTATATGTGCAGGAAGTGATTAACCAAGCACAGATAAAAAAGGGATCGAGATTATGCGAGCATGGCGTTTCATGCGCCCAATCAGCAGAAGTTCTCGGCATTTCGCAATGGGACCTTATGGATTATCTCGGCAAAACGAAAATAATAGAATATGCCCCCGGCATTGACATTAAAAGCAGGATGAAATTTGCAAGGAGGCTCTTCTCATGAAAACTATTGTTTTCGATACGGGCCCGATAATAAGCCTGACAATGAACAACCTATTATGGATTCTTGATGCGTTAAAGGATATGGGCAAAGCAAATTTTTACATAACCGAATCTGTCAAAAAGGAGTTAGTTGATGTGCCACTCAACATGACAAAGAGATTTAAGTTCGAAGCCCTCCAGGTTTTGCATTACATTGAAAATGGAACTCTTGAGGTTATAGATGATGATAGGATAAGGGAAACTTCTTCAAAGCTCCTTGATTTGGCGAATAGATGCTACAACGCCTTTGGGCACGACATGAAGCTTGTGCACGAAGCTGAGATGTCTGCAATCGCATTGTATCTTGAAAAAGAAGCTGACGCATTCGTGGTTGACGAAAGAACAACAAGGCTTTTAGTGGAAAATCCAAGAAAGCTCCGGCATATATTAAGGCATAATCTGCATACTAAAATTAATGAGAACAGAGCCGCTTTAAGGGATTTCCAGAAAGCGACAAAAGATGTCAAAATAATAAGGTCTGTTGAATTGGCCACAATTGCCTATGAAAAAGGGCTGCTGGACAAATATATAGTGAATAGCCAGACCAAAGAGACTCTGCTGGAGAGCGTGCTGTGGGGCGTCAAGATGAATGGGTGCGCAGTAAGCAAAAAGGAGATTGAGCTGATAATAAAGGAAGAAAGGAAAATTTAAAAAAGCCGCTTTTATAATGTACAATATTGCCTCAAAACACCAATTTACAGATGGAAATAAAAGAGCCGCTATAGTCACGTCAAACTCATTTCTTGAGTATAATGGGTATTCTATCTGGAAGCTTCCGTTTAGGAAATCGAAAAAGTTTATTACAGAAGTTGCAACGGGGGCAAAAAAAGAAAAAGATTGCCAAAAATTTATAAAAACTCACATTACAAAGTTAGTAATTCCTTCTGAAACTAAAGAGAATATAAGAAAATTATAAATTATGATAAATGAAAAAAGAGTTGGTTATTCGCCAAAGCATCTAATAATTTTTTGTTTTTCTTTATGAAGCCCCCTACATCAATCTTAGCTAGTTCTTTGATAAGCTGTTGTTTTTCTTCTTGGGTCATATTATTTTTTTCTTTTATCATATATCAGTTCTATGGCCAGAATATACAAAGGTTTTGCTAATTATTTGATAGTAACAATAATATTGCCAAGTATAAAACCCCGGAGAATTAGTAAGCGACAAAAATAAGTCATAGAAAAAATCGCTTACTAATATTTGCCAGACATAACAATTTTATGAGTTATTTATGTCTGGCATTAAATTATAGAAAAATTTATATTAACTGCAGCCAATAAGCTTCCGGAGGGGGTAAAAATAGAGTCCAGCATAATATTTTTAGGCACCGGCGGGGACAGTTATGTTGTCGGCAAGCAGGTAAGGGCCTCTGGCGGGATTATCCTGCAGATAGGAGAAGACCAGTTTCACATCGACCCTGGCCCGGGCTCATTAGTCATGGCAAAAAATGCAGGAATCAACCTTAGAGCAACGACTGCCTTATTGGTTTCTCATAATCACATTAATCATTGCAATGATATAAACGCAGTAATTGATGCGATGACTTACAGCGGCTTTGACAGGAAAAGCGTCCTTGTGTCAAACAAGACAGTTATAAACGGAAGGCCAAATGAAGAGCCTTTTCTGCAAAAGCGCTACCGTGATTTTCTTGAAAGGTGCATAGTTCTTAAAGCAGGAAGAAAAGTTGGCATTAATGACGTAGAGATAATCGCTTTAAAAGCGAAGCATTCTGATCCAAGCGCAATAGGATTTAAATTAATAACTCCAGAATACACAATATCTTACTCAGGAGACACAATGTACAGCGTCGAAACATTAGCTGGATATGAAAATTCAAATGTCCTTATCTTAAATGTGCCATGCCTCAACAAGGAAGAAGACAGGTATAACCTATGCAAGGATGATGCAATAAAAATAATAAGCGCAGTTAAGCCAAGGCTTGCAATAATAACTCATTTCGGGGCCAATTTCATCAAGTCTGACCCTTTATATGAAGCAAGGGGGATGCAAAAAGAGACAAATGTCCAGGTCATAGCGGCAACTGATGGCATGATTATCAATCCGCTAAGCTATTCTGTGGACCAGGGCCAAAAAACTTTGTATAAATATTCAAGAAAAGAAGGCATAAGGGTAAATGAATTTGAGCAGCAGGAAATTTTCAAGGAAGTTGATGAAGTTGTCGATGAAAAGCAGACTGAGCTGAGCAATGAGGATTCTGATATAAAATAAAATATAATAGCTAAAGTGAATTTGCCTATAAAGCGGCATTATTTTTTTATTCTTTTAGCCTTTTTAACTCTTTTTCAATCTCTTCCTTTCTTCTCTCAAAAGACTCATCCGAAATAAATTTAGCCTTATGCCCTTGCTCCAGGGCTTCAAGCTCCTTTTCCATTTTTTTTGCCTTATCCTCTTTTTTGGCCACTTTACCCTCTTCTTCCTTAGTTTTAGGGGCATGCTTTTTCTTATTTAAGCTGAATTCATACATTATGAAGATAGAAACGACAAATACAGCCACAATGCCAAGCAGCAGGTAAAATGTATAGTCATTAATTGCTATAGGGTAAAGCCTTATTGATTTTGCCTTAACTTCAAATATATCCGAGCTTATCCCTACAGAATCCTCATAATTGACTTTTACAGATGCGACATAGGTTCCTGGCTTTATGTCGCTTGGCAGCAGGATTTCCCTGCCAAATTTTGCCTGGTTTTCTACAGCTAAAGTTTCCTCCTCTTTAGCTATCAAATTGCCCTTAAAATCTTTAATCGAGTATTCGAGGGAAACGTCTACTCGGCCAAAGCCCCTGACATTGAATAATGAAACATCCAGATATACGCCCTTGCCGGGGAAAATGCTTTTATACTCTGGCAATACCAGGACATCCACATCAAACAATGGCCTTGCGGATTCAATCTCCATTATGGTATTTACTATTTTTTCAATGTTTCCGCTTGTGATTTTAATCTCGCCAACATATATATCCGGAATCTGGTCTTTTTTAGCTCCAAAAATAAAGCTTAATGTTTTCTCATTATCAGGGCTTAACCTAGTTTTTATTTCATCCAGGCTGGGAGAAATAATAAATTCTTTTAATGCCTGAAGAGATGCGGCCAAATCCAGATCCGTCCCGCCAGTGTTTTTAACTGTGATGAATTCTTCTTTGGTCTGGCCTTGCTTAAGAGTGATTTTTATTGTGCTTTTGTCAATTGTAAAATCCGATGTTTTTTCTTGAGGTATTACTCCGCCTCCTCCGCTGCTGGATGATCCTGATCCGCCGCTGCTGGATGATCCTGATCCGCTGCCATCCCCTCCACCTGGCGTTTCTTCCGAAGAATAAGCTGTAAAATGGGTTACATTAAATGCAAAAGTTCCCCCTGAATAAGAAACTTCCGTGCATATGCTGTCGGGGCAGATTGCTCCATCTGCCAAGACTCTGGGGTTTGTAAATGCCAGGCCGTATAGGTGCAAGGTTGCGGACTTATTTAGCGCGCTTAATGCCGTTGAATTAAGCTCTATCCTGTTAAAGGATATATTTATGTGTTTACCTAAGTCCATGCCCTGGCTCAAATCCAGGCTTTCTCTAAAATTTATCTTTCCAGAATTAGATTCTTCAATAAAAAAATTAGTTACATCCCCGATATCAACTAAGGAAAGGTTAGTAATTGTAAAATTAGATTGTTTCAGAAAAAAGACAGAAAAAGATCGCGCATCGCTGCTTCCAATTAAGCCCAAGCTGTCTGTGCAGTTAATGCTCCAATTATAGGGTCCTAAATTGGTGCTATTCAATCTAAAATTTGTTCGGGCATTTTTTGTGATTGAGGTATCTGTTATATTTGTTTTGCCATTGATTAAAAGAGAACAACTATTGACATCGCTTGCATCACTCACATTATAAAAAAAAGTTACATTTTCATTAATATTCCCGCTATTGTTTAACGGAGAGGTTAAGTTAATTACAGGAGCAGTTGTATCAACTATTGTAAGCCCTGTGCCAATGGACGTTCCCAGCTCGCCATAAGCAAGCTGAGAGAATGCTATTGCTAGAAATAGCAGCAATAATTTCAATCTCGGATTGAAATCAACGAACGATAGTGAGTATGAATATCCTCTTTTCATAATAATGCCCGGAATCAAAACTTCCAATTTTTTTTCCATTTGATTTTTATGCCCGCTTTCTTAGCAAATTTCATTATTAAAAAAAAAAGGATAACTCCTAAGATTGCAGCTTGGGGAATAAATTGCTTAAGCTCATCAATGTAAAATTTATCAGGGTCTTTAATGATTTTAACTTTAAGGCTCTTGCTGATCTTCAGCAGTATTGGCACTCCCTGGCCGCTGCCCGAGAGCTCATGGACTGTATAGCTTATTATATATATTTTGCCGGGCTTAGCTTTAGGCGGCGCGGAAACATTGAAAAGAATCGGCTTGCTTGATTGCGGAGGCACTGCATTAATCTCTTCATAGCCAATTATCTTTGCAGTAGTATTATCATAGGTTATTTGAAGGTAAATTTCTTCTGAGCCTGGGTTTTGGAGCCTGGCACCATAAAGCTTTGATGAGCCTTCTTCAATAAGCAATGTATCATTTACAAGGTAATCAGAGACAACAGACAGAGCGCCAGCATTAAGGCTAAGCACCGCTATAAATAAAGCAAAAATTAAAATCTTCATTTTAGATTTAAAAAATAAAAGAGTTAATAAGCTTTACGGATTGTCCACAACACTGATGTTCCATGTCGCATTATACAGCTGCGCGCTTAATCCGGAGCTAGGCACGTCTACAAAGAAGAATATTGACTTGTTGCCCTTATCGGATATTGTAGTGTCGCCATAATCAGAGTTGGC